>NZ_CP027706.1:6585000-6896611 GCF_003850565.1 Pseudomonas sessilinigenes
CTTATATATAGGAAACGCAAAAGACTTTGCGCACTATATTGCTCAATGCCTATTACTTGAGCATCATGCCCCAAGCGCCCTGTTTTCTTTCCAACACTTTGGATGCCCTCTGCATGAATGACCAACCCCGCAGTCTTGCCTCGACCCTGTTTCCGGTTGGCCTGCTACTTATCGCCATGGCTTCGATCCAATCGGGAGCCTCCCTGGCCAAAAGCATGTTCCCCATTGTGGGCGCCCAGGGGACGACAGCGCTTCGACTGGTGTTCGCCAGCATCATCATGCTTCTGCTACTAAAGCCCTGGCGCGCCAAATTCACCGCCAAGACACTACGTTCGGTCCTGGTCTACGGCATGGCCCTGGGCGGAATGAACTTCCTCTTCTATATGTCGTTGAGAAGCGTGCCACTGGGAATCGCCGTCGCCCTGGAGTTCACGGGACCATTGGCTGTTGCCCTCTATGCGTCACGCAAGGCACTCGACTTTGTCTGGATCGCCTTGGCTATCATCGGATTACTCCTGCTGATACCGACTGGAGCCACCGAGACTCCCATCGATCTGGTCGGGGCCGGTTACGCCCTGGGGGCTGGTGTCTGCTGGGCGCTGTATATCCTGTTTGGGCAAAAAGCCGGCGCCGAGCACGGAGTCCAGACCGCAGCGCTGGGTGTACTGATTGCTGCCTTGTTCGTGGCCCCTATCGGTATTGTTCACGCAGGCACTGCCCTGCTCACACCTGCACTGATTCCCGTAGCGCTGGGCGTCGCCATCCTGTCCACCGCCCTCCCCTACAGCTTGGAGATGGTTGCCCTGACACGCATACCAGCCCGAACCTTTGGCACCCTGATGAGTATCGAACCTGCTTTCGGCGCACTCTCTGGCCTATTGTTCCTGCATGAGTACCTATCCCTGGCGCAGTGGACCGCCATTGCCTGCATCATCTTCGCTTCCGTAGGAGCAACCATGACCATGCGCCGTGAGTCCAAACCATTAGTTGCAGCTGATTGAGACGCAAGTCTGGTAATTGGCGCTCAATTAGGCCATGTTTAGTCGGCTACTCAACGTCACCCAGGAAGTTGCCAGACAGGGATATCGCCAACGGTACTGCAGTCACACTCGGGCATCAGATCCGAGGCTAGCGATAAGGACGGGGATGAAACGATTTTTGATACTGTTGACCATACTTGCCATTGCAGGCTGTGCGGCAACCAGCAAGACCGAAGTCAAACGGGGTAAAAAAGGACTCCACATCAATTGCTCGGGCTTGTCCTCCTCATGGGACAAGTGCTACACCAAGGCAGCCGAGTCCTGCGGTCCGAAGGGCTACAAGGTGATCGCCAAATCCGGCGACACGGTTGAAGATCCGGGAGACTACCCTTTCGGCCTCAACCCTGCCGGTTACACCAGCCGCAGCATGATCGTCATCTGCAAATAGGTTGACCTGCCTGTTCTCAAGCAGCTACTGCAGTTGCTTGAGAATCTGTTCGTGGCTGGACGCCAGGATCTGCTGCTGGATATCCGGACTAACGAGCATCCGCGCCACCACCAGCGCTCCTACACACTGTGACAGTATCGACCAGGCCAGGCTTTCGCTCCCCAGCGTTTGCGCCCAAGCCTGATGCAAGCGACAGATCAGATTCTCGGACTGTTGCCGCACCTCGACACCGCCCCGGGAAATCTCCGCCCCCAGGGCAGGAATGGCACAACCAGCTGCTGGTTGCTGCAAGTGCGCCATACTCAAGTACTGCTGCAGGCAACGCTGCAACTTCTCCTGATCGTGCTGCCCATGCCCACCCAAGCGCTCCAGGCTCTGCTTCAACTCACGCTCGACAATCGAACCAAATAGCTCGTCCTTGGAAGCGAAATGGCTATAGAACGCCCCACCGCTCAGGCCAATGGCTTTCATCAAGGCATCGACGCCCACGGTGGAAAACCCTTCATTCTTGGCCTGGCCTGCGCTGCTTTGCAGCAAACGCTCCCGGGTTTCCTGCTTGTGACCGGCTGAATAGCGCATCCCTGAAAAGCTCCACCAGTGTTCTTGACGATCGAAAAATCATAGCATAACGTTCGTTTACCTAACGATCGTTTACTAAAGAGCGAACCCCATGACTACAACCTTGAACAAGAAAGTCGTACTGGTGGTCGGTGCCGGCGATGCCACAGGAGGTGCCATTGCCAAACGTTTCGCCGCAGAAGGTTTTATCACCTGCCTCACTCGACGCAACGCGGACAAACTGCAGCCCCTGGTGCAAAGCATCCAGCATGCCGGAGGCCAGGCCCATGGCTTTGCCTGCGACGCCCGCAAGGAAGAGGAAGTGATCGCCTTGATCGAACAGATCGAAACCCAGATCGGCCCGATCGAAGCATTCGTTTTCAATATCGGCGCCAATGTGCCCTGCAGCATCCTTGAAGAAACCGCGCGCAAGTATTTCAAAATCTGGGAAATGGCCTGTTTTTCAGGTTTTCTCAATGCCCGCGAAGTGGCCAAGCGCATGGTCACTCGCAAACGCGGCACCATCCTGTTCACCGGTGCCACGGCAGGTGTTCGTGGCGCTGCGGGCTTTGCCGCCTTCGCCGGAGCCAAGCACGGCATCCGCGCCCTGGCCCAGAGCATGGCCCGGGAACTGGGCCCAATGAACATCCACGTCGCCCATATCATCGTCGACGGCGCCATCGATACCGACTTCATCCGTACCAGCTTTCCCGAGAAATACGCACTCAAGGACCAGGACGGCATCCTCGATCCCGTACACATCGCCGAGAACTACTGGTACCTGCACAATCAACCACGAGATGCCTGGACCTTCGAACTGGACCTGCGCCCCTGGAACGAGCGCTGGTAATCCGCCCCGACAAGAACAATCATCGAGACCGAATCATGAGCAAAACCGTGGAGTTCTTCTTCGACCTGGGCAGTCCGACCGCCTACCTGGCCTACACCCAGTTACCCAGAATCTGTGCCGAGACCGGCAGCCAGCTGACGTACCAACCCATGCTGCTCGGCGGCATATTCAAGACCACCGGCAATGCCTCGCCCATCAGCATTCCTGCCAAGGGCCGCTACATGCTGCATGATCTGGCGCGCTTCGCTCGACGCTATGAGGTCGAGCTTGAATTCAATCCGCATTTCCCCATCAACACCTTGCTGCTGATGCGTGCGGTGACCGGTGTCCAGATGCATCTGCCTGAGCGCTTCGTCGAGTTCATCGACTGCCTGTTCCGCGCACTCTGGGTCGAACAGCGCAACCTCAACGATGCCGTCGTCATCACCCAGGTCCTGGAGCGAGCCGGCTTCGATCCACAGCAAGTCCTCGACCTGAGCAATGACGAAGAGGTCAAGGCCCGGCTCAAGGACAACACCGATCTGGCATTGAAACGAGGGGTGTTCGGTGCCCCCAGCATGTTCGTGGGTGACGAGCTGTTTTTTGGCCAGGACCGCCTGGATTTTGTCCGCGAGGCTCTCGAGCGACATTGAACCCTGCACGCCCGGTCACACACCGGGAGTGCAGCTGGCCATCACCCGCCTTGCACGGGTGATGGTCGATTTCAGATCGCCGCCGTACGAACCTGCAACCACTCCAGCGCCGCCCCTTGCAACAAGGGGCTCAAGCGCTGGCGTACCTGGTCATGATAGGCGTTGAACCAATCACGCTCATCCTGGGTGAGCAGCGCAGGCTCCAGGCAGCGAGTGTCGATCGGGCACAGGGTCAGGGTTTCGAACGTCAGGAACTCACCGAACTCGGTACTCCCCGCCTCGCGGTTCAGCACCAGGTTTTCGATGCGTACCCCCCACTGCCCTGGTCGATATGTCCCAGGCTCGATGGACGTGATCATCCCCGGCTGCATTGCAGTCTGCGGCGCCGGTGCAGCCTGATAGGCGATAACCTGCGGACCTTCATGGACATTGAGGAAATAACCGACCCCGTGCCCAGTGCCGTGTCCGTAATCCACGCCGTCGGCCCAGATTGGCGCACGGGCAATGGCATCCAGCAGTGGCGAGAGGATCCCCTTGGGGAACCGGGCTCGAGACAAGGCGATGACCCCCTTGAGCACACGGGTGCAGTCACGCTTCTGCTCGGTGCTTGGCGTACCGATCGGCACCATACGGGTGATATCGGTAGTGCCCCCCAGGTACTGGCCGCCGGAATCGATCAGCAGCAGGCCATCTCCCTCGATCACCGCGTGCTCCTCGGCAGTGGCGTGATAATGCGGCATCGCACCATTGGCATTGAACGCCGCGATGGTGTTGAAGCTCAACGACACATAACCCGAACGCCGTTCACGGGCTGCCGTCAGGCGTTCGTCGATGGTCAGCTCGGTGATACGTTCATGACCCAGGGCACCGTCCAACCAGGCGAAGAACTCGCACAGCGCCGCACCGTCCTGCTCCATGGCCTGGCGAATATGCTCGGCATCGGCCAGGCTCTTGCGTGACTTGGCCAGGGTCGTGGGATTGAGCCCTTCGACCAGCCGCACCTGCGGATCGAGGTGCTCCAGCAGCCCCACCGTGACCCGTGCCGGATCGATCTGCAGGCTCACATCACCAGGCACCGTACGCAGCGCCGCCGCCACTTGCGAATAATCACGCAGGCTGACGCCATCGGCTTCAAGCACCGCACGCAGCTGCGCATCGACCTTGTCCAGGGCCACGAACAGGGTGGCCTGCTGTTGGCTGATCAGGGCGAAGGAAACGAATACCGGGTTGAAGGACACATCAGCGCCACGCAAGTTGAACAGCCAGGCGATGTCATCCAGGGTGGCGATGAAATGCCAGTCCGCTCCCCGCTCCTTCAACGCCTCGCGCAGCATGGCGAGTTTTTCCACCCGGCTTTGCGTGGCCTGGGGCGGCAGGTGCTGGTAGACCGGCTGGTCGGGCAAGGCCGGACGATCGCTCCAGGCCTCCTGGAGCAAGTCGATATCAGTACGCAACCTGGCTCCGCGCTCTGCCAGCTTGTCGCCCAGGGTACGGGCCGAGGCCAGCGCCATGACCGCACCATCCACCGCCACCACGCCACCGGCCGGCGTCTGCTGCGCCAACCAATCCAGGGGGCCGGGCTGGCCTGGCTGCAGCTTCACCAACTCGATGCCACTGCCCTTGAGCTCCTTGCTGGCTTGTTCCCAGTACCGGCTATCGGCCCAGACACCCGCGAAATCCGCAGTCACGATCAGGGTGCCGACCGAACCGTGGAAACCCGACAACCATTGGCGCCCTTGCCAATAACCCGGCAGGTACTCCGACAAGTGCGGGTCGGCTGAAGGCACCAGCAAGGCATGGATGCCTTCACGGCTCATCAGTTGGCGAACGTGCGCCAGGCGCTGGGGAACCCCTGCGTTGGTCGAAGGCTGCGTACTCATTGTGTCTCCTTAACCGGCTAATCATTGTTATGGAGGGTCGGAAGCGCCCGACCCTCAGGTATTGGCCCCGACCCAGAATGCCGGAGCGCTGGAGGTTGTCGTCTTGATCAGTTGTACCGCGCGATCCACATCCTGCTCGGTGGTGAACCGCCCCAGGCTCAAGCGGATGGTCCTGCCAGCCTGTCGGGCATCGAGCCCCAGCGCCAACAGCACATGAGAGGGTGCATTGCTTGCCGAATTGCAGGCGGAGGTAGAGGAAAACGCCATGGATGCGCTCAATGCAGCCGCATCGAACTCACCTTCATCGAAGGTCAGGCTCAGGGTATGGGGAATGCGCGAAGCAGCACTGCCATTCAAGCGCAGGCCAGGGACATCAGCCAATTGCTCCAGCAGTCGCTGGCGCAAGGAGACGATCTTCGCGGCCTCCTCCTCCCAGGCCTGGCCAGCCAACTCAAAGGCCGCACCCATGGCGGCAATCTGGTGGGTGGCCAGTGTCCCGGAGCGCAAACCGCCCTCATGCCCGCCACCATGGATCTGCGCCTGCACGTGCTGGCGGGCGCGAGAGCCGACATACAGCGCACCGATCCCTTTGGGGCCATAGAGCTTGTGAGCGGAAAACGACATCAGGTCCACCGGCCAATGGGCAAGATCGATGGCGACCTTGCCCGCACCCTGGGCGGCATCCACATGGAGCAAGGCCCCCCGCTCGCGGACCGCCCGGCCAATCGCCGGAATGTCATTGATCGTGCCCAGTTCATTGTTGACCAGCATCAGCGACACCAGGACGGTATCGTCCCCCATGGCCTCACTCACAGCCTGGGGGGTGATCAGTCCATCGGCATCAGGGGCCAGGTAGGTCACCGCTACCCCACTGTCCTCCAGTTGCCGGGCCGTATCGAGCACGGCCTTATGTTCGATCTGACTGGTGATGACATGGCCACCGGCCAGGCCACGCGCCTGCATCACACCCTTGAGCGCCAGGTTATTGGACTCGGTCGCACCCGAGGTCCAGACGATCTGCTCCGGTTGCGCACCGACCATTTGCGCCACCTGCTGCCGGGCGTGCTCGACACTGCGGCGCGCCTGCTGGCCGAAGGCATGGGAGCTGGAAGCCGGATTACCGAAATTGGCGTCGAAGCCCAGACACTGGAGCATCACCTGGATGACTCGCTCATCCACCGGCGTGGTGGCGGCATAGTCGAAATAAAGAGGACGTGCGTTCATGGCTGAAAACCTGCGGGGCTTGTTCCCGGACCGGGTCGACTCGAAAAAGAAGCCTCATCGATGCCTCACTCGCAGAGGACGCATCAACGGCAGTCAGCGAAGCGATACCGACCCGATGCTTAAAGGAAGAGGACTTCATTTAAAAGTGCGTAGGAACGCTCCTAGCAACCAGCTTAACAGGCCAGGACCGCAAAATTGAAGTGGGACTTAACAAAGGCTGTCAACGAGCAGTGGCGCCAGGGACAGCACCAACAGCACCGCCATCCCCAGATTGAACAGGCGTAGCCAGCGCGGATTGCGCAACACATTGCGTAGCAGGCTGCCACAGGCCGCCCAAAGACTGACCGTCGGCGCATTGATCAGGGCGAACACCGCAGCAATCACCAGCACATTGGTGAAGTAGCCTTGCAACGGGGTATAGGTGCTGATAGCGCCCACGGCCATCACCCAGGCCTTGGGATTGACCCACTGGAAAGCCGCTGCTCCCCAATATCCCAAGGGCTGGCCCTGCCCCTGTTGCTCATCGGACATGGGACCTGAACGAGCGATCCGCCATGCCAGGTACAACAGGTAGGCCGCACCGACATAACGCAGCACGCCATATAACAGTGGGTAAGCCTGGAACACCGCGCCCAACCCCAGGCCGACCGCCAGCACCAGCACGAAAAAACCACAGCTGATGCCGAGAATATGCGGGATCGAGCGGCCGAAACCGAAGTTCACCCCTGACGCCAACAGCATGGTGTTGTTGGGCCCGGGAGTAATCGAGGTAACCAGGGCAAACAGGGCGAACGCCAACAGCAGGTCGGGCGAAAGGGACATAAGAGGCAGGTTTCCTGGACAAGATCGATCAGGATTCGACCCTAACCTGCGACTGCGGCGAAACCTACGGACAGTTGGCCAGAACTTCGACCCGTACAGTTGCTGTCAACTGGCGGGCTGATGACGACTGAGATTGCGCTGGGCACTCATTTCACCCTGGGTATCGAAAGCTGCGGAATGACCTGCCAACTCGGCCTTTTTCTGCTGGTACTCATCGAATGACAAGCCCCGTCGGTTCAGGGCCTCCAGCGCCAGCTCACGAGTTTCCTCGACGGTGTAAGGGCGCAATTCGGGAGCTTGCGGGCTGGCACAACCGGCCAGAACACTGGAAACCAATAACAGCAGGGCAACGGGAAAAGCCTTCATGGCGAACACCTGGAGCAGCTTGCGAACGATGGACACAGGCTACTCGCGGGCCCGACGACGCAAAAATCATCCCGCTCGATAGTCGCTATCGACTGTTTCGCGACCAGGGCAAGCCACTCTTCAATATTCCTTTAAGACCTATAAATATGGAAACAAGATCTTTTAAGGAATAACAACAACCCTCTATAACAACAGTATCCCGCTGCCAACTGTTGCCAGGGCAACTGTTGCGCTGGCAACAGTCGATCAACAAAACAGTGCTGGCCCAACAACAGGCAAAGCCGCTTTCAGGGCGTAAACCCCGTGATACCGGGCTTGCAGGCGTTGGTACAGCTCTTGCTCCAGAGCCTGGCATCACTCATCGCTCATCGAGCCACTGTTTACCAAGGAGCTGTCCATGTCCCGTCCCTTGAATGTCGTCGCGCTCTCCGGTGGAACCTGGCGTCCATCGCGGACCCTGGTCCTGACCCAGGCCTTGCTGGCCGAGCTCTCAGCCCAACTGCCCATCGACAGTCACCTGATCGAACTGGGCGACATTGCCCGGCCAGTCGGTGCGGCCTTGTCCCGCCAGGAACTGCCGGACGAGGTCGAGGCGCAACTGCAGGCCATCGAGAACGCCGACCTGCTGATCGTCGCCGCACCGGTGTATCGCGGGTCCTATCCGGGCCTGCTCAAGCACCTGTTCGACCTGATCGACCTCAACGCCCTGGTGGACACGCCGGTATTGCTGGCCGCTACGGGTGGTAGCGAGCGGCATGCCCTGGTCCTGGACCACCAGTTGCGCCCACTGTTCAGCTTCTTCCAGGCCCTGACCTTACCGATTGGCGTATACGCCACCGAGGCTGATTTCAGTGACTACCGAATCACCAGTGAGCTGCTGCAGGCGCGCATCCGCCTCGCCGCCGAACGAGCTGCACCGCTGTTTACCGCCCACTCGGACAAACTGTTGAAAATCGCCTGAGGAACAATCATGGATGTGTTCTGGTTTCTCCCGACCCACGGCGATGGTCATTTCCTGGGCACCACCCAGGGGGCTCGTCCGGTCACCCTCAATTACCTCAAGCAGGTGGCCCAGGCCGCAGACACCCTGGGCTATCACGGCGTGCTGATTCCCACCGGGCGCTCCTGTGAAGACTCCTGGGTCATTGCCTCGGCCCTGGTGCCATTGACCGAGCGCCTGCGTTATCTGGTAGCGATCCGCCCCGGAATCATCTCCCCAACAGTATCGGCACGCATGGCCGCGACCCTTGATCGCCTGTCCAACGGTCGCCTGCTGATCAACGTGGTGACCGGCGGCGATCCCGACGAGAACCGTGGCGATGGTAGCTTCCTCAGCCACAGCGAACGCTATGAAGTCACCGACGAATTCCTGCACATCTGGCGTCGGGTCCTGCAAGGCGAGGCCGTGGATTTCCAGGGCAAGCACCTGCAGGTAGAAAATGCCAAGGCCCTCTATCCCCCGGTGCAAAAACCCTACCCACCGTTGTATTTCGGCGGTTCTTCCGAGGCTGCCCATGAACTGGCCGCCGACCAGGTGGATGTCTACCTGACCTGGGGCGAGCCGCCGGCCGCAGTGGCACAGAAGCTCGCCGACGTGCGTGAGCGCGCAGCCCGCAAGGGCCGTCGGGTGAAGTTCGGGATCCGCCTGCACGTCATCGTGCGCGAAACCGAGGAACAGGCCTGGAAGGATGCCGACCGCCTGATCGAGCACATCAGTGATGAAACCATCGCCGCGGCCCAACAATCTTTCTCGCGCTTCGACTCCGAAGGCCAGCGGCGCATGGCCGCCTTGCATGGCGGGCGCCGTGACCGATTGCAGGTCGCACCCAACCTCTGGGCCGGGGTTGGCCTGGTACGCGGTGGTGCCGGCACGGCCCTGGTGGGCAACCCACAACAGGTGGCCGAACGCATCAAGGAATACGCAGACCTGGGAATCGACAGTTTCATCTTCTCCGGCTACCCGCACCTGGAGGAGGCCTATCGCTTCGCCGAACTGGTATTCCCGCTGCTGCCGGAACCCTACGCCAGCCTGGCCGGTCGCGGTGTCACCAACCTGACCGGGCCGTTCGGCGAAATGATCGCCAATGACGTACTGCCCAACCACGCCTGAGACCTGCCGCCTGCCGTCGTCACGGCAGGCCTGCACCGCCCCTTCCCCGGCCACAAACGGCCCAGAACGAGGAACATCGCGTGACTGCCACACCGCAAAGCGCCCTGTTGTCCCCCCAGCAAACCGCCCGCCAGCTGGCCGCCGAGTTTGCCCTGACCGCCGTCGAACGTGATGAGCGCGGCGGCACCCCCAAGGCCGAGCGTGATGCCCTGCGCCACAGCGGCCTGCTGGCCCTGAGCATTCCCCGCCAGTTCGGTGGGCTCGGTGCCTCCTGGAGCGAAACCCTGGGAGTCGTCCGCGAATTCGCCAGGGTCGACAGTTCCATCGCCCATGTCTTCGGTTTCCATCACCTGATGCTGGCTACCGTGCGCCTGTTCGCCCTGCCCGAGCAGTGGCAACCCTGGTTCGAACAGACGGCACGCAAGAACTGGTTCTGGGGCAATGCCCTGAATCCGCTGGATACCCGCACGGTGGTCAGGAACCTGGGGGGCTGGCGCGAGTTCTCCGGCAAAAAAAGCTTCTGCTCCGGGGCCAGCGATTCGGAAATGCTAATCGCCTCGGCGGTGGACGAAAGCAACGGCGGCAAGTTGCTCATCGCCGCCATTCCCAGCGGCCGCAGCGGCATCACCCTGCACAACGACTGGAACAACATCGGCCAGCGCCAGACCGATAGCGGCAGCGCCACCTTCGAGCGGGTCAGGGTCGAGGAGTCGGAGTTGCTGCTGGACCCGGGCCCTCTGAGCACACCATTCGCCTGCCTGCGTCCACTGATCGCCCAGCTGACCTTCACCCATATGTTCCTTGGGATCGCCGAGGGCGCATTCGCCGAAGCCCGGCAATACACCCTCGGCGAAACCCGGGTCTGGCATCGCTCCAGCGCCCGGGACGTGCGCCAGGACCCTTACATCCTCAGCCACTACGGCGAGTTCTGGGTGGCCCTGGAAGGCATACGCCTGCTGGTGGAGCGCGCCGCGACCCTGCTCGACCAGGCCTGGGCCAAGGGCGCCAAGCTCAGCGCCGAAGAGCGTGGGCACCTGGCCACGGCGATTGCCACCGCCAAGGTCGCCGCCAGCCGCCAGGGCCTGGAGCTGTGCAGCCGATTGTTCGAAGTCACCGGGGCACGCTCGACCCACGCCTCCCTGGGCCTGGACCGACACTGGCGCAACCTGCGCACCCAGACCCTGCACGACCCGCTGGACTACAAACTCCACGAACTGGGGGACTGGTCGCTGAACCAGGCGCTGCCGACCCCGACCTTCTATTCCTAGCCTTGCCTGCGGAGAATGCCCATGCAGCTACTGACCCTGCCCCCCTCGCCCGCCCTGGCGACTTCGATCCGTGCTACCGCCCAGGTATTCGAAGACCCGAAATCCCAGGCCCTGCTGGCACACCTGCAACAGGTGGCGCCGAGTGAGGCCAGCGTGCTGATCATTGGTGAGACCGGGACCGGCAAGGAACTGGTGGCACGGCATATCCACAACCTCAGCGCCCGCCGCCATCGTCCCTTCGTAGCGGTGAACTGCGGGGCCTTCTCGGAATCCCTGGTGGAGGCCGAGTTGTTCGGCCATGAAAAAGGTGCCTTCACCGGGGCCCTCAGTGCCAAGGCCGGCTGGTTCGAGGAGGCCGATGGCGGCACCCTGTTCCTGGATGAAATCGGGGACCTGCCCATGGCTATCCAGGTCAAGCTGCTGCGGGTCCTGCAGGAACGTGAAGTGGTGCGCCTGGGCTCGCGCAAGAGCATCCCGATCGACGTCCGGGTCTTGGCTGCCACCAACGTACAACTGGAAAAGGCCATCAACGCCGGAAATTTCCGTGAAGACCTGTACTACCGCCTGGATGTGGTCAATCTGGAGTTGAGCCCGCTGCGCGAGCGCCCTGGCGATATCCTGCCGCTGACCCGGCATTTCATCGAGGCCTACAGCCAGCGCCTGGGCTACGGCAGCATCAGCATCAGCCCGGAGGCCGAACACAAGCTCAAGCACTACAGCTGGCCAGGCAATATCCGCGAGCTGGAAAACGTCATTCACCACACCCTGCTGATCTGCCGCGACGGCATCATCGCCCAGGGTGACCTGCGCCTGTCGAACATGCGTATCGAGCGCGCCGACGACAGCTACCCTGGGCTTGACGATTCGGCCGAGGGCTTGCTGGAACGGGCCTTCCAGAAACTCTTCGCGGAACAGGCCGGTGCCCTGCATGAAAAGGTCGAGGATGCCCTCTTGCGTGCAGCCTATCGTTTCAGCCACTACAACCAGGTGCATACCGCCAACCTGCTGGGCCTGAGCCGCAATGTAACCCGCACTCGGCTGATCAAGATCGGAGAGCTGGCAGTGAACAAGCGTCGCCCGATAGATGCCCCCAGCGAACGCACCCTGCAGCTGTCGATCTAGCTAACCGGCCAGGCGACAGTGCAAGGCGTTGTCATGGCTGCGGGCAATGCTGCTGCGTACCTGGAACGAGCCGAAGGTCACGGTCCTGGCCCGATAAGCGAGAATCAACTGCCAGAAATCCTGCTCCCCACTCTCGAATCCCTGGAAAGCCGCCTCGCCAGCTTCCCGGGTTTGCCATTGCAGGTAATTGAGCACACGCCGGCCATCGTCGCTGACCTGCACGCTGGCACTGAGGAAACCACCATGATCCTGGGCCAGGCGCTCACTCTGCTCGACCAGGGCCAATACCAGGGGTTCCTGTTGATGAGGCTCGATCTCGAACTCGATCAACTGGGTGAAGCTGTGGTTTTTTTCAAAGGCGCTCATGGGTCATTCCCTACTGCGTAAGAGGATCTTGCGGCTGGATGTACGGCAGGGTAAAACCTCTAGTTAAGTAAAGGTCAAGCCTGTTTTTCACTTTCGGTACCCTCCAGATGATCGATCACGACAGCATCCACAAGGAACTCACCGTCGGCCAGCTGGCGGCCCGCAGCGGGGTAGCCGTCACCGCACTGCATTTCTACGAAACCAAGGGATTGATCAAGAGCCAGCGCAACCAGGGCAATCAGCGTCGCTACCCACGCTCGGTGCTGCGTCGGGTCGCCCTGATCAAGGTGGCCCAGCGCCTGGGTATTCCCCTGGCGGAAATCGGCCGGGCCCTGGCTACCCTGCCCGATGATCGCGCACCCACCGCCGCGGATTGGCAGCGCCTGTCGGAACAATGGAGCCGTGAGCTGGACGAACGTATCCAGCAACTGAGCCTGCTGCGCGAGCGCTTGAACCTGTGCATCGGCTGCGGCTGCCTGTCAATGGACGGTTGCCCACTGCGCAACCAGGGCGATTACCTCGGGGAAACCGGCCAGGGCGCCCGGCTACTGGAGCCCGATGCTCCCAACGACGACTTGCCATCCTAGCCAGCACGACTCGGCAACGGCCGCCGAGCCGCAGGCATCGCCAGGCAAACTGCCAGGGTTTTGTGACCCGGCTACACCTCGTCGGCCTATCCCACCCCTGCAACATTCCGGGTATAGAGTGAAATCTGCTTGATCCCCCCACAATAAGAGCAAGGAGCCCCACCATGAGCGTCAAACCCATTCCCGAAGGCTTCATTGGCGTCACGCCCTACCTGGGTATTCGCCAGGCCGCCGAGGCCATCGAGTTCTACAAGAAGGCCTTTGGTGCCGTACAGACCCTGCGCCTGGACATGCCCGATGGCAGCGTCGGCCATGCCGAACTGATCATTGGTGGCGCCCCCATCATGCTCGGCAGCCCTTGCGAGGAGACCCCGATGGGCAGTCCGGAAGCCCACAAGACCTCGGTGGGCCTGCACCTGTATGTGGAGGATGTAGACAGCTACTTCGCCCGGGCGATTGCCGCTGGCGCCAGCGAAGCGGAACCGATCAAGGACCAATTCTATGGCGACCGTAGCGGCGCCCTGCGCGATCCTTTCGGACATGTCTGGTTCATCGCCACCCGCAAGGAGAACCTGACGGTCGAGCAAATCAATGAGCGCGCCGTGCAGTTGTTCCAGCAACAGGCCCATTGACTCCCCCGGCGCCAGTTTCCACCGGAGCTGGCGCCGGCCCGACCAGCGGCAATCCCGCCTCGCTTCCTATTTATCTTCCCACCTGTCGTTGCGATAAATGCCCTTGCCTGCAAGCTTCAACAGGCTCTGTAACATTTACTTTCATATCGCCTTTCGGGATTTACGATTCTCATTCGTCTTAATTAGATGCAGCAGGCCGCGTTGGCCATGACCCTGCCCAGCGTGAACCACGCCAGGCCCGGTCCGGGTTCCAGTGCCGCTCCACTCCTCGAATCAAGACGCCCATTCAATGTCGAAGAAATCCCGCTCAAAAATCTGGTTTCTGGTGCACAGCTGGCTGGCACTGCCCATCTGGTTCTTCGTGCTGATCGTCTGCGTTACCGGCACCCTGGCAGTGGTCAGCCAGGAAATCGTCTGGCTGGCCAACCCCGATGTTCGCGCCAGCAAGCCCACCGATGATGCCCAACCGCTGAACTACGACCAGATCGTCCAGGCCATCAAGCGTGCCGAGCCCCAGACGCAGGTAGAGACCATCATCACGCCGGATGAAAGCCACTTTGCCCTCAGTGTCAGCGTCAGCTATCCGGACGGCCGCTCACCCACGCTCTACGTCAATCCCTATACCGGAGCCATCCAGGGCACCAGCCCGGACTTCGACTTCCAGGCCTTCACCCGTGCCCTGCATGGCTGGTGGCTGGTCCCCTTCACCAACGGCTACAGCTGGGGCTGGTACCTGGTGTCGTTCCTTGGCGTACCGATGCTCATCTCGCTGATTACCGGCCTGGTGGTCTACAAGAAGTTCTGGAAGGGCTTCCTCAAGCCGACCCTGCGCCTGCGCCATGGCGCCCGGATCTTCTGGGGCGACTTCCACCGCCTGAGCGGCATCTGGTCGATCTGGTTCATTGCCGTGATCTCCATCACCGGTATCTGGTTCCTGATTCGCGCGATCCTGGGCGACAACCACATCAGCATCTCCAGCGAACCCATCGTCCCGGTAATCGCCCGGGAACAGGTGCCAGTCAGCGCCGACGGCAGCCCGACACCGATGATCAGCCTGGATCAGGCCATCGCTACCGCCACCCAGAAGATCCCTGGCTTCGATATCAGCTTCGTCAGCCTACCAAGCAATGCCTACAGCCACCTGTACGTTGGCGGGCGCGGCTGGTATCCGCTGATGTTCCAAACCGCCAATATCAACCCCTATACCGGCTCCCTGGATGCCTCGCACCTGTTGGGCGACCGCACCACCCTGGAGTTCGTCACCGAGTCCATGCGCCCCTTGCATACCGGTGACTTCGGTGGGATCTGGGTCAAGCTGATCTGGTTCTTCTTCGGCCTGGTACTGAGCATGATGGTCCTCAGCGGCCTGCTGATCTGGACCAAGCGCACCGCCCTGGCTACCGCCAACGCCCTCAAGCGCGAGGAAAAGGCCGCCCGTGCGCGCCCCGTACGTACCCCCACCCCGGCATTGAGCAGGGAAACCTCGGAGAGCCCACTGTGAGTCGGACCCACACCGCTACCCCTGACTCGCCCCTGAGCCGGTTCTGGCACAAATGGCGCTTTCACCTGAACATCCTGCTGGTGTTGATTCCCCTGGGTTTCATGCCCAAGTACTTCGCCGATGCCGCGCTGTTTCGTGGCGATAGCGGCCTGGGCGAACGGGAGATCGGCGAAGTCCAGGTCGGCCCCTGGAGCCTGCGCCTGGCCGAAATGCGCGATGAAGCGCCTCGCAGCGACGGCCCCGCCGGTTACCTGAAAAGCTTCAACGCAGCCCTGTGCCAAGCCTGCATCGAACCGGTCAAGGCCACCTACCTGCGCATTGGCAAGCCTCGCAGCCTGCGGGCCGCCGGGGTGATCTTCTTCGGCAGCCCATACCGCATGGGGGCCAGCCTGCCCATCCCGGAAAAGACCAAGGCCGACGCCGAACTGTGGATCACCATGGAAGGCTGGGACGGCAGCATGCACCAGGCGGCCATTCCCCTGAGCCAGGCCTCGCCGGCCACCGTGGCCTGGCTCGAAAAACAAGGAGGCAAACCATGACTCGCGCACTCTTCACCCGGCGCCTCGGCGCCGCAGCCCTGCTGCTCGCGGGCACGACGTTCAGCCACAGCGCCCTGGCCCACAACCCGATGTGCGAGTGCAAGGCCATCGATGCCGAGCAGATTCGCTGCACCGGCGGCTTTTCCGACGGCAGTGGCGCCCCGGGTGTGACCCTGGACGTGATCGGCTACGACGAGACCATCCTGGTGCCCGGCAAGCTGGGCAACGACTCGACCCTGACTTTCAAGAAGCCTGCCGCGGAGTTCTACGTACTGTTCGATGCCGGCCCCGGCCACGTCGTCGAGATCGACCAAGCGGATATCGAGGCCCAATGAACGCCACTACCCAAGTCGTGCGTCCCGCCGGCGCCGGTCACGAAACCCTCTATGTCCTGCTGCTGTGCCTGGTGATCCTGTGCAGCGCTGCCAGCGTGGTGCTGTGGCACAGCGAGGCGGACACCAGCAGTGCCATCGCCGCCCATCAACTGGATGCCCGCCGCGACCTGAGCGCCGGCGAACAAGGCATCTATGCCGACCTGCGGGTGACCCTCGACGAGATCCGCCTGCTGCTGGCCGAAGGTCAGGCCCTGCCCAGCCCCGAGCAACTGGCCGAGGAAGGCTTCGCCCCCTTCGCCCAGGACGCCAGCTCGGTCAGCCGTGGCGGACACACCTGGCAGGCGCTAGACCAGGCCTACCTGGGGCTGAGCCAGAACCCCCAGGTAGCCGGCTCCTTCCTCATGCGTATCGCCCCCGAAAATGCCACCCAGGTAGACATCTGGCTCAACCGCAGTCCCTCGGCCAGCGTCCCCCACGACCTCGGCCAGCAACAGCTGATCGCTGCCGGCTGGCAGCAGGTGGTGGCGCAATTCGATGCCGGAGTGACCCGCCAGCACCGCCACTGAGTCCACGCCGTCCCCCGAGAGAAGAACACTAGCCCATGCCCATTTCATCTCCACGTCGCCCCGTCCTTCAGGTGTTGCTGATCAGCCTGCTGGCCCTGTTCCTTAGCCCCATGGCCAATGCCGATGCCGCCAAGCGCCTGCGCATCGGCATCACCCTGCATCCCTACTACAGCTATGTAGCCAACATCGTCGGTGACAAGGCCGACGTGGTGCCGCTGATCCCGGCGGGCTTCAACCCCCACGCCTACGAACCCCGCGCCGAGGACATCAAGCGCATCGGCACCCTGGACGTGATCGTGCTCAACGGCGTGGGCCATGATGACTTCGCCGACCGCATGATCGCCACCAGCGAGCGCCCGGATATCCCGGTGATCGAGGCCAACGAAAACGTACCGCTGCTGGCCGCCACCGGCGTCGCTGCCCGAGGTGCCGGCAAGGTGGTGAACCCGCATACCTTCCTGTCCATCAGCGCATCCATCGCCCAGGTCAACAACATCGCTCGGGAGTTGGGCAAGATGGACCCGGCCAATGCCAAGACCTACACCCAGAATGCCCGCGCCTACGGCAAGCGCCTGCGGCAGATGCGCGCCGATGCCCTGGCCAAGCTGACCCAGGCGCCCAACGCCGACCTGCGGGTAGCCACGGTGCATGCCGCCTACGACTACCTGCTGCGCGAGTTCGGCCTGGAAGTGACCGCCGTGGTCGAGCCGGCCCACGGCATCGAGCCCAGCCCCAGCCAGTTGAAAAAGACCATCGACCAACTGCGTGAACTGGACGTCAAGGTGATCTTCTCGGAGATGGACTTCCCCTCCACCTACGTCGAGACCATCCAGCGCGAGTCCGGGGTCAAGCTCTACCCCCTGTCACACATTTCCTACGGCGACTACAGCGCCGACAAGTACGAGAAGGAAATGAAGGGCAACCTCGACACCGTGGTCCGGGCCATCCAGGAGGCCGGGGCATGACCGCCATCGAGACCCTGCTACGAGGCCCGGCCGTGGAATTCGACCAGGTCAGCCTGGTCCTGGGCCGCACCACCATCCTCGACCAGGTGACATTCCAAGTGCAGCCCGGCAGCGTGCACGCGCTGGTCGGCCCCAACGGGGGCGGCAAGAGTTCGCTGATCAAGACCCTGCTGGGACAGATGCCCCACCAGGGCCAGTTGCGCCTGCAATGGCCGACGACCCCAGGCATCATCGGCTATGTACCCCAGGCCCTGGAGTTCGATCGCGGCCTGCCGATGACCGTGGACGACTTCATGGCCGCCATGTGCCAGCGCCGGCCGGCCTTTCTCGGCCTGAGCCGACACTACGCCAAGGCCATCGGCGAAGCACTGGAGCGCGTTGGCATGCAGGACAAGCGCAAGCGCCGCATGGGCGCCCTGTCCGGTGGCGAGCGCCAGCGGGTGCTGCTGGCCCAGGGCCTGATCCCGGCGCCGCAACTGGTGGTCCTGGACGAACCCATGTCGGCCCTCGACGAAGCCGGGATCCAGGTCTTCGAACGCCTGCTCCAGGACTGGCGCCAGAGCGGCATTACCCTGTTGTGGATCGAGCACGACCTGGAAGCCGTAGGCCGCCTGGCGGACCGGGTCACCGGTCTCAATCGCCGGGTGCTGTTCGACGGCCCGGCGCAGCAGACCCTGACGCCGGAGCGCCTGCTCAGCCTGTTTTCCACCCATCCACGAGCCGCCGGGAGCGCTGCCTGATGAGTTATGAAGCTTTCCGCCTGATGGTCCAGGGCTGGGCCTCTTCAGGCTACCTGCCGGAAGCCCTGGCCTACGGTTTCGTGGTCAACGCCCTGCTCGCCGGCCTGCTGATCGGCCCGGTGCTCGGCGGCCTGGGTACCCTGGTAGTGGTCAAGCGCTTCGCGTTCTTCTCCGAGGCCGTGGGCCACGCCGCCCTGACCGGGGTAGCCATCGGCATCCTCCTGGGCGAACCCTACACCGGCCCCTACGGCAGCTTGTTCGGCTACTGCTTGCTGTTCGGCATCCTGCTCAACTACCTGCGCAATCGCACCGGCCTGGCCCCGGACACGCTGATCGGGGTCTTCCTCTCGGTATCCCTGGCCCTGGGCGCCAGCCTGCTGCTGATCCTGGCCGGCAAGATCAACGTACACATCCTGGAAAACGTACTGTTCGGCTCGGTGCTCACGGTCAATGGCGATGACCTGCTGGTGCTGCTGGTCGTCGGCAGCATGGTCCTGGGCCTGAGCCTGCCACTGTACAACCGCATCATGCTGGCCAGCTTCAACCCACAGCTGGCGGCGGTGCGTGGCGTAGCGGTGAAGGCCCTGGACTACCTGTTCGTGATCCTGGTGACGCTGATCACCGTGGCCGCGGTGAAAGTCATCGGCGCGATCCTGGTCGGCGCCCTGCTGGTGATCCCGGCCGCCGCAGCGCGCCTGCTCAGCCAGTCGCTCAAGGGGTTCTTCTGGATCTCGGTGAGCATCGCCACCCTCTGCACCTTGTGCGGCATCCTGCTGCCGATCGTCTTCGACCTGCCGGTCCCCTCCGGCGCCGCGATCATCCTGGTGGCCGGCATCTGCTTCGCCCTGGCCGCCATCGCCCGCGGCACCGTCCCCAGCCTGAAAGGGAATATCGGATAAATGCACAATTCATCACCCAATCTGTCACTGCCGCGCCTGGCCTTGGTCCTGGTTCTCGGCGGCCTGCTCCATGCCCCGACTCTGTCGGCAGCGGACAATGTCCGCCAGGGCCAACCGGCACCCACCGCCACCCGACAACCACTGATGGTGCTGGCCTCGCTGCCGGTGACCTTCGGCCTCGGCCAGATCCTGCTGCAAGGCACCGACGTCAAGCTGGAGCGGGCCGCCCCGGCCAACCTGCCGGGCTCGCGGCAAACCGCCTACTTCACCGGGCGCGGCGCCCCGGCCCTGGGCAAGCTGGCCCAGGGTGCCGACGCGGTGATCGGCCTGCGCTCGATCTGGCCGGACGACCCGCTGTATCCCAATGCCCGGCGCAGCAATATCCGCATCGTCGAAATCGATGCCGCACGCCCCGTGGATGGCGCCCTGCCCGGCATCGCCCTGCAGCCGGGCAAGAGCGACGGCCTGAACGCCCAGCCATGGTTGTCGAGCAATAACCTGGGACGCATGGCCGACGTACTGGCGGCCGACCTGGTGCGCCTGGCTCCCGGGGCCAAACCGCAGATCGAGAGCAACCTGGCCAACTTGAAACAGCGCCTGCTCAAGCTCAGCGCCGACAGCGAGGCGCGCCTGGCCGAAGCCGACAACCTCAGCGTGCTGAGCCTGTCGGAACATTTCGGCTACCTGGTCAGTGGCCTGAACCTGGAGCTGCTGGAGGTGGATGCCCGGGCCGACAACGAATGGACGCCCGAGGCCCTGAAGAAACTGCAGGCTCGACTCAAGGACAACGACGTGGCCCTGGTCCTGCATCACCGCCAGCCGTCGGAAGCACTGAAGGCCGCCATCAGCGCCGGCGGCAGCCAGTTGCTGGTGCTGGAAACCGACAGCGCCGACCCTGCCAGCGAGCTGGAAACCAACCAACAGAAGATCATCCAGGCCCTGGCCCCGAAAAGCTGAGCCTGTAACCGTTGCCGAATCTGAAAACGGTCTGGGCGGCACCCCGTCGCAGGGCTGCAATGCGTCCATGACCTGAAGGCTCGGCAACGGCTACAAATGGCGCGGCGGCGCTTACATATTTCCTCAAGATCGCGCTCATTTCCCAGTGCTAGTCTGCGCCTCGCCTAAATAGACGCTAGGAAGAGCGCCATGAGCGATTACGTAAACCTCAACAAGACCAACTGGGACGAACGCGCACCCCTGCATGCTGCTTCGCCGGACTATTGCGTACAGCGTTTCATCGACGATCCGCAATACCTCTCCGACGTGGTGCGTTTCGACCTGCCGCTGTTGGGTGATATCCGTGGCCTGCGCGGCGTGCATCTGCAATGCCATATCGGCACCGACACCCTGTCCCTGGCCCGCCTGGGCGCACAGATGAGCGGCCTGGACTTCTCCCCCGCTTCCCTCGCCGAGGCCCGCACCCTGGCCCAGCGCTGCGACACCGCCATCGACTACCACGAGTCGGATGTATACAAGGCGGCCGATGTGTTGCCGGCGGCCAGCTTCGACCTGGTCTACACCGGCATCGGCGCCCTGTGCTGGTTGCCAAGCATCGAGCAATGGGCCCGGACCGTGGGCACCCTGCTCAAGCCCGGTGGCCGGCTGTTCATCCGCGAAGGGCACCCGATGCTCTGGGCGATCAACGAAGATCACAGCGACTCGCTACGGGTGGAGCTGTCCTACTTCGAGCGCAGCGAACCCTTGGTCTGGGACGACAGCAGCACTTACGTGGAGACCGACAAGGAGCTGGAGGCCACGGTCACCCACGAATGGAACCATGGCCTGGGCGAGATCATCAGCGCATTGCTGGGCCAGGGCCTGGAAATCACTGGCTTGGTGGAGCACCAGAGCATTCCATGGGAAGCCCTGCCCGGGCAGATGGACGCCGACGAACACGGCGAATATCGACTCAAGCATGCGCCCTGGCGCCTGCCGCTGAGCTACACCCTGCAAGCCGTCAAGCGAGCTTGAGCCCCAGGCACGAAAAAGCCCGCTGGACCGAACGTCCAGCGGGCTTTTTCATGGCAGCGAAGGCTTAGCCGGCAACCGCTTGCTGATCCATCTTCTGGCGCAGGCTCAAGGGACGCATGTCGGTCCAGACTTCCTCGATGTACGCCAGGCAGTCTTTCTTGAAGCCGCTCTTGCCCACGGTGCGCCAGCCTTGCGGCACGGCCTTGTAGTCAGGCCAGATCGAATATTGCTCTTCATGGTTGACCACTACCTGGAACAGGATGTCGTCGCGGTCGAATACAGAAGTCATTGCTTGTCTCCATCACTGAATGAGTGCCGCCGCGCCCAGGCGCGGCGATGGTGTAGAAGTAACGAACCAGGGTCGTGGAAAATTAGAGGCTGGCCACGGCGGCGGCCACTGCCTTGCTGAAGATCTCCGCCACCTGGTCGATCTGCGCCGCGCTGATCACCAACGGCGGCAGGAAACGCACCACGCTGCCATGGCGCCCGCCCAGCTCCAGGATCAGGCCGCGCTTGAGGCACTCGCGCTGCACCAGCGGCGCCAGGCGTTGATGTTGCGGAGGATGCCCCAGGGCGTCCGGCGTACCTTGCGGGTCCACCAGTTCCACTCCCAGCATCAGGCCCCGGCCACGAACGTCGCCCAGTTGCGGGTAGTCGCGCTGCAGGATCAGCAGGTGCTCGCGCAGGCGCTCGCCCATGGCCGCCGCGTGTTCGGTCACCCGGTGTTCCTTGAGATAGCGCATCACCGCGGAACCTGCGGCCATGGCCATCTGGTTGCCACGGAAGGTGCCGGCATGGGCGCCGGGCTGCCAGGTATCGAGCCAGTCGCGATAGACCATCACCGCCAGCGGCAAGCTGCCACCGATGGCCTTGGACAGCACCACCACGTCCGGAATGATCCCGGCATGCTCGAAGGCGAACATCTTGCCGGTGCGTCCGAAACCGCTCTGGATCTCGTCGACGATCAGCGCCACCCCGGCTTTCTCGGTGATACGGCGCAGGCCGCGCAGCCATTCCAAATCGGCCGGGATCACGCCCCCCTCGCCCTGTACCGTCTCGACGATCACCGCTGCCGGCAACGCCACGCCGGCTTCCGGATCGCAGAGCAGGTTCTCCAGGTAGTTCAGGTTGGCCTTGACCCCGGCGGCGCCACCGAGCCCGAACGGGCAACGATAGTCATAGGGGAATGGCAGGAACTGCACGCCGTTGTTCAACAGCCCGGCCAACGCCCGCTTGGGTCCCAGGCTGCCCATCAGGCTCAGCGAGCCCTGGCTCATACCGTGGTAGGCACCCTGGAACGACAGCACGGTGCTGCGCCCGGTGGCGGTCCGGGTCAGCTTCAGGGCCGCCTCCACCGCATCGGTGCCAGTGGGCCCACAGAACTGGATCTTGGCCTCGGCGGCCAGGGCTTCGGGCAACAGGCCGAACAGGTCCTGGACGAACTGGTCCTTGACCGGCGTGGTCAGGTCCAAGGTCAGCAGCGGCAGTTCATCGGCCAGTACCTGCTGGATCGCCGCGATCACCACCGGATGGTTGTGGCCCAGGGCCAGGGTGCCGGCACCGGCCAGGCAATCGATGAAGCGCCGCCCCTCGACATCCTCGACGTGGATA
The DNA here is from genome assembly GCF_003850565.1 of Pseudomonas sessilinigenes. Classification (NCBI taxonomy): domain Bacteria; kingdom Pseudomonadati; phylum Pseudomonadota; class Gammaproteobacteria; order Pseudomonadales; family Pseudomonadaceae; genus Pseudomonas; species Pseudomonas sessilinigenes. The sequence continues at coordinate 6,607,973 of NZ_CP027706.1, forward strand.
CCGCTGGCGCGCTTGAGGGCCAGGGGAATGCGCCGCGGATAACTGCGGGCATTGGACTCCTGGCGATTCTGGCGAGCCAGCAGGGGCGACTCGTCGAACTGGTAGAGCGTCTCGGCCACCGGGGCGGCAAGCCCCACCGGCTGATCTTCCATAAGGCTGGTAACGGCTGACATCTGTGGAACCCTCACGCTGCAATTTGAGCAAAACGGCCACCGGCCGGATGCGCAGCCGAGAGGAGGTGCGCATTGACAGGTTTTCCTGTTCTGAAAACGCACCAGCAGCGTCGGGATTTACACCTTGGATCGGGGAAATTGCCCAAAGGCCCGTCCTGGGCCAGGAAGGCTCAAGCGCGCCGGGCAGGCAGGGTCAGTTCCACCCGCAGGCCATCGGACTGGCTGTCGAAATGCAGCTCGCAGCCACAGCGCTGGACGATGGCCTGGACGATCGCCAGCCCCAGGCCGCAACCGCTGCTCTGGCTGTCACGCCAGAAGCGCTGGGTCAGGTGTTGCAGATCCGCTTCGGGAATCCCCGGCCCGTGGTCCCGCACCTGGAAACGCACCCGACCGGCGACCAGCTCCAGGTTCAGCTCCACCGGACACTCTTCGGGCGTATGGCGCAGGGCATTGTCCAGCAGGTTGCGCAAGGCGGCGATGGCCAGGGTCGAGGGCATATCCACCGCAGCGCCAGCCGCGGTCGGCTCCAGATTCAACTGGACCCGCTGGCGGGCGCCGACGACCGCGTCCTGGATCGCCAGGCGCGCCACCTGTTCCGCCGTGCACTGCACGCCGTCATCGAACGACAGGCTGCCCTCGACGCGAGCCAGCAACAACAGTTGCTCCAGGGTCCGATGCATGCGATCGGCGCCCTCCTCGGCCCGGGCCAATGCCTGGTCGTGGGCCGCGCCCTCGGTCATTCGCGCCACTTGCAGGTGGGTCTTGATCGCCGTCAGCGGGCTGCGCAGTTCATGAGCGGCATCGCCGGTCAGCCGCCGCTCGCGCTCGATGGTCCGGGCAATGCGCTGGAACAGCTGGTTCTGGGTTTCCAGCAGCGGGCGCAACTCGCTGGGCATGGGCTGGATCTGCAACGGCTCCAGGGAATCGGCGCTGCGGCGCATCAGGGCATCACGGATGCGGTTCAGCGGCGCCAGGCTCTGGCCGATCCCCAGCCACAACAGCCACAGGCAACCCAGCAGGGCCACGCCCACCGGCACCGAAGCCGCCAGCAGGATCGACAAATTCAGGGCCTCGCGCTCCACCTGGCGGTCGGCGGTGGTGATACGCAGGTCGCCACGCACCAGGGTGAAGGTGCGCCAGGGCGCGTCGTCGATCATCTGGTCGTGAAACCCCAGCTTCTCCGCTTCCAGCGGGTGATCGGGAGTACTGTGGCTACGGGCCAGGATCTGTCCGCGCAGGGAGCTGACCTGGCAAGCCATGCCGCCGGGAATGCTCAGGGCACCACTGTCGATGTGATCGTGCGGGCCATGGGACGGTAATGCCGGCATCTGCTCCAAGAGGCCCGCGACCATTCGCGCCGAAGCCACCAGTCGCTGGTCCAGGGAAAACATCATCTGATTGCGTAGATCACTGAGCATCCAGGCGGCGGCCAGGGTCCAGATCAGGATGAAGGCAGCGCCCAGGGTGATGCTCAGGCGCAGGCGCAGGCTCCTCACTTAGCGACTCTCCTCGCCATCCGCCGGCCCCAGGCGATAGCCCAGGCCCCGCACGGTCTCGACGATGCCATTGCCGAGCTTGCGCCGCAGGTGATGGATGTGCACGTTCAGGGCGTTGCTCTCCAGCTCGTCGTTGAAGCCGTAGACGCTGTCCTTGAGCTGCTCGCTGGACAGCACCCGGCCACGGTTGTGCAGCAAAGCCTGAAGCAACGACTGCTCACGCCGGGACAGATCCACCGGCTGCCCGCCGAGCAAAGTCTCGCGGGTGCTGGGGTCGTAGGTCAGGCGCCCATGCTCGATCAGGTTGACGCTGCGTCCCGCCGCCCGGCGCAACAGGGTATGCAGGCGCGCCGCCAGCTCGCGCAGGTCGAAGGGCTTGAGCAGATAGTCGTCGGCCCCGGCCTGCAGGCCGTCGACCCGATCGGTCACCGCGTCCCGGGCGGTGAGGATCAGCACCGGGATCTCCAGGCCCTGCTGGCGCTGCTGCTTGAGCAGTTTCAGGCCATCTTCATCCGGCAGGCCAAGATCCAGTACCATCACGTCGAAATCGGCCACGCCGAGCATGGCCCGCGCCGCCGAAGCGGTGGCCACATGCTCGACCGTCAGGCCCTGGGCCGTGAGGCCAGCGACGATCCCGCTGGCGATCAGCTCATCATCTTCACAGACAAGTACGTGCATGGTCGGTCCTGTACAAAGGGCGTTGATTAAGCAAGCGGCGGATTAAGCGGACATTATGCCCGCCCGCTCCGGGCCACAAGGCGCGGTTTAATCATCGGTTAATCAGGGCCGGCCATTGTGCTCGCAACTTGCACCGGTTTAAGGCTTGACCATGCGTCGATTGTTCATCCTGTTGTTCATGCTGTTCACCACCCTGGCGCAAGCCGGCAACAATCCGTTCGAGGTCAAGCCCGACTTCCTGCCGGTGGGCCAGGCGTTCGTATTCAGCTCCGAGCGCCTGCCCTCGGGCGAGACCCAGCTGTTCTGGCAGATCGCCGACGGCTACTACCTGTACCAGAAACGCCTGAAGTTCGACGGCCTGCCGCCGGAGCAGCAGCCGAGCCTGCCGGCGGGCGAAGCCCATAGCGACGAATTCTTCGGCGACCAGACCGTGTACCGCCAGGGCCTGGAGGTGAAACTGCCGGCAACCGCCACGGGCAAGGTCAAGCTGGGCTGGCAAGGTTGTGCCGACGCCGGCCTGTGCTATCCACCGCAAACCCTGGAAGTGGACCTGGGCGGAGCCCCGGCCGTGGGGGCCAACGCTAGCGTCCAGGACGCAGACACCGCGGCAGCCCAAGACCAACTGCTGGCCAACGACTTGCAACAGAAATCCTGGGGCCTGGGCCTGCTGGCGTTCTTCGGCTTCGGCCTGCTGCTGGCCTTCGCTCCCTGCTCGCTGCCAATGCTGCCGATCCTCGCCGGCATGGTGGTGGGCAGTGGCGCCAGCCCGCGCCGGGGCCTGGCCCTGGCATCCAGCTATGTGCTGTGCATGGCCCTGGTGTACGCCGGCATGGGCGTGATCGCCGCCCTGCTGGGCAGCAACCTGCAAGCCTGGCTGCAGCAACCCTGGGTCCTGGGCAGCTTCGCCGCGTTGTTCGTGCTGCTGGCCTTGCCGATGTTCGGTTTCTTCGAATTGCAGATGCCGGCCTTCCTGCGCGATCGCCTGGAAGGCGCCAGCCGCCAGCGCCAGGGCGGCAGCCTGATCGGCTGCGGGGTCCTCGGCGCCCTGTCCGCGCTGCTGGTGGGCCCGTGCATGACCGCGCCCCTGGCCGGCGGCCTGCTGTATATCGCCCAGACTGGCAATGCCCTGTTTGGCGGCCTGGCGCTGTTCGCCCTGGGCCTGGGCATCGGCCTGCCGTTGTTGCTGCTGGTGACCCTGGGCAACCGCTTCCTGCCCAAGCCCGGCCCCTGGATGAACCTGCTCAAGGGCGTGTTCGGCATCCTTTTCCTCGGCACCGCCATCTACATGCTGCGTCCGGTGCTGAACGCCAGCCTGTGGATCGGCCTGTGGGGTGCCCTGGCCCTGGTACTGGCCTACTGCGCCTGGCAGCAACGGGTGATCGCCGGGCGCCTGCTGCACCTGTTCGGTGCCGGTGCGTTGCTGTTCGGCATCTGGGGCAGCGTGCTGCTGGTGGGCGCCGCTGGCGGCAGCGACGACCTGCTGCACCCGCTGAAGGTCTATAGCGGCAGCGCCCCCGCCAGCAACGCCAGTGCCCACGACGCCTTCACCACGGTCAAGACGCCTGCCGAGCTGCAAGGCGCCCTGGACAGCGCCCAGGCCCGGGGCCAGTGGGTGCTGCTGGACTACTACGCCGACTGGTGCGTGTCGTGCAAGATCATGGAGAAGACCGTATTCGGCCAGCCCCAGGTCCTGGAGGCCCTGAAGGACGTGCGCCTGCTGCGCCTGGACGTAACCCTAGATAATGCCGACGGCCGCGAACTGCTCGGCCGCTACAAGGTACCGGGACCTCCCAGCATGCTGTGGATCGGCCCGGATGGCAGCGAACGCCGCAGCCAACGCATCACCGGCGAAGTGGATGCCGCAACCTTCCTGCAACGCTGGACCCAGACCCTGGAAGCCCGCTGATGCTGACCTTTACCATCGGCACCTTCGCCATCGCCCTCAACCACCTGCTGCTGATCAGTGCCCTGGCCCTGGCCACGCTGGTGGGCTGGCGCGTGGCCAAGCGCGGCGGTGACAACCCGGAGTCGGTGCTGTTCTCGCTGTTCCTGATTGGCATGCTCGCCGCCCGGGTCAGTTTCGTCATCGCCTACTGGAAGCACTACCAGCACGACCTGTGGATGACCATCGACCTGCGCGACGGCGGTTTCCTGGCCTGGCCCGGGGTGCTGGTCATGCTCCTGGCAGCCCTGGCCTGGGGCTGGAAACGCCCGGCCCTGCGCCGCCCCCTGGGCGCCGGGATCGCTACCGGCCTGGCGTTCTGGCTGCTGGCGACCCTGTCCCTGAGCCTCTACGACCAGGGCACGCGCCTGCCGGAAGTGGCCCTGCGCAACGCCAACGGCGACACCGTGCAGCTCACCGACTACCAGGGCGGGCCGCTGGTGATCAACCTCTGGGCCACCTGGTGCCCACCCTGCCGGCGGGAAATGCCGGTGCTGGAAAAAGCCCAGCAACAACGCCCGGACCTGACCTTCCTGTTCGTCAACCAGGCCGAGAGCATGCAGAGCGTCGCCACCTTCCTGGCCACCCAGGAACTGAACCTGGACAACGTACTGTTCGACGGCAGTGGCCGCCTGGGCAAGGCCGTGGGCTCCATGGCCCTGCCCACCACCTTGTTCTACAGCGCCGACGGCCGCCTGCTGGGCAGCCATCTCGGGGAACTCTCGGAGGCCAGCCTGGCCCGCGCCCTGGAGAACTTCGACGGCATCCATCCGACTCCGGTCGCCCCCTCAAGGAAACCCCCATGCCCTTCATCCGCCACCTGCTGAGCCTGTCCCTGGGCGCGGCACTGCTCAATGTCCCGCTGCTGCAGGCCGAGGAACTGCCCGCGCCGATCCGCAAGATCGAAGCCAAGGGCGCCAAGATCATCGGCAGCTTCGACGCTCCGGCTGGCCTCAAGGGTTATGCCGCGCAGTACCAGAACCGCGGCATGACCCTGTACCTGACCGCCGATGGCCAGCACGTGCTGCTGGGCAACCTGTACGACGCCGACGGCAAGGACCTCAGCGCCGAACCGCTGCAGAAACTGGTCTATGCACCGATGGCCAAGGAAGTCTGGGGCAACCTGGAGAAAAGCGACTGGATCGCCGACGGCAAGGCCGATGCGCCACGTATCGTCTACCTGTTCAGCGACCCCAACTGCCCCTACTGCAACATGTTCTGGGAACAGGCCCGGCCCTGGGTCAAGGCCGGCAAGGTACAACTGCGGCACATCATGGTCGGCATCATCCGCGAGGACAGCCCAGGCAAATCCGCCGCCCTGCTGGCCGCCAAGGACCCGAGCCAGGCCCTGCAGGATCACGAGAAGGCCGGCAAGGGCAGCAGCCTGAAACCCCTGCAAAGCATCCCCAAAGCGATCCAGGCCAAACTCGACGCCAACATGAAGCTCATGGAGGAACTGGAGTTGTCGGCCACCCCGGCGATCTTCTACCTCGACGACAAGGGCGAGCTGCAACAACAGCAAGGTGCCCCAGCCCCGAGCAAGCTGACGCAGATCCTCGGCCCCAAGTAATCAGCCAGAACACGCAGCGCCTGCAGGACTCGGCATTGGCGAGTGGGATCAATCATGCTCGGGGGCTTCGCGAGCCAGGATAACGTCCAGCTCGCCAGCCTCCTCACGTTCCTCAAGAACACCCCTCACCTGATCGATCCACACTTGTTCCGAAGCGATCCCCGCCCACGACTGGCTGCCGAAGCCGTGATACGGCCGGTCGTCGAAGGTGCTGATGAGCAGTTGGTTCAAGCGCGCAGTCTCCAGGTTCTTGCGCTGGATCTGCACCTGCAGCGCCCCCAGGACCTTCTGCTGCTCCTGCGGATTCGGGGCGTAGGCCGTCACCCGCGGCGAGCTGAGCACCAGGAACTGCGGCGGCAGGTTCTCATCGATGGCGGCCTGCAAACGATAATGCCCGTCAAGAATCAGGTAGCTGTTCAGGCCGCTGACATACCACAACAGGATCGGCGGCAAGCTGCCTTCACGGGCCTTCTTGCGCCACCACTTCAGGCGCCCGGCCAGCGGATCGACGCCATGCAGGCCAACCACCGCGCCACCCCCTGCCCAGAGTTCGACCCAACGCGCCGGGCCAGGCTGGCGGTTGTCGAGAATGTTGCGGCCGTCGATGGTCCACTGCGGCATATGGCTCAGGGCATCTTCGCCGCCTTTGAAGTACCACTGGTCGATGCCGCTGGGCAGTGATCGCCCATAGGGGTGGGCAGCAGGCTGCAGGGCCCGCACCAACCAATAGCCGGGGTAGAGAAAATCCGCTTGATGTCGCAGCAACTGCTGGACGAAAAACCGACTCCAGGCCTTGAGCTGCAGGGACGGAGCGAGACGCGAATGTTGTTCCACCTGGGGCGAATCGATGGGCTCGACCAGGGTTTGCGGCAGTTGCCCAAGCAACTGGTTACGCACCAGCCACACCCCGTAGAGACAGCGCGACATGGTGGCCCACAGCAGCGTCTGGCCTCCCACGACCAACTGCATGCGCCGGTTATCGCCACTGAGCAGGCGCAGGTTCGGCTTGCCGTTGGCCGGGTGCCTGACGTCCACCCCAAGGCCGCTCCAGTTGCCAGCCAGATCCTCGATATCCCGCCAGAAAACCTGTTCCACCATCGTCCCTAATCCCCTGCCCTGTGGCGCGCGGGCGCGACTATAACAGAGGCCCCGTCAGCCACGCCGGGCAATCACTGCGTCCACCTCACCTTCGAGCCCCTGCCCGATCAGGCACTGGCGCACCTCATCGCACCACTGTTCCTGGGGTTCATTGCCGGCCCAGGCCTGGGTCGCGCTGACGTAGTGCGGCCGATCGTCGAAAGCCTGGATCAGCACCCGGTTGAGGTTCTCGGTACTCAAGGCCTTGTTGCGTGGCACCGCATCGCCACGCTTGTGCAGCGAATCCATGACCCGTTGCCGATGCTCGAGGCTCGGCGTGAAGTCACGCGCGCGGGTAGCACTGAGGACGATGAAGGACGGCGCGAGATTTTCCGCGATGGCGGCCTGCAAACGGTAGTGCCCATCGATCACCAGGTAGGACGCCAGTCCGCCGACGTACCACAACAGCACCGGTGGCAGGCTGTCCTCCCGGGCCTTCTTGCGCCACCACTTGAGCCGCCCCGCCTGTGGATCGACGCGATGCAGGCCGATGAGCTTGCCGCCGCCGTGCCACCAGTCGATCCACTCCAGGGTCTGGGGTTGCAGGTTGTCGAGAAAGTCCTCGCCATACAGGAACCAGCTGGGCACGTGGGTCAACGGGTCGACCCTCGAGGTGAAGCGCCATTTGTCCAGGCCGTGGCCGGTACTGGACGGCTCCGGCACCAGGCCCTGGGCCAGCCAGTAGCCAGGGGTGAGGAAGTGCCGGGCACTGGCGCCCAGACGGCTGACGAAATAGCGGCTCCAGGCCTTGATCCGCAGCTCGGGCGCCAATGCCGCGTGCTGTTCGACGGTGGGTGAGTCGATGGGGGCGAGCAACCGGCATTCAGCGCCATCGACCAGCGGCTTGCGCACCAGCCAGACACCGCCATGGTCCCGGGCAATGGTGGCCCAGAACAGCGGTGTGTCATGGTGCATCAGCTTGAACCGGGCATTCGCGCCGGTGCGCAGGTACAGCGGCGGCTTGTCCGTGGCGCCGGGTTCGACCTCGACGCCCAGGCCGCTCCAGTGGCCCAGGGTGTCTTCGATATCGTGCCAGTAAAGCTGCTCTGCCATGGTTCCGGTCCTTGAATGAAAACGCCCGGCGCAGGTACGTGGACCTGGGCCGGGCGCGATCATAACAGAGGGCTTGAGGGGCTATTGGCCAACAGAACCTGACTGGCCAGCGAACAAGGCCCCGTCACCCTTGGGTCACAAGCCCTCCAGCTCAGCCATCAGGTCGCTCAGGCGATCGACCTTCTCCTCGCTGATTTCATTGGCCCCCAGTCCGTCGATGTAGGCCGCCAGCTCCTGCACCGTGCTGCATTCGAACATCGCCCGCAGTGGCACGTTGCGTTGCAGGGTCTTCTGTACCCGCGAGGCAATCTGGGTAGCCAGCAGCGAGTGCCCGCCCAACTCGAAGAAGTTGTCGCGCACCCCCACCCGTTCCACCTTGAGCACTTCGGCCCAGATGTCCACCAGGGTCTGCTCCAGCTCGCTGCTCGGGGCCAGGTAGTCCTGGCTCTGCAACTGGCCGATCTCCAGGGCCGGCAGGGCCTTGCGATCGAGCTTGCCGTTGGCGTTGAGCGGCAGGCGCTCCAGCCACAGCCAGTGCAGCGGCACCATGTACTCCGGCAACTCGGCGCGCAGGCGCGGCTTGATCCGCTCCAGGCACTCGCTTTGCCCCAGGCCCGAATCGCTGGCAACCAGGTAGCCCACCAGGTGCTTGCCATTGACGCCCTCCTGCACCCCGACCGCGGCATCGCGCAGCTCCGGTTGTTCGTGCAGGCGCGCTTCGATCTCGCCCAGTTCGATGCGGTAGCCACGGATCTTCACCTGATGGTCGATCCGCCCGACGTACTCCAGCACGCCGTCGCTGCGCCGGCGTGCCAGGTCGCCGGTGCGGTACAGGCGTTCGCCCGCAGCACCGAACGGATGGGGCACGAAGGCTTGCACAGTGCGCAACGGGTCGCTGACGTAGCCACGGCCGACACCGGTACCGGCCACGCACAGCTCGCCCACCGCACCCAGGGGCACCAGCTCCAGGGCTTCGTCCATCAGATACAACAGGTTGTTATCGGTGGGCGTGCCGATGGGCAGGTAGCTGCCCCGGGTCGAGGCCAGGTCCACGCGGAAGAAGGCCACGTCGTCGGAGCACTCCGCCGGGCCGTAGGCGTTGACCAGGCCGATCTGTGGATAACGTAGCAGCCACTGGTGCGCCAGCTCCGGTGGCATGGCCTCGCCGGTGGGCAGCATCCAGCGCAGGCCGTCCAGGGCGATGGCGTCCTGGGCCAGCATGCCCTGGATCAGCGACGGCACGCTCTCCAGCACCGTGATGCCCTGCTCCTGGACATGGGCCAGGAGCCCCTGGGGATCATGGGCGATGGTATTGGGCACGATGTCCACCCGAGCGCCGAACAGCGGCGCGGCAAGGAACTGCCAGACCGAGATATCGAAGCTCTGGGAGGCGGTCTGGGCGATCACATCGGCCTCACTCAGTTGCAGGTACGGCACCTTGCTCAACTGGTTGTTGAGCATGCCGCGCTGCTCCACCATCACGCCCTTGGGCAGGCCGGTGGAACCGGAGGTGTAGATCACGTAGGCGAGGTTGTCCGCACGGCTGTAGCGTCCGGGATTGTCCTCGCGCCCAGCCCCGGCCTGGACGTCTTCCCAGACCAGCAGGCGCGGACGACCGGCGCAGCCGAACTCGTCCAGCAGGGCCTGGGCCTGTTCACGGCAAGCCTGGGTACAGACCAGGATCGGCGTGCGACTGAGCTCGATGATGCGGCCCAGGCGCTGGCCCGGCAGGCCCGGGTCCAGGGGCAGGTAGCCGGCCCCGGCCTTGAAGCTGCCGATGATCATGCCCAACAGCTCCAGGCCACGCTCGGCCAGCAGGGCCACCGGCTGGTCGAAGTCCACGCCCTGGGCCACCAGGGCATGGCCCAGGCGGTTGCTGCGCAGGTTCAACTCGGCATAGCTATGGCTCTGTTCCAGGCAGCTGGCGGCAATACGCTGCGGATGCGCGGCCACCTGGGCCTCGAACAACTCCACATAGCTGCGCTCCAGCGGGTACTGGTGCTGGCTCTGGTTGCAACCGGCCAGCAGGAAATCACGCTCCTCCTCGCCCAGCAACGGCAGCTCGGCCATGTCGCCATTAAAGCCCTGTATCAGCGCCAGCAGCAGGCGCTTGAACTCGCCCAGCATGCGCTCGATGGTCGTCAGCTCGAAGTAGCGCTGGTCATAGGACAGGTGCAGCCCCAGGTCGTCCCCCGGGTAGCAGACGGCCGTGATCGGGAAGTTGGTGTGGGTACGGCCGGAATCCGAAGTGGCGTTCAGGCTCTGGGCCCGGTCCAGTACCGAGACCTCCACCGGGGCGTTCTCGAACACGAACAGGCTGTCGAACAGCGGCTGGCCCTTGGGCAGCTCGCTGGTTTCCTGGATCGCCACCAGCGGCAGGTACTCGTACTCCCGCAGCTGCATGTTGCTATCCAGCAACTGGCCCAACCATTGGCGCACGCTGCAGCGCTGGCCATCCTCAGGCAACTTGACCCGCAGAGCGATGCTGTTGATGAACAGGCCGACGGTGCGCTGCATCTGCGGCATGTCCACCGGCCGCCCGGCCACGGTGACGCCGAACAGCACGTCACGGTCGCCGCTCATGCGCCGCAGGACCAGGGCCCAGGCCGCCTGGGCGAAGGTGTTGACGGTCAACTGGTGCTGCTGCGCCAGCTCGCGCAATTGCGCACCGTCCCGTGGATCGAGCCGGGTGTAGCAGTCGCCGACGATCATGCCGCCGCTGTCGCCGGCATGCTCGCGCAGGAACGGCCGGTCGCTGGGGATCGGCGTGGTGCGTTCGAAGCCCGCGAGATTCTGCCGCCACCACTGGCGCGCCTCGGCCAGGCTCTGGTGTTGCAGCCAGCCGATGTAGTCGCGGTAGCGCGGCGGTACAGCCAACTGCGCCTCGCGGCCTTCGCCCAGGGCGGTGTAGATCTCGAAGAAGTCGTTCATCAACAACGAGCGGCACCAGGCATCGATGAGAATGTGGTGGTTGCTCATCATGAACCAGTAGCGCGCGGCGCCGACACGGATCAGCCGCAGGTGGAACGGCGCCTGGTTGAGCAGATCGAAACCGGCCTCGCGCTCGGCTTTGTGCAGGGCTTGCAGACTGGCTTCTTGTTCAGCCTCCGGCGCATCGCTCCAGTCCAGGTACTCGATCGGCGTGCTGCCCGGCTTGTGGATAACTTGCAGCATGTCCTCGCCCACGTTCCAGCAGAACGAGGCGCGCAGGGCTTCATGCCGGGCCACCACGGCCTGCCAGGCCTGGGCGAAGCGCTCGGGGTCCAGTTCACTGTTGATGCGGTAGCGGTCCTGCATGTAGTAGAGACCGGTACCCGGCTCCAGCAGGGTGTGCAGCAACATGCCTTCCTGCATCGGCGTCAGCGGATAGACATCCTCGATCTGCGCCGCGGGTACTGGCAGGGCATCGAGCTGGGCCTGGGTCAAGCGCGCCAGGGGGAAGTCCGACGGCGTCAAGCCACCGGCATCATCCTTCAGGCAATGGGTGATCAGGCTCTGCAGCTCACCCAGGTAGGCCGCCGCCAGCTCGGCAATCAGCTCAGGGTCGAAGCGCTCGACGCTGTAGGTCCAGCGCAGCACCAGTTCACCGCCGTAGACCTGGCTGTCGATGCTCAGCTCGTTGGGCAGCGGTGCCTCCAGGGCATGGGCCGGGCCGACTGACTCGTCCAGCGGACGCAGCAGCGCATCGCTACCGAAGCTCTGGTCGAACTGCCCCAGGTAGTTGAAGGTCACCGGCGCCAGCGGCAGCGCCGCCAGGGCCGCTCGGCAGGCGTCATCGGCCAGGTAGCGCAGCACGCCATAGCCCAGGCCCTTGTGCGGCACACCGCGCAATTGCTCCTTGATCGCCTTGATCGAGGCGCCCTGCCCGGCGGCTTCTTCTACCTGTAACGGCGTCAGGCGCAGCGGATAGGCGCTGGTGAACCAGCCCACGGTGCGGGTCAGGTCGATCTCGTCGAACAACGCCTCGCGGCCGTGTCCTTCCAGTTGCACCAGTGCCGAAGGCTGCCCGCTCCAGCGGCACAGCACCCGGGCCAGGGCGGTAAGCAGCAGGTCGTTGACCTGGGTGCGATAGGCCGCCGGGGCCTGTTGCAGCAGTTGACGGGTGCGCTCGGCATCCAGGGTCACGCTGTGGCTGCGGGCATGCTGGTGTTGCTGGCCACCGTCCGGCTGCAACCCTGGCAATTGCGCCGCCGGGCCGGCCAATTGCTGTTGCCACCAGTCCAGTTCCTCACGCAGCGACTCACTGCCGGCGTAGGCCTGCAAGCGGCTCGACCAGTCGCGCAGGGCGCTGGTCTTGGCCGGCAACTGCACGGCCTGGCCCGCCTCCAACTGGCGATAGACGTTCTGCAGATCCTCCAGCAGTACCCGCCAGGACACGCCGTCCACCACCAGGTGGTGGATGGCCAGCAGCAGCCGCTGCTCACCCTCCGGACCGTCCACCAGCACCGCGCGCAGCAGCGGTCCATGCTCCAGGTCGAGGCTGCGCTGGGCGTCGGCGAACAAGGTTTCGCAGGTCGCCATGGACGGCACCCGTACCTGCCACAGCAACGGCGCATCGGACAGCGGCAAGTACTCGGCGCGCCATTGTTCGTTGCTCTGGTTGAAGCGCAGGCGCAAGGCGTCGTGTTGTTCCACCACCGCCAGCAGTGCCTGCTCCAGGCGCTGGGCATCCAGGGGCGTTACCGGCTCCAGCAGCAGCGCCTGGTTCCAGTGCTGCGGCTGCGGGATGCGGCTATCGAAGAACCAATGCTGGATCGGGGTCAGAGGTGCCTCGCCGCTGAGCAGTCCTTGCTCGGCGCTGATGCGCTGGCTGCGGCTGGCCACTCGCGCCAGGGTCTGCACGGTCTGGTGCTGGAACAAGTCACGCGGGGTGAAATGGATGCCCAGTTGGCGGGCGCGACTGACCACCTGGATCGACAAGATCGAATCGCCGCCCAGTTCGAAGAAGTTGTCGTTGAGGCCCACTTGCTGCACGTTCAGCACATCGCACCAGATGCGCGCCAGGCTCTGCTCCAACTCGTTGCTCGGGGCCGCGTACTGCTGGCGATTGAGCTCCGGGTCCGGCACCGACAAGGCCCGGCGATCGAGCTTGCCGTTGGCGGTCAGCGGCATGCTGGACAGCAGGATCAGGTGAGTCGGCACCATGTAGTCGGGCAACTGGGTCTTCAACTGCTGCTTGAGGGCTTCCCGCAGCTCGGCTTGCGCCGCCTCGTCCTGCCCGGCGACCTCGGTCACCAGGTAACCTGCCAGTTGCTTGCCCGATGGCGCATCCAGCGCCAGCACCACCGCTTCGCGTACCGCAGGATGATCCAGCAAGCGGGATTCGATTTCCCCCAGCTCGATACGGAAGCCGCGGATCTTCACCTGATGGTCGACCCGGCCGATGTATTCCACCTGACCGTCGGCGCACTGGCGCACCAGGTCGCCGGTGCGATACAGGCGACCGCCGGCGCCGCTGAACGGGTCGGCGACGAAACGCTCGGCGCTGAGGCCCGGGCGACGATGGTAGCCCTGGGCCAGGCCCGCGCCGCCGACATACAACTCACCGGTCGCGCCTTGGGGCACCAGCGCCAGGTCGGCATCGAGGATATAGGCCACCCGCGCACCGACGATGCTGCCGATGGGCACGCTGGCCACGCCTTCGGCCAACTGCTCCGGCGCCAGGCTGGCCAATGGCATGACCACGGTTTCGGTCGGACCGTAGGCGTTGAAGAACAGGCTCGGCTGGAAGGCCGCGCGAATGCGTTGCAGGTGCTCGCCAGTCAGGGCTTCGCCACCGGTAATGCACATGCGTACTGCCAGGGTTTGCTGCTGGGTCGCCAGGTGCTGGGCCAACTGGCTGCCATAGCTGGGGGTGAAGCCCAGGATGCTGACCCGATGCTGGCGGATCAACTGGCAGATTTCCTCGGCGTCCCACTGGCCCTGGGCCCGCAACACCACCTGGGCACCGCTGAGCAACGGCACCAGCAAGCGCTCGGTAGCGGCGTCGAAGTTGATGGAATAGAAGTGCAGCTCGCAATCGTCGGCACGCATGCCGAACCGGCGGATCACCGCCTGGCAATGCATGGCGATTTCCCCATGGGAGACCACCACGCCCTTGGGCAGGCCGGTGGAGCCGGAGGTGTAGATCAGGTAGGCCTGGTGTTGCGGCAGGCTGACCAAAGGCAGCTCGCTGGCCGGGTAGTCGGCCAGTAGTGCACCGTCTTCCTCCAGGCACCAGCGCGCCACGCCTGCCGGCAGTTCGCCGAGGGCCTGGAACATCCGCGCATCGCTGAGCAGCAGGCCGATGCCGCTGTCCTCGATCATGTAGTGCAGGCGATCCAGGGGGTATTCCGGGTCCAGCGGTACATAGGCGCCGCCGGCCTTGAGGATCGCCAGCAGGCCGATCACCATTTCCAGCGAGCGCTCCAGCGCCAGGCCGACCCGCACCTGCGGGCCCACCCCACGTTCGCGGAGCATCCAGGCCAGGCGATTGGTGCGGCTGTCCAGTTCGCTGTAGCTCAGGGTCTGGCCGGCGAAGGTCAGCGCCGGGGCATCCTGGCGAGCCCGGGCCTGCTGGCTGAACAACTGCTGGATGCATTGGTCCAGGCGCTGCTCGCCGGCTTCGCTGCCCAGGCTATCGAGCAGTTGGCGCTGCTCGTCTGGCTGCAGCAATGGCAGTTCGCACAGGCGCTGTGCCGGATCGCCCAGCAACGCCTCCAGCAGGTTGCGCCAATGGGCAGCCATGCGCGCGATGCGCGGCTCGTCGAACAGATCGGTGCTGTAGGTCAGGCAGCAGCCCAGGCGTTGGTCCAGGTCGGTGACTTCCAGGTTGAGGTCGAACTTGGTGGCCCGGGCATCGTTGACCAGGTACTCCACGGTCATGCCCGCCAGTTGCCGGCTCTGCTGGAACTCCCAGCGCTGGACGTTGCACATCACCTGGAACAGCGGGTTGTAGGCGGCGCTGCGCGGCGGTTGCAGGGCCTCCACCAGATGGTCGAACGGCAGGTCCTGGTGGGACTGGCCCTCGATCACCGTCTGGCGTACCTGCTCCAGCAACTGGCCGACGCTCATCTGTCCATCCAGCTGGCAGCGCAGCACCTGGGTATTGAGGAAAGCCCCGATCAGGCCTTCGCTTTCCGGGCGGATACGGTTAGCCACTGGCGCGCCGATGCGCAGGTCGGTCTGGCCGCTGTAGCGATACAGCAGCACCGACAGGGCGGCGGTCATGGTCATGAACAGGGTCAGGCCCTGCTCGGCATTGAAAGCCCGGACCCGGGCCGCCAGTGCGTCGCCAAGATCGAAGCGATAGAGCTCGCCCTGGTGGCTCTGTACCGCCGGCCGCGGCCGGTCGCTGGGCAGCTCCAGCAATGGATGCTCGCTGCCCAGTTGCCCGGTCCAGTAGTCCAACTGGCGCTGGCGTTCGCCGGACTCCAGCCACTGGCGCTGCCACACGCTGTAGTCCAGGTACTGCACCGGTAGCGGTTCCAGCGGCGAATCGCGATCGTCGAGGAAGGCTTCGTACAGCGCTCCCAGCTCACGGGCGAAGATGTCCATGGCCCAGCCTTCGGTCACGATGTGGTGCAGGGTCAGGACGAAGTAGTGTTCCTGATCACCGGCCTTGACCAGGCAGGCCCGTAGCAAAGGGCCGGTTTCCAGGTCGAAGGGCTGGTGCGCCTCGCTGTCCGCCAGTTGCTGCAGGCGCTGTTGCCGCGCCTCGGGAGCCAGGGCCGAGAAGTCCTTCCAGGCCATGCGCAGGCCGGTGTCGGCATGTACCTGCTGGCGGGCCACGCCGTTGATGCTGGGGAAGGTGGTGCGCAGGGTTTCATGGCGCAGGATCAGCGCTTGCAAGGCCGCCTCGAAACGCCCGACATCCAGCACACCGCTCAGCCGCGCCATGCCGCCGACGTTATAGGCCGGGCTGTCCGGCTCCATCTGCCAGAGGAACCACATACGCTGCTGGGAATAGGACAGCGGCACCGGCTGGCTGCGATCGACCTGGGCGATCGGTGGCTGCTGGTTGTGCGCCCCGGTCTCCTGGATCAGTCGCACCTGTTCGGCAAAGGCCCCCAGCTCGCTGGCTTCGAACAGCACGCGCAGGGGCAGCTCCACATCACAGGCCTGGCGAGTGCGGGAAATGATCTGGGTGGCCAGCAACGAATGGCCGCCCAGGGCGAAGAAATCGTCCGTCAGGCCGATGCGCGGCTGGCCCAGCACCTCGCGCCAGATCGCCGCGATCTGCTGCTCCAGCTCGGTGTCGGGCTCGACATGCTCACGCACCTGCCATTGCGGCTCGGGCAGTGCCCGGCGATCCAGCTTGCCACTGGGGCTCAGGGGCATGGACTCAAGGCGCACCAGTTGCGCCGGCACCATGTATTCGGGCAGCTCGGCGGCCAGGGCGGTTTTCAGGCGCGTGCTCTGCTGTTGTTCATCTTCATCGTCGGCATGGGCCGTGTAGTAGCCGATCAACTGCGCTCCGGCCTGGGTCTTACGCACCAGCACCGCGGCCTGGGCTACGCCGTCCTGGGCGAGCAGGCGCGCTTCGATCTCCTGGGGTTCGACCCGGAAGCCCCGCAGCTTGACCTGCTGGTCGAGGCGACCGAGGTATTCCAGTACGCCATCGGCGCACCAGCGCACCCGGTCGCCGGTACGGTACAGGCGCGCCCCATCGGCACTCAGTGGATCGACGACAAACCGCTCGGCACTCAGGGCGGCCCGCCCCAGGTAGCCCCGGGCCAGGCCCTGGCCGCTGATGCACAGCTCGCCGGGTACTCCAGCCGGCAGCACGTTGAGTTCGGCATCCAGCACGCGGCAGATCACGTTGCCCAAGGGACGACCGATGGGCGAGCGCTCGCCGTCAGCCACCGCGCAGTGCCAGTGGGTGACGTTGATTGCGGTTTCGGTCGGGCCATAGCGGTTGTGCAGTTGCACGCCCGGCAGTTGTTCGAGCAGGCGATTGCGCAACTCGGCGGGCAAGGCTTCGCCACCGGAGAACACCCGGCGCAGGCTATGGCAGCCGGCGCTGAGCGGCTCATCGACAAACAGTTGCAACAGCGGCGGGACGAAGTGCAGCGTGGTCACGCCATGCGTCTGCACCAGTTGGGCGATACGGTGCGGGTCGCGATGCTCGCCGGGAGCGGCAATGAGCAAGCGGCAGCCGGTGATCAGCGGCCAGAAGCATTCCCATACCGATACGTCGAAGCTGATCGGGGCTTTTTGCATCAGCACATCGTCAGCCTGCAACTGGTAGCTGTCCTGCATCCATTGCAGGCGCTCCATCAGCGCGGCGTGGGTATTGCCGACGCCCTTGGGTTGGCCGGTGGAACCGGAGGTGTAGATCACATAGGCCAGGTTGTCGCCATGCAGGTGCAGGCCCGGGGCCTGGCTCGGCCAGTTGTCGAGCTTGAGGCTGTCCATGGCGATGGCGCTGACACCCTCGATGGCCGGCATGCGCTCGAGCAGGTGGGTCTGGGTCAGCAGCAGCTCGACGCCGCTGTCGCCAAGCATGTAGGCCAGGCGTTCGGCGGGGTAGTCCGGGTCCAGGGGCACATAGGCACCGCCGGCCTTGACGATGGCCAGCAGGCCGATCAGCAGTTGCGGCGAACGCTCGGCGGCGATGGCCACGCACACGTCGGGGCCGACCCCCTTGTCCCGCAGGTAGTGGGCCAGGCGGTTGGCCTGGGTGTGCAGTTCGGCAAAACTCAACTGGCCACCCTCCCACACCAGCGCGGTGCGTTCCGGGGTCAGCTGCCATTGTTCATGCAGGCGCTCCGGCAGCCAGCGCTCGGCCGGCGCACAGGGGGCCACGCTCCACTGTTGCAGCTGCTCGGCCTCTGCCTGGCTCAAGAGCGGCAGGTCGCCCAGGGCCGCCTCAGGTTGCTGGCAGGCATATTCCAGCAGGCTGATGAAGTGTCCGGCCAGGCGCTCGATGGTGGCCGCCTCGAACAGCTCGTCGGCGTAGTCGAAGGCCAGGCTCAGGCGTCCGTTGCGATCTTCCTCGGTGTGCAGTTGCAGGTCGAACTTGGCCTCGCGGCTGTGCCACGGCAGCTCTTCGGCCAGCAACCCGGGCAGGCGACGCAGGGCACTGAGGTCGCGTTGCTGGTGGTTGAACATGACCTGGAACAGGCCTTGCTCGCGGGCCTCGGGGAAGGCTTCCAGCAGCTGTTCGAACGGCAGGTCCTGGTTGGCCTGGGCGCCCAGGGCTGCCTGGCGAGTCTGTTGTAGCAACTCGGCGAAGGACTGGCGCCCATGCAACTGGCCGCGCAAGACCTGGGTGTTGATGAAGAAGCCCAGCAAGCCCTGGGTTTCCAGGCGCGGGCGGTTGGCATTGGGCACCCCAACGCGGACATCGCCCTGGCCGGTGTAGCGGTAGAGCAGCGTCTGGAAGGCTGCCAGCAGTAGCATGAATGGCGTCACCTGCTGGGCCTGGGCCGCCTGGCGCACGGCCTCGCTGAGGTTTGCACTCAAGCGCTGGCCGTGGCGCGCAGCACTGTGCCGGACCTGGGCCGAGCGCGGATGATCGGTGGCCAGGCTCAAGGCTGGGGCTTCATCGGCCAGCTGCTGCTTCCAGTAATCCAACTGGCGCTGGCCTTCGCCCTGGGCCAGCCACTGGCGCTGCCAACTGCCGTAGTCGGCGTACTGCAGGGCCAGCGGCGCCAGCTCCAGGGCCTGGCCCTGGGCGAAGGCCGCATACAGGCGCGAGAATTCGTCGATCAGCAGGTTCAGCGACCAGCCGTCGGCAATGATGTGGTGCAGGGTCAGCAACAGTTGATGTTCTTCATCATCCAGGCGCACCAGGGTCGCCCAGTACAAGGGGCCCTTCTCCAGGTCGAACTGGGTGTGGGCCTCATCCTCGCGGATCTGCCGGGCCCGGGCTTCGCGTTCGGCCGGCGGCAGGTCGCTGATGTCGATCAGTTGCAGGTTGAACTCGCAGGGCTCATCCACCTGTTGCAGGGCTTGGCCATCTCGCTCGAAGAAACGCGTGCGCAGGGCTTCGTGACGCTCGAGCAGTTGCTGGAAGCTGGCACGCAGGGCGTCTTCGTCCAGTTCGCCACGCAAGCGCAGGCCACCGGGAATGTTGTAGGCGCTGCTGCATGGGTCCAACTGCCAGGTGATCCACAAGCGATTCTGGGCCAGGGATTGCGGCAACGGCTGCTGGCGCGACAGGGCGTTGATCGCCCCCTGGGCACTGCCACCGTCCTGCTGCAAGCGCGCGACCTCGGCGCTGAACGCCACCAGGGTCGGGGCCTCGAACAACAGGCGCAGCCCCAGTTCCAGGCCCAGCTCCTGGCTCAGGCGGGCCATGACCTGGGTGGCGGCGATGGAGTTGCCACCCAGCAGGAAGAAGTGATCGTCGGCGGCCACCGCAACGCATTGCAGTTGCTCCTGCCAGATGCGCCCGATCAGGGCCTGCAATTCATTGCCTGGCGCTTCGCCGGTGGCGTCCTGGCTCGGCGTCGAGGCATCCGGGAACAGCGCGTAGTAATCCAGGCTGCCATCGGCCAGGCGAGTACGGCAGGCCGAGCGTTGCAGCTTGCCGCTGGAGGTCTTGGGCAAGGCCCCGGGATTGAGCAGCACCACCACGCTGGGCGCTTCCTGGCAGGCTTCGGCGACCGCCTGGCGAATGGCCTTGATCAGCGCCTCGGGCGGCAGGATCTTCTGCACGCTGCGGCTGATTTCAGCGGCGATGCCAATGCCTTCCTGGCCCTGGTCGGTGACCGCGAACGCTGCCACCCGGCCTTTGCGCACCACTTCCACTTCGCGCTCGATGGTCTTCTCGATGTCCTGGGGATACAGGTTGTGCCCGCGCACGATCAGCAGGTCCTTCAGGCGCCCGGTGATGTACAGCTGGCCATCGCGCATGAAGCCCAGGTCGCCAGTGCGCAACCAGGTGCGGCCGGCGTGCTGGACGAACGTCTTGGCGCTCGCTTCGGGGTTGCGCCAGTAACCATGGGCGATGCTCGGCCCGGCGGCCCAGACTTCGCCGATGCGGTTATCGGGCAGCTCGCAAAGCTGCTGCGGGTCCATCAACAGCACCGCGTGCTCCGGCTGGCTGAAGCCGCAGCTCATCATCGCGCTGCCCTGCCCCGGTTCGGCACGGTTCTGCGCCAGGGCCTGCTCGTCCAGGTGCAAGGCCGGGATGCCCTGGCCCCGCACACCACCGGCGACGAACAGGGTGGCTTCGGCCAGGCCATAGGACGCCAGGAAGTTATCGGCAGTGAAACCGCAGGCACTGAACTTCTCGGCAAAGCGCTCCAGGGTGTCCAGGCGGATCGGCTCCGAGCCGGAATAGGCCACGCGCCAACCGCTCAGGTCGAGGCGTTCCAGGGCCGACTCACTGACCCGCTCGCTGCACAGGCGGTAGGCAAAGTCCGGGCCGCCACTGATGGTGCCGCCGTATTCGCTGATGGCTTCCAGCCAACGCAGGGGCCGCCCCAGGAAATAGGCCGGGGACATCAGCACGCAGGGCACGCCACTGAAGATCGGTTGCAGCAGGCCGCCGATCAGGCCCATGTCGTGGTACAGCGGCAACCAGCTGACGATCACATCGTCCGGATTGAGGTCGATGCCGAAGCCGCGACGGATCAGCATCTCGTTGGCCACCAGGTTGCCATGGCTGACCTGCACGCCCTTGGGCAAGGCCGTGGAACCGGAGGTGTATTGCAAGAAGGCGATGTCATCGTCCGCCAACTCGACGGGCTGCCAGCCCTCGGCCAGGGCGCTGTCCAGGGTATCGACGCACAACAGTTGCGGCGCCCCCTCGGCCTTGAGCTCGTCCATCTGCAACAGGGCCTCACGCAGCCCGGCGCTGGTCAGCAGCAGCCGCGGCTCGGCGTCGGCCATGATCGAGATCAGCCGTTCCTGGTGATGGCGCCGGGCCGACTCTGGCGGATAGGCCGGCACCGCGATCACCCCGGCATACAGGCAGCCGAAGAACGCCGCGACGTAGTCCGGGCCGCTGGGGAACAGCAGCACCGCCCGGTCGCCGAACTCGGCATTGGCTTGCAGGGCCGCGGCGATGGTGCGCGCCCGCAGATCCAGGTCCCGGTAACTGAGGACCACGTTCTGCTCCTGGTCTTCGGCGAGGAAACGCAACGCCACTTGATCAGGTGCCAGGACCGCCCGGCGTTGAAGGGCTTGGGCCAGGGTACTGGGGAGTTCGAACGCGTCCGTCATGGGTTTTCCTGCCAGGATTGTGCTTGCAATGGAGAGCGGCCCCTGTCCTGGCATGCCCTGATAACTATCGACGAATCAGACAGTTACAAGTGGACCATGGATCTCAGGAAGGCGCCGTGGCCGGGTCTGTTACCCGGAATCATTCTCCAATGGGAACGGATGACGTCTTGAAATAATTAGTCCGCATCCTGCTCTGCAAACCCTGCTTGGGAACGGAGGCGAGCACCCGTTCGCAATTTGTAAATCAGGAGAGCATTAGTTCTTTTTCTCAATTGACAATCATTATCATTCAGCCTAATTTGTCGCTCGA
Organism: Pseudomonas sessilinigenes; assembly: GCF_003850565.1. Classification (NCBI taxonomy): domain Bacteria; kingdom Pseudomonadati; phylum Pseudomonadota; class Gammaproteobacteria; order Pseudomonadales; family Pseudomonadaceae; genus Pseudomonas; species Pseudomonas sessilinigenes. Next base: position 6,629,487 of record NZ_CP027706.1, read on the forward strand.
TGTGTAGGACGCGTCTGACGCTTCAGTAGTCCCACTACCCTCTTTGCAACAAGGTGATTTCCATGACGGAACAAGTATCCACAAGCAGGTGCGATTCACCGTTACTCCAGGCATTTGTCGATAACAGGCTGATCCTGGTCAAGATTGCAGCGCGTATCACCGGCTGTCGGTCACGAGCTGAAGATGTGGTTCAAGACGCGTTTTTCCGCTTGCAATCGGCACCGCAAATCACCTCTTCGTTCAAGGCTCAGCTCAGCTATCTGTTCCAGATCGTGCGCAACCTGGCCATCGATCACTATCGCAAGCAGGCGTTGGAACAGAAGTATTCGGGCACCGAAGAGGAAGGTTTGAACGTAGTCGTCCATGGCGCCTCACCTGAAACCTCCCACATGAACTTCTCTACCCTGGAAAATATCGCCGATGCCTTGACCGAGCTGCCAACCCGCACTCGCTACGCATTCGAGATGTATCGCCTGCACGGCGTTCCACAGAAGGACATCGCCAAGGAACTTGGTGTCTCGCCGACCCTGGTGAACTTCATGATTCGCGATGCACTGGTGCATTGCCGCAAAGTCTCGGGTAATCGCCCCGATACCTTCGCCCGTCGCTGAGCCGCGACCGATGCCGGGCTACCCGGCCAATGCCGTTCATCCCTCGAGCAGGCCGCTCTGCCCCAAAACCCGCAAGGCCGCGCGCTTGTGCAGCAGATCAAACTCCCGCTGGCAGTACCGACAACGGTCAGGCCCGGCACAAGCGGACTCATGGACAAACGCCGGGGGCCCTTCGCAACCCGGTGGGTCCAGGTACAAGGCGTGGACCTGGGCCGACAACCAGAATGCCAAGCGTTCCTGCCGTGCCGCTTCGGCGGCCTGGATCTGGATGGAGGGTTCCTGGACGCTGTTCGCCCCTGGCTGGAACAGCGCCTGGCGGGCGGCAATCCCATCGATACCAACCACCATGCTGGCGCGCAGTGCGTCAATGTTCAGCGGGTTCACAAGGGCCATGACCAGATCACCGTCGGTTGGACAATCAACCAAGTGACGTGGGCCATCGAAGAAAATTTAGCCCGCCCGGCCGAACCGCGACAATGTCGGCCTCAGGCCTGAGGCACGGGCGAGACCACGATGCGGTACGGATCGAAGATCTTCAGCAACTGGCCGCTCTCGCGCAGTTTTTGCAGCAACCCGGCAAAGTCCTGGGCCGTGATGGGCGCGTTGGGACGGATCAGCGTGTAGTGGTGGTAGACCTGGTCGATCCGCTCGGAGATCAGCAACTGGTCGGTGCTGTCGATATTGCGTGCCAGGAAGTCGCTGAGATAGGAACGGGTCACCAGGGCGATATCCGCCCTGCCCCGCAGGACCATCAACAGGTTGCTGTCATGGGAATAGGTCAGCGTGGCGTCATAGGTGTCGGTGAGATACTTGGGGTCGGCGTTGAACTGGGCAAAGGCATAGTGATAACCGCTGAACAGCGCCAGGCGCTTGCCCTTGAGATCGGCGAAATAGTCCTGGCCACGCCCGGGCTGGCGCTGGGCGACGAAGATCTCCGCATCCTCGAGCCCCATGTCGACGCTGGTGTGTTCGATACCCTGCCACCCCCAGGCCGGGTTCTCGAAGATCGCCATGTCCACCCGGCCCTGCTGGAAATCCCGGAATCGGCGGGGAATGGAGGTAGGCACCAGGACGAACTGATAATCGCTCTGGGACTGGTTGAGAGCCTCCACCAATTGCGGCAGCAGGCCGGTGTCGGCCCCGGTTTCAGGGCGCACCGTATAGGGTGGGAAGTGCGCCGCGGCGACCCGTACCAGTTGCGCCGGGAAAACCGGGCCGATCCAGAGTGTTGCCAGCGCCAGCAAGAGCATTCGCAAGGCCGATCGCAACGGCAAGGACATCAAGGCAACACACCTCGGACAAAAGAATAGGGATGCCGTAAAGCTAGGCGTTTTCAGTTACGGAGACAATCTCGCAACCGACAATTAATCAGCGCGTCAATGCTCCTTGAGCACCAGCAACAAGGCTTCCTGGGCCAATTGCTCCAGGCTCATGCTGCCCTCGGCGCGAAACCAGGTAGTGGTCCAGGACAGGGCGCCGGTGAGAAAACGGCGGGTGATGAACACATCGCCCTTGATGAATCCTGCCTCCTTGGCCTCCCCCAGTACCTGCAGCCAGATCTGCTCGTAGACGTCGCGCAGGGCCAGGACCGCCGCCTGGCCTTCGGCCGACAGCGAACGCCACTCGTAGACCAGCACCGCCATGGCTTCGCCGCTGCCCCCCATGATCGACTGCAATTCGCAGCGAATCAGTGCCAGCACGCGCTCGCGCACGCTGCCGGCCTCGGCCAGCTCGGCGCGCATCAAGGCCGTGTTGTAGTGAATGGTTTCCTGCATGACCGCCCGCAGGATGTCGTCCTTGCTCTTGAAGTGGTGGAAGATGCTGCCGGACTGGATACCCACCGCACTGGCCAGGTCGCGCACGGTGGTGCGTTCATAGCCCTTGTTGCGAAACAGGTGCGCTGCCGTGCGCAACAACTTGCCCCGCGCACTATCGGGATCGGTCACTTGCCCACTGGCGATCAGCTCGCGTACTACCTGCTGGGCCTTTTGCTCGTCCACCGGTGTTCTCCTACCTTCACTTCATCGATAGCCCTGGGGCCGGGCCCGTTAAAACCGGGCATGCGCGCGCAATTTAAGCTCCTCACGACCCCCAAGCAAGCGCTTGGGTAGAAGAATAGATCAAGGCATTTACAAACCAAGCGCTTGCTTGGTAGCCTCCGTGCAGTTCTTTTCTAGAGAGCCCTGCCATGACCAAGACCGTACGAATCGGCTGCGCCAGTGCCTTCTGGGGCGACACCAGCAGCGCCGCTGCACAACTGGTACAAGGCGCTCGCCTGGACTACCTGGTGTTCGACTATTTGGCCGAAATTACCCTGTCGATCATGGCCGGGGCGCGCATGAAAGATCCTGGCGCAGGCTATGCCACGGATTTCGTCGAAGTCCTCGCCCCGCTACTGGCCTCGATCCATACCCAGAAGATCCGCGTCATCAGCAATGCCGGTGGGGTCAACCCCCAGGCTTGTGCCGACGCGTTGCGCGCCGCCTGTACCAAGGCCGGCGTACCGCTGAAGATTGCCGTGCTGCTGGGCGACGACCTGCAACCACAGCTCAAGGAGCTGGCCGGCGCCGGTATCGAGGAAATGTTCACCGGCGCTCCACTGCCCCCCCTGTGCGTCTCCACCAACGCCTACCTCGGTGCCCCGGGAATAGTCGGCGCCCTGGAACTGGGGGCCGACATCGTCATTACCGGGCGCGGGGTCGACAGCGCCGTGGTCAGCGCCGCCCTGGTGCACGAATTCGGCTGGTCCTGGCAGGACTACGACCGCCTGGCCCAGGCCGCCCTGGCGGGGCACATCATCGAGTGCGGCGCGCAGTGCACCGGTGGCAACTTCACCGATTGGCGCGACGTACCGGACTACGAGCACATCGGCTTCCCCGTGGTGGAGGTCCAGGCCGACGGTCGTTTCGTGGTGAGCAAGGCACCCGGTACGGGCGGCCTGGTCAGCCCGCTGACGGTGGGCGAGCAACTGCTGTATGAGATCGGCAACCCCCAGGCCTACCTGCTGCCGGATGTGATCTGCGATTTTTCCCAGGTGCAATTGCGCCAGGAAGCGGCCGACCGAGTCAGCGTCCAGGGCGCCCGGGGCATACCCCCCAGCCATCAATACAAGGTCAGCGCCACCTACCCGGACGGTTTCCGCTGCACCGCCAGTTGCCTGCTGGCCGGCATCGACGCGGTGGCCAAGGCCCGTCGGGTCAGCCAGGCGATCATCGACAAGACCAGCGAGATGTTCAGCCAGCGCGGCTGGGGCCCCTACAGCGAAGTGAACATCGAACTACTGGGCAGCGAGGCCACCTATGGCCCCCACGGCCAGCGCCAGGACAGCCGCGAAGTGGTGATCAAGCTGGCCGTACGCCATCCGAACAAGGCGGCCCTGGTGCTGTTCTCCCGGGAGATCGCCCAGGCCGCCACCGGCATGGCCCCGGGCCTGACCGGCATCGTCGGCGGGCGGCCGACGGTGTACCCGGTGATCCGCCTGTTCTCCTTCCTGCTGGACAAGGACCGCTGCCACCTGGAAATCGACTTCGCCGGCCAGCGCCATGCCTGCTCCCTGCCAGGGCCCGAGCCGCTGGACCCAGGCGCCCTGCCCGTTCCCCACCCGCTGCCCAGGCCCCAGGGCCAGGCCGATGCCAGCGTGCCCCTGGTCAAGCTGGCGGTGGCCCGTTCCGGCGACAAGGGCAACCACAGCAACATCGGGGTCATGGCCCGCCACCCCGACTACCTGCCGTGGATCGCCGAGGCCCTGGCCCCGGAAGTCCTGGTGGACTGGATGAGCCATGTGCTGGACCCGGTCCACGGCCGGGTCCAGCGCTGGTACCTGCCAGGCACCCACAGCCTCAACTTCCTCCTGGAAAACGCCCTGGGCGGCGGTGGCGTCGCCAGCCTGCGCATCGACCCCCAAGGCAAGGCCTTCGCCCAGCAACTGCTGGAAATCCAGATCCCGGTGCCCCAGCGCATCGCCGACGCCGTCAATTAAGGAGCTGCCGTGGTGTACGACTCGATCTTCAAAACGCAATTGTTTGCCGGCCAGACCATCCTCGTCACCGGCGGCGGCAGTGGCATCGGCCGTTGCACCGCCCATGAGCTGGCGGCCCTGGGCGCCCGGGTGCTGCTGGTGGGGCGCAAAGCGGAAAAACTCCAGCAGGTCGCCGGCGAGATCGCCGAGGACGGTGGGCTGGTGGACTGGCAGGCCTGCGACATCCGCGACGAGGAGGCGGTCAAGGCCCTGGTCGGTGAACTGATCGAGCGCTTTGGCCCGATCCATGGCCTGGTGAACAACGCCGGCGGCCAGTACCCGGCGCCCCTGGCCTCGATCAACCAGAAGGGTTTCGAGACCGTGCTGCGCACCAACCTGGTGGGCGGTTTCCTCATGGCCCGGGAAGTGTTCAACCAGTCCATGAGCAAGCACGGCGGCAGCATCGTCAACATGCTCGCCGACATGTGGGGCGGCATGCCCGGCATGGGTCATTCCGGCGCTGCGCGCTCGGGAATGGACAACTTCACCAAGACCGCCGCCTACGAATGGGGGCATGCCGGGGTACGGGTCAACGCCGTGGCCCCGGGCTGGATCGCCTCCAGCGGCATGGACACCTACGAAGGCGCCTTCAAGGCGGTGATTCCCACCCTGCGCGAGCATGTGCCGCTCAAGCGCATCGGCAGCGAATCGGAAGTCAGCGCGGCCATCGTGTTCCTGCTCAGCCCCGGCGCGGCCTTCATCAGCGGCAGCACCTTGCGCATCGACGGCGCCGCCAGCCTCGGCAGCCGCGCCTGGCCCCTGGGCAAGGCGCGCAACAGCCACTCGTACAACGGTTTTCATCGGGCCTACCTGCCCGATGTGCTCAAGGGCGAGGAATAAGCCATGCCGGTGATCCAATCCCAACTCGATCCCCACAGCGCGCAATTCGCCCAGAACCACCAGGCCATGCTGGCCGGCCTGCAACAGCTGCGCGACATCCAGCAACACCAGTTGGACAAGGCCGCCGAAGCCAAGGCCAAGTTTGAAAAGCGTGGGCAGTTGCTGCCCCGGGAGCGCCTCAACCTGCTGTTGGACCCGGGCGCACCGTTCCTCGAACTGGCCGGCCTGGCCGGCTACAAGCTGCACGACGACAAGGACGGCAGCCAGGCCGGTGGCGGCCTGATCGCCGGCATCGGCTATGTCTGCGGGGTGCGCGTGCTGGTAGCGGCCAACAACAGCGCGATCAAGGGCGGCACCATTTCCCCCAGCGGCCTGTACAAGTCCCTGCGCCTGCAGCAGATCGCCATGGAGAACAAACTGCCGGTGGTGACCCTGGCCGAAAGCGGCGGCGCCAACCTCAACTACGCGGCTGAGATCTTCATCGAAGGTGCGCGCAGCTTCGCCAACCAGGCGCGGATGTCGGCCATGGGCCTGCCGCAGATCACCGTGGTGCATGGCTCGGCCACGGCTGGAGGCGCCTACCAGCCCGGGTTGTCGGACTACGTGGTGGTGGTACGCGGCAAGGCCAAGCTGTTTCTCGCCGGGCCGCCCTTGCTCAAGGCCGCCACCGGCGAGGTGGCCACCGACGAACAGCTCGGCGGCGCCGAAATGCACGCCCAGGTTGCCGGTACCGCCGAGTACCTGGCGGAAAACGATGCCGACGGCATCCGTATCGTTCGCGAGATCGTCAGCCTGTTGCCCTGGAATGCCCAACTGCCGACACAGCCGCCCAGGACCTGGAGCGAACCGTTGTACCCGATAGAGGAACTGCTGGGGCTGGTTCCCGACGACCCGAAGAAACCCTACGACGCCCGGGAAATCGTCGCGCGCCTGGCGGACGGCTCGCAGTTCCTGGAATTCAAGGGCGAGTTCGATGCCCAGACGCTCTGCGGTCACCTGCAGATCCAGGGCCGGGCCTGCGGTTTCATCGGCAACAACGGCCCGATCACCCCCCAGGGCGCGAGCAAGGCCGCGCAGTTCATCCAGCTTTGCGACCAGAGCCAGACACCGCTGCTGTTCTTCCACAACACCACCGGTTTCATGGTCGGCACCGAATCCGAGCAGCAAGGGGTGATCAAGCACGGCTCGAAGCTGATCCAGGCGGTGGCCAACGCCCGGGTACCGAAGCTGACCATCGTGGTCGGCGGCTCCTACGGCGCCGGCAACTATGCGATGTGCGGCCGCGGCCTGGACCCGCGTTTCATCTTCGCCTGGCCCAATAGCCGTACCGCGGTGATGGGCGGCGCCCAGGCCGGCAAGGTGCTGCGCATCGTCACCGAGGCCAAGCACGCCAAGAACGGCCAGGAGGCCGACCCGAAGATGCTCGACATGCTGGAGCAGGTCACCGCGCAGAAGCTCGACAGCCAGTCCACCGCACTGTACGGCAGCGCCAACCTGTGGGACGACGGTCTGATCGACCCGCGTGACACGCGCACCTTGCTGGGCCTGCTGCTGGACATCTGCCATGAAGCCCAGGTGCGCCCGCTGCAACCCAACAGCTTTGGTGTGGCGCGGTTCTGATCGCGCAGAACGGCCCGCAGGTAGTGGGCCACAACGATCCGCTGGCGACGTCACTCAACTTGAGAAGGACAACAACAATGATCTTCACCCAGGAACACGAAGAACTGCGGCGCACGGTGCGCAATTTTGTCGAGCGCGAGATCAACCCCCATGTCGATGAATGGGAAGAAGCCGGGCGCTTCCCCATCCACGAGATTTTCCGCAAGGCCGGCGAGCTGGGCCTGCTGGGCATCTCCAAGCCAGAGAAGTTCGGCGGCATGGGCCTGGACTACAGCTACTCGGTCGTTGCCGCCGAAGAGTTCGGCACCATCCGCTGCGGCGGCATTCCCATGTCCATCGGTGTGCAGACTGACATGTGCACCCCGGCCCTGGCGCGCTTCGGCTCCGATGAACTGCGCGACGAATTCCTGCGCCCGGCCATCAGCGGCGAGCAGGTGGGCTGCATCGGCGTTTCCGAGGTCGGGGCCGGCTCCGACGTGGCCGGGCTCAAGACCCACGCCCGCAAGGACGGCGACGACTACGTGATCAACGGCAGCAAGATGTGGATCACCAACTCCCCCAGCGCCGATTTCATCTGCCTGCTGGCCAACACATCGGACGACAAGCCCCACGTCAACAAGTCGCTGATCATGGTGCCGATGAACGCCCCTGGTATCAGCCTCAGCCCGCACCTGGACAAACTCGGCATGCGCAGCTCGGAAACCGCCCAGGTGTTCTTCGACAACGTGCGGGTGCCCCAGCGCAACCGCATCGGCCACGAAGGCGCCGGGTTCATGATGCAGATGCTGCAGTTCCAGGAGGAGCGGCTGTTCGGCGCGGCGAACATGATCAAGGGCCTGGAGTACTGCATCGACAGCACCATCGAGTACTGCAAGGAGCGCAAGACCTTCGGCAACCCGCTGATCGACAACCAGGTGATCCACTTCCGCCTGGCCGAGCTGTCCAGCGAGATCGAGTGCCTGCGGGCCCTGGTGTACCAGGCCACCGAACAATACGTGCGCGGCCAGGACGTGACCCGCCTGGCCTCCATGGCCAAGCTCAAGGCCGGGCGCCTGGGCCGCGAGGTCAGCGACAGCTGCCTGCAGTACTGGGGCGGCATGGGTTTCATGTGGGACAACCCGGTGGCCCGGGCCTATCGCGATGTGCGCCTGGTGTCCATCGGCGGCGGTGCCGACGAGATCATGCTGGGGATCATCTGCAAACTCATGGGCATCCTGCCCGGGAAGAAGAAATGAGCCTGTTGCCGAGTTGCCAGACCCTATTGCTGGAATCACGCGACGGCGTGCTGTTCATCACCCTCAACCGTCCCGAGTGCCGCAACGCCATGAGCCTCGAGATGGTGGCGGAATTGCGCACGGTGCTGGCCGCCGTGAACGAGCGCCGCAGCATCCGGGCCCTGGTGCTGCAGGGCGCTGGCGGACACTTCTGCGCTGGTGGCGACCTCAAGGACATGGCCGGCGCCCGGGCCAGGGGTTCCGCGGCCTACCGTGAATTGAACCGGGCCTTCGGCGCGTTGCTCGAAGAAGCGCAGAAAATCCCCCAGGTGCTGGTCTGCGTACTGCAGGGCGCGGTGCTCGGCGGCGGTTTTGGCCTGGCCTGCGTCAGCGATATCGCCATCGCCGAGCACTCGGCGCAGTTCGGCATGCCGGAAACCAGCCTCGGCCTGCTGCCGGCACAGATCGCCCCGTTCGTGGTCCGGCGCATCGGCCTGACCCAGGCCCGGCGCCTGGCGCTGACCGCCGCCCGCTTCGATGGCGAAGAGGCCCGGCAACTGGGCCTGGTGCACTTCGTCGAGAACGATGCCACGGCGCTGCAGGAGCGCCTGGAGCAGCAACTGGCGCAGGTCCTGCGCTGCGCCCCTGGGGCCAATGCACAGACCAAGGCCCTGCTGCTGGCCAGCGTCGACCAGCCCCTGGGACCGCTACTGGACCAGGCCGCCGACGACTTCGCCCAGGCCGTCAGCGGTGAGGAAGGCACCGAAGGCACCCTGGCCTTCGTGCAGAAACGCAAACCGTCCTGGGCCGGCTGACGCCCCACACAGACACAGGAAGCCTACGATGCCCGCGTTCACCAAGATCCTGATCGCCAACCGTGGCGAAATCGCCTGCCGGATCCAGCGCACCGCCCAGCAGCTGGGCTATCGCACCGTCGCCGTATTCAGCGACGCCGACGCTGAGGCGCCCCATGTGCGCATGGCGGACGAAGCCGTGCGCATAGGCCCCGCGCCGGTCCAGCAGTCCTACCTGGATAGCGCCGCGATCCTCGATGCAGCCCGGCGCAGCGGCGCCGATGCCATCCATCCCGGCTATGGCTTTCTTTCGGAGAACGCCGAGTTCGCCGCGGCCTGCGCGGCTGCCGGCATCACCTTCATCGGCCCCAGCGCCGCGGCCATCGAGCTGATGGGCAGCAAGCGCCGCTCGAAACTCGCCATGCTCGAGGCCGGCGTGCCCTGCATCCAGGGCTACCAGGGCGAAGAACAAGACGATGCCACCTTGCAGCGCGAAGCCCAGCGCATCGGTTATCCGTTGATGATCAAGGCCAGTGCCGGTGGCGGTGGGCGCGGCATGCGCCTGGTACAGGAACCCGGGCAACTGCTGGAGCAAATCAGGACCGCACGCTCCGAGGCGCTGCACGCCTTCGGCAGCAACGAGCTGATCCTGGAACAAGCGCTGGTCGAGCCGCGCCATGTGGAGATCCAGGTCTTCGGCGATCACCACGGGCAGTTGATCTATCTGGGCGAGCGCGACTGCTCGATCCAGCGCCGCCACCAGAAGATCGTCGAGGAGGCACCCTGCCCGGTCATGACCCCGGAGTTGCGCCAGGCCATGGGCGAAGCGGCGCTCAAGGCCGGACGGGCCGTGGACTATGTTGGCGCCGGCACCGTGGAGTTCCTGCTCGATGCCCGGGGGCAGTTCTACTTCCTGGAAATGAACACCCGCCTGCAGGTGGAGCACCCGGTTACCGAACTGGTCACCGGCCTGGACCTGGTGGCCCTGCAACTGCAGGTGGCTGCCGGCGAGCCACTACCGCTGAAGCAGGAACAGGTGCGATTGTCCGGCCACGCCATCGAAGTACGCCTGTATGCCGAGAACCCGGCCCAGGGTTTTCTGCCACAGACCGGCCAGGTGCTGCGCTGGGAACCGGCGCCGGGCATCCGCACCGATCATGGCGTACAGGAAGGCCAATGGGTCAGCCCCTTCTACGACCCGATGCTGGGCAAGCTGATCGCCCACGGCGCCACCCGTGAGGAGGCCCGGCGCAAGCTGCTGCGCGGCGTCGAGGATTGCGTGTTGCTGGGCCTGGAAAGCAACCGGCGCCTGCTGGCCAACCTGCTCGGGCACCCGGTGTTCGCCAGCGGCCAGTTCAGCACGGCATTCATCGCCGAACACTTTGCCGAGGATCCGAGCCTGCAACCGCAGCTTCCCGGCCACGAGGAACTGGCCATCGCCGCCGCGTTGTTTCATCACCACGGCGCCAAGGCCCATGCCGGGCCGCTCGCCGCCTGGCGCAATAACGCCGGTGTAGCGCTGCACTACGGCCTGGGACAGGAGGAACGGCACTGGTCCTTGCAACTGAGCCCGGGGACCGCAGGCCTGGTGCAGGTTCACCAGGCAGGGCAATTAGTGGAGTTGAAGGTCTGCAGCGCCGACGGTCGCCGGGCCATCCTGGAGGTTGGGGGCATCCGCCGGCAATACGCCTACCACCTGGAAAACCAGGAGCTCTGGCTGCACAGCCGACAGGGCAGCCTGCACCTGCAGGATCGAACCCATGCCCCGGTCCAGAGCCAGTTGAGTGCCCATTCGGGAACGCTCAAGGCACCGATGGATGGCGCCATCGTCGACGTGCTGGTGAGCGAGGGCATGCGCGTCAGTAAGGGCCAGCTATTGCTGGTGCTGGAGGCGATGAAGATGGAGCATCCGCTCAAGGCCGGAATCGACGGGATGATCACCCGGGTCCAGGTCGGCCTCGGCGACCAGGTGAAGAACCGCCAGGTACTGCTGGAGGTGGAATAGGCCGGCAGGCGGCCATCGATGCCGGCCACGGAGTACTCCGCCTGGCACTCCCCCCTAGGCGGATTCCCCGGCTTTGGCTACGCTCAAGCGTCATCAAGAAGGTTGAAGGCTGGAATTCGTAATGCCCCACTGGCTGGTAATAGATTTGGAAGCCACGACGGATGAAGGGGGCTGGCCGGTGAGCGAGATGGAAATCATCGAGATCGGCGCCACGCTGGTCAACCGCCAAGGCCGGGAACAGGACCACTTCCAGCGCTTCGTGCGTCCCCTGCGGCGCCCGATGCTGACGCCGTTCTGTCGCGAACTGACCCACATCACCCAGGCCAACATCGACGCCGCCGCGCCCTTGACCGAAGTCTGGAGCCAGTTCGAACGCTGGCTGACCCAGCATCAGCCGCGCCTGGAAGGCTGGGCCAGCTGGGGCGACTACGATCGCAAGCAGTTGCAGTTGGAGTGGCACAACCAGCACTTGCACAGCCTGCTCAACGATGTCCCCCATATGAACCTCAAGCAGCGCTTCGCCAAGGCCCGGCGCCTGGAGCGCCCCCTGGGCCTGAATGCCGCCTTGCAACTGGCGGGCATGCAGTTCAACGGCCAGCAGCACCGGGCGCTGGAAGATGCACGAAATACGGCGCGCCTATTGCCGCTGATTCTTCCCTGATGGCGACAGGTGACGGCCCTTCGGGCCTTGTGCATACTGGCCGGCCTTTTTGACCCATTCTTGAGGAATCGCCCATGTTTAAAGTCAACGAGTACTTCGACGGCACCGTCAAGTCGATTGCCTTCGGCACGGCCGAAGGTCCCGCCACCATTGGCGTCATGGCCCCGGGCGAATACGAATTCGGTACCGCGCAACGGGAAATCATGCACGTGGTTTCCGGCGCCCTGACCGTCAAGCTGCCAGGCAACGACGAGTGGCAGACCTTCGCTGGCGGCAGCCACTTCAACGTACCGGCCAACAGCAAGTTTCAGCTCAAGGTCGCGGTGGACACCGCCTACCTGTGCGAATACCGCGGCTGATCCCTCGCCCGGTTTTTAGCAACGCATGAAAAATGCCCGTCCCCCCACCAGGAGACGGGCATTTTTTTGCCTCGCCAAGGCTATTCGAGAACGGTCACCGGCATGCCCACCTGCAACTGGCCATGACCGTCGTTGACCAGGTTCTGGCCGAACATCGCTCCATCCTCCCGGGCCCGGTACTTTTGCAAGGTCGCCAGGGGCTCACGATCAGCACTGCGCTCGCCCGTCTGCGGATCGATGGTGGTGAGGATGCAGCGCGAGCAAGGCTTGACCACGCGGAACTCGACATCGCCGATACGCACCCGCTTCCAGTTGTCCTCGGCGAACGCTTCGCTGCCCTCGACCACCAGGTTGGGCCGAAACCGCAGCATCTCCAGGGGTCGGCCAACCCGGCTCGCCAAGTCGTCCAGGGAGGCCTGGCCGATCAGCAGCAAGGGAAAACCGTCGGCAAAGGCGACTTGGTCATCATCCTTGCCGTAGCCGGCGGCGGTGGTCCGCGCCCGCTCCAGCGGGACCTGCACCAGGCGCGTGGGCTTGCCGATGAATTCGCTGACCCAGGCCCCGGCCTCGTCGCCGGCATCGGGCACCCGCAAGGTGTCCTGCCAGATGGTCACACCGCGCAGGGCCGCCGTCTCATTCGGCAGCGCCACCTCCAGCGGGGCCAGGCCCGGGGCACTGAGGGTCAGGCCACCCTGGGCATTCCACAATGCCGAGAGCTGGCTCATCCGTCCCACGGCACGCTGGGTCAGGAAGCGTCCGCTGGCCTCATCCACCAGCATCCAGCGGCGATCGCCCTCAAGGCCGAGCTTGTCCAGGCCGATCTGTTGCAGGGTCTCGCCCCTGGCGGATTTCAACGGATACCGATAAAGCGCGCTAAGACGCATGTCCTGCTCCCTACGGGGGAAAAACGCCCACCCTATACCAGCGCCCCGGTGAAACAAAGATCCGTGACACTGGCTCGCCGGCCTCAGGCGTCGACTTCATCCAGCAGCAGGCGCTGGCGCACCACATCCACCAGCTTGTCGGGCTGGAACTTGGAGAGGAAGTTGTCGCAGCCGACCTTCTTGACCATGGATTCGTTGAAGCTGCCCGACAACGAGGTGTGCAGTACCACGTAGAGCCCGCGCAGGCGCGGGTCGTTGCGGATCTCGGTGGTCAGGCGGTAGCCATCCATCTCCGGCATCTCGGCGTCGGTGAACACCATCAGCAGCTTCTCGGTCATGTCGACCCCGGTATCGGCCCAGGCCTTGAGCATCTTCAAGGCCTTGAGGCCATCGCTGGCGATGTGCATCTTCACCCCCAACTGGCCCAGGGTGTCGCGCAGTTGCGACAACGCCACGTTGGAATCGTCCACCAGCAGCACTTCGCGGCCACGGGCACGGGCCAACAGCGGGTCGTCGAGCTTGTCGCGGGAAACCTTGGCGTTGTACGGCACGATCTCGGCCAGCACCTTCTCGACGTCGATGACTTCCACCAGTTGGTCATCGACCTTGCTGATGGCGGTCAGGTAGTGCTGGCGGCCGGCGCTGGAGGGCGGCGGCATGATGGCTTCCCAGTTCATGTTGACGATACGGTCCACGCCCCCCACCAGGAACGCCTGCACCGAGCGGTTGTACTCGGTGACGATGATGGTGCTGTTGGGCCCCGGGACCAGCGGACGCATGCCGATGGCCTGGGACAGGTCGATCACCGGCAGGGTCTGGCCACGCAGGTTGACCACACCACAGACGAATGGATGGCGCTGGGGCATCAGGGTCAACTTCGGCAGTTGCAGGACTTCCTGGACCTTGAAGACGTTGATCGCGAACAATTGCCGACCGGCCAGGCGGAACATGAGGATTTCCAGGCGATTCTCACCCACCAATTGCGTGCGTTGATCTACCGTGTCGAGAATGCCGGCCATTGATGACTCCTGGGCTGTGCTGATGAATTCACTAAAGACTGATATCGGCCAGGGACGCCGTATCTTGACCCGTATGCAAATTGCCACACAAAGCCATTGATGTCACATTAACATCATGCTTTACTTCGGTGGGCAATTTAGCAGCATGGCTGCAGCGCCGCCGAGACCTCTATTCCGGCGGAAGGTTCCCGCGCCTAAGGGATTCCCCTATCAACAATCAGGACCAGCCTGATATTCGCAATATCCAATAGCCATTAATGTGACGCCATTCTCATTGCATGAATGGAGTCAGGCTTTTGTTTTTGATCGCAGAAAGGTGGCTCGGCACCCTTTCAAGCCTAAGTTCCCCTGCTCCTGAAGCCCCGGCGCTGATGCGTTGCCTGGCTGTGAGCGGCATCTGGCTGCCAACGCTGGACGATAAGCATCGAGCATCGTCAATGGCTGCACGCGCGGAAAAAACTCCAGACTTGTCTAATATTCAATTTCTCAAAACACCTTCCAACTTGAAACCGTTCAGCCAACGCCCTATCCCACCATCGGAAACGAAGTCATGGATATAAGCATGCTAAAGGACGGCCATGAGTGCGCTACCCCTCTGCCCGAATTCCTGCTTGAAGCCCAGACCCTGCTGGCCAAATCGGAAGATTGCCTGAGCCACCTGCACTTGATCAGGAATGACGAGGAGGCCATCAGTTGCCTGCTCGTCAGCCTGCAGCGCCTGGCCCAATGCGCAGCCCGCCATGCCATCAGCCCGCTGCATGAGTTCTCAGTGCACATCCACGGCCTGCTCAAGCGTCCCCAGCACCCGTTGGACCTCAACGACCAGGTGCTGGAATCCCTCAAGAGCTGCCTGACCCTGATGGCCTGGCAACTGGAACTGATCGACCCGAACGATGGCCAGTTGAATATGGATGACAGCGAACAGGTCATGCTGATCGAGGAATTGGCCGACCAAGTCTCGCAGAACTGCACCTGCACACTCCCTACTTGCAGGCACTAGTTTTTATACCGCCCAAGGTGGCGAATAACATCAGGCAAAGATAGCCAGGCAACACAAGAATAAGTAGCCGGCTAAGTATCTACGCCACTGTCGTTATTGAACATCACATACCCAAGAACGACACTCCCCACTAAACAATCCAACTTCTTGCGATCCGGGATTTAATCTTCCGAGACTTGCGTGCCCCAATGGAAGCTGACTTCACTCTGAGCGCTTATTGAGCGATACCGCTGCCGAACGCCGCACGGCAGATACGCTGAGTCGCAACTTTATTGACTTTCCGGACATGTATATCAAGTACCTGAGCGCGACCAACGGTATCTTCGGTGGTATTATGCGGCGCACTAATGAACCGTATTAATGGCACATTGACTCCAATGTCGATAATCACTATCAGGCCTGCACAAGAGATACAGACAGAACTGATTGAAATCACCTATTCAAATGGCACCGCTTCTCAAACAGGCCCCGTCACCTGCTCCTGACCGGGCTCTTCGCAGCGAACATTCATTGGCTCCATCCGCTATGTACGCCAGCCTCAAGTCACTGTTCTCCTGGCCCATCTCCCAAGATCGCCTACGCTGGCTCAGCCTACTGCTGTGCTCAGGCTCGGCCGTGGGCAATGTGCTGGTTTATTGCCTGAGCCGCCCTCTGCCCCTGGCGTTGCTGGTTCTCAACGTGGTGGCACTGGCATGTATCTGGGCGCAGTACGGCTATTCGCGTAAATCCATCCGTTTTCAGCCCCAGGAGCTGGCCGAGCGCTTGCTGCAAGTCAAGGAAAGCGAACGCCACCGCCTCAGCCGCGAACTACACGATGACATCGGCCAGTTGCTGACGGCGGCAAAACTGCAGGCCGACTGGCTCAAGCGGCGCCTGCCGGACGACCTGCAAGAGCATTTCGCACTGCTTGGCACCACCCTGGAAGAAACCCTGGCCAAGGTCCGCGACGTATCGGCCATTCTCAATCCCCGCCAGCTAGCCAGCCTGGGGCTCGAGGCCAGCCTGCGCGCCCATCTGATCAAGACCCTGGAAAGCAGCACGGTGCACTGGAGCCTGGAGTGCCACCAGCGCCTGGCCGGCATCCCCGAGGAAATGGCCGTGGCAGCGTTTCGCATCACCCAGGAAGCGGTGACCAACATGCTGCGCCACGCCCACGCCAAGAACCTGCTGGTACGCCTGCAACGCCTGCCGGAAGGGCTTTCACTGTTCATCAGCGATGATGGCCAAGGCTTTGCCCCCGCCGCGAACCCTGGAGAGCAGGGCCAGTGCGGCATGGCCGGCATGCAGGAACGAATCAGCCAACTGGGCGGTTTCCTCAAGGTCACCAGCGAGATCAACCAGGGCACCCAGATCGAAGCTCTCTTTCCCTGGGCCCCTCGCACCCTGGAGCGGGCCAGCACGAATAAGGTTTTACATTGACCTGTAATTTACTCTTGGTGGATGACCACTCGCTCATCAGGGCTGGCGTGCGTGCGCTGGTCATGGATATTCCCGGATACGCCGTGATCGGTGAAGCCGACGATGGCTCGCACCTGCTGGAAATGGTCGAGAAGCTCCATCCGGACATCATCCTGCTGGACCTGTCGATGAAGCATACCGGCGGCCTGGAAGCGTTGCGCCGACTCAAGGCGGCCCGCCCGCAGAGCAAGGTCCTGATCCTGTCGATGCATACCGATCCGGCCCTGATCATGCAGGCCCTGGAGTCCGGGGCCCACGGCTATCTGCTCAAGGACACCACGGCTACCGAGCTGGGGCATGCCCTGGAAGCCCTGCGCAACGGCGAACGCTACTTGAGCCCGGCGATTGCCCATACCGTGATCAACCAGGCCCTGACCCGCTCCCAGAAGACCCAGCCGCCACCTGCCGACACCCATAACCTGACAGCCCGCCAGCTGGAAATCCTGCGACTGATAGTGCGCGGCAAGTCGACCCGGGAAATCGCCCAGGGACTGGGGTTGAGCATCAAGACCGTGGAAACCCATCGCTCGCAGATCATGAAGCGCCTGCAGATCTTCGATGTCGCCGGGCTGGTCCTGTTCGCCGTGCGCGAACGCATCATCAGCCTCGACGACTGACTCAGCCATCGGTGCCCAGCAACGGCGATCCCTGCGGCAAGTGCATTTGCAGGGCCGCGGGCCGGGCCGTGAAACGCAGCAGCTCACCTTGCCGCGGCTCGCCGTCGAGGTTGATATCCAGGCCACGCGAGGCCTTGATCTCGACCCACGGCAGGCGGGCCCGGATGAACAAGTCGTCGATGCCCATGTCCCCTGCCAGCAGGCTCTTCAGAGCGCCCACCAACTCCTGGGGCGCCGGCAGGATGCTGACATCGAGCAACCCATCGTCGATCAGGGCTCCCGGGCACAGCTCATGACCGCCGCCAGCCTGTCGACCATTGCCAATACCCAGCGCCAGCAACTGGCCATGCCAGTGAAAACCCGGCCCCTGCAACTCGCCATAGGCCGCGCTCAGCTGCGCAAAGCGCGATAATCCGGTAAACAGATACGCGGCTCCCCCCAGGACTTTCTTCAGGTCGGGCGATGTATTGGCGGTCACCTGGCTGCCGAAACCACCGGTGGCCATGTTCAGGAAAACCTGCCCGCCGACCTCCCCCAGATCCACCGGGCGGGCCGGGACATCCAGCAAGTCCAGGGCCGCCGATGGCTCCAATGGCACGCCGGCCGCCCGCGCGAAATCATTGGCCGTTCCCAGAGGCAGCGGCACCAGGCTGGCCGGCTGCGAGGCTTCGGCCAAGGCCTGGGCGACATCGCGCAACGTACCGTCGCCACCACCGGCGATCAGTTGCCGGTAACCTGCGTCCAGCGCCTCCCCGACCAGGCGCTGGGCATCCCCGGCCTCCCACGTCAGGCGTACCGCCAGGTCCCAGCCCGCCTCACGCCTGGCCTGGACCGCAGCCCGCAGCTCTTCGTTGAGTGCCTGCTTGCCGTGCAGGATCAACAACGCCTTGTGTTCACTCATTGGTCATGTCTCCCGTGTTCAATGGCTGCGAAAAATGTGGACCCTGGCCGGCGAGAAAAAGATCTGCCGCCAAGCATTATTTTTTACCGGCAACCCGATTCGCACGCCCTTTATCAGCCTGCAAGGGAGATAAAGGGCACGCAAAAAAAGATCTTTCATCACCAAGCGGTTTTCAATTCGCAAGCTTCTGTTTCATGAGCTTTACTCAGCCAAGTCACTTGGATGAGCAGGCTCGACAGCGGGTCGATCGGCATCGGGAGCCCCACCCCGCCATGGACAGCGCCTGCACCCCGGTGAAAAGCGACCAGGCCGGCAATGGCGTGGCGCGCCTAGAGCAGGGCTTCCGGGTGCGAAGTGAATGCTCGAAGTTGTGGCCGGTTCTTCCAGTCAACCGGTGTGCCTTGGGTCGAGGGAATTGATCTTATGCGGTTGCAACCTGTAGACAGCCTGTTACTGACTCGACCCAGCATGGTCGAGTATTTCCTGTTCGGTATCCGCGTAGCCCACGGCATGACCGCGATCCTTCCAGGGCTCCTGCTACTGCTGCTGGCGAACGACCTGCCCAATACCCTGAAGAGCGACCTAACCATCCTCGCGTTCTTCGGCGTCATCAGCGTGCTGATCTTCCAGGCCCTGGGGGTCTACGCCGAATCCATCTTCAGCAACTTGCTGCGCTTCCAACTGACCCTGTTCGCCTGGTCGGCCTCCTTTTGCGTGCTGTTGTTCATGCACCACTCGATGCTGATGTTCAACGCCATCGACAATCGCGGGCTGCTGGCCTGGTTCTTTGGCAGTTTCGTGCTGTTCGGAATCGAGCGCCTGATCCTGCTGACCCTGTTCCAGCAACTGATGCAGCGGGGCGTGTTCCTGCAGAACGCGGTCATTCTCGGCGCCACGGAAAATGGCCAGCGCCTGGCCGAATACCTGGCCCAGCACCAGGACATCCGTTCCGGCGTCATCGGTTTCATCGACGACCGAATCGGCCGCCTGCCCAAGGTGCTGTGCAACCTGCCGCTGCTGGGCAACTCCAGCGACCTGGAACGGCTGATCCGCGAGGAGAAGGTCACCCAAGTCCTGGTCGCCCTGCCCTGGTCGGCGGAAAGCCGCATGGCCTACGTCATTCGTGAACTGCGCCGGCTCCCGGTGAACGTGTTGCTGGTTCCCGACATGGTGGCCTTCCGGCATGCCCACAACCGCATCACCGAAGTCGCCAACCTGCCGATGTTCAACGCCTCCGAGGTCCCCCTGCGAGGCTGGTCGCCGTTCTTCAAGCGCCTGGAGGACATGATCCTGTCCACTATTGCCCTGGTCCTGCTGTCCCCGGTGATGCTGCTGGTGGCCCTGGCGATCAAGCTGGATTCCAGGGGCCCGGTGCTGTTCAAGCAAAAGCGCTATGGCTACAACAACCGGCTGATCCAGGTCTACAAGTTCCGTTCCATGCACCAGCACATGAGTGATGCCAACGCCGAGAAGCAGACTACCCGCGGCGATCCACGCATCACCCGGGTCGGGCGTTTCATCCGCAAGACCAGCCTCGATGAGTTGCCACAGCTGTTCAACGTGTTCGGCGGCAGCATGTCGATGGTCGGCCCGCGCCCCCATGCCACGGCAACCAAGGCCGCGGGCATCCTGTTCGAAGAGGCGGTCAAGGAGTACACCTCACGGCACAGGGTCAAGCCGGGCATCACCGGCCTGGCACAGATCAACGGTTACCGGGGCGAAACCGACACCCTGGAAAAAATCGAGAAACGTGTCGAATTCGACTTGGAATACATCGAAAACTGGTCGGTCTGGTTCGATCTGTACATCCTGTTCCGCACCGTTCCCTCCGTGATCATGACCCGCGAGGCCTTTTGAATGAGCACACTCATTCCCTGCATCATCGCTGGCGGCGCCGGCACCCGTCTGTGGCCGGTGTCCCGCGAGGCAATGCCAAAACCCTTCATGCGCCTGCCCGACGGCGAAAGCCTGCTACAGAAGACCTTCGTGCGCGCCGCGAACCTGAACGATGTCGGTCGGCTGTTGACGGTGACCAACCGCGAAGTGTTCTTCCGTACCCTCGATGACTATCGCCTGCTGAACAAGAAGCGGGTCGACCTGGACTTCATCCTCGAACCCTTCGGACGCAATACCGCACCGGCCATCGCTGCAGCGGCCCTGCATGTCAGCCGCCTGTATGGCGAGGACGCACAATTGCTGGTGCTACCGGCCGACCACCTGATCAAGGACCTGGCAGCCTTCTCGACGGCGGTGGAGCATGCCCGGCAACTGGCCGAACAAGGCTGGCTGGTGACTTTCGGCCTTGTGCCGACCCACGCCGAAACCGGTTTTGGCTACATCCAGAAAGGCCAGGGCCTGAACGACGCCGGCTTCCAGGTCAGCCGCTTCGTCGAAAAACCCGATGCCGTCACGGCCCAGCGCTATGTCGACGGCGGCCTGCACCTGTGGAACGGTGGCATGTTCTGCATGCGCGCCGACGCGATTCTCCAGGAGCTCCGGGAATTCGTGCCCGAAGTGGTCAGCGCCGTGGAGCGTTGCCTGGAGCTGAGCCATCGCAAGGAGGGCAAGCATGAGTTGCAAGTGGAGCTGGACGGCGAGAGTTTCGCCCTGGCCCCGGACATTTCCATCGACTACGCGGTGATGGAGCGTTCGAAGAAGGTCGCCGTGGTGCCCTGCCAACTGGGCTGGAGCGATATCGGCTCGTGGCAGGCCGTGCGGGAACTGACCCCGGCGGACGAGCACGGCAACCAGTGCAACGGCGAGACCGTGCTGCATGATGTCCGCAACTGCTACATCGATTCACGCAAGCGCCTGGTGGGCGGGGTTGGCCTGGATAACCTGATCATCATCGACACCCCCGACGCCCTGCTGGTGGCCGACGGCAAGCGTAGCCAGGACGTCAAGCTGATCGCCCAGGAGCTCAAGCGCCTGGGCCACGACGCCTACAAGCTGCACCGCACCGTGACCCGGCCCTGGGGCACCTACACCGTGCTGGAGGAAGGACCGCGCTTCAAGATCAAGCGCATCATGGTCAAGCCCGATGCCTCGCTGTCGCTGCAAATGCACCATCACCGCAGCGAGCACTGGATCGTCGTCAGCGGCATGGCCCGGGTGACCAATGGCGAGGACGAATTCCTGCTCAATACCAACGAATCGACCTTCATCAAGCCGGGGCGCACCCACCGGCTGGTCAATCCCGGGGTGATCGACCTGGTGATGATCGAAGTACAGAGCGGGGAGTATCTCGGAGAGGACGACATCGTGCGTTTCAACGACATCTATGGGCGGGCACCCGCCGAAACCGCAAAGACCTGAAGGCGCACCTGCGCTTGAATCTGGCCCGACAGGGAGCTGTAACTATGCACGCCAGGAAGACCGCTCGATGAAAAGACTGCTGCTGATTTCCAGTGTCCTCATACTGTGCGCCTGTTCCATACCGGCGAAAGTGGAGTTACCTCCCAGCCAGGACCTGCAGGCGGGCCACCGAGCCGGTGAAGCCCTGGCCGGCAAGCCGCTGCCACCGCAGCGGATTCGCCCGGGCGATACCCTGCGCATCGTCCGCAACACCGGTGAGGCTCCGTCGATCTCGGCCTTCACCGCCAACTCGATCTACGAGCTGACGCTGTTCACCGTGCTTAACGACGGCACCTTCTCCTACCCCTACGCCGGCCAGATCAAGGCCGCGGGGCTGACCCCGCAGCAGTTGACCCAGGTCCTGGAAAACAAGCTGAAGAACGTCTACCAGGACTCGGCGCTGACGGTGAACATCAACCAGGCGCCGGGCAACACCGTGTTCGTCGGTGGCTCGGTACGCAACCCGGTATCCCTGCCGGTCACGGTGACCACCACCCTGGAGCAGGCCATCGTCGGTGCCGGGGGCCTGCTGTCGGTAGGCGACAGCCGCAATATCGCCCTGCTGCGCGAAGGCGAGGACGGTCGCTACAAGACCTACTTCTTCGACTATCGCAAGTTCATGATCGCCGGCAACGCCGGGACGCCACCGGTGCTGCTGCAACGTGGGGACGTGGTGTTCGTGCCCAAGTCCAGCGTCGGCAACGGCATTGAATGGGTGGATGTGTACCTCAACCAGCTGATTCCGTTCACCAAGTCGATCGGTATCGGGGCGAGCTACGAAATCAACCGCCAATCCAGCAATTGATCGCCAAGGACTGCCCATATGATCAATATCCGTTCCTTTCGCGATTTGCTGCGACTGTTCTTCATCTTCAAGCGTGAGGTGAAGATCACCGTCCTGGTGACCTTCATCATCATCGTGCTGGGTGCTTTCCTGCTGCCCAACCGCTTCGAATCCACCGCGTTGCTGCTGGTCAAGCCAGGGCGCGATACCAGCACCCTGCCGATCGAGATCTCCGATCGCCAGGCGGTGGTGATCCCCAGTGCCCAGCGTGACCCGATCCTCGACGAGGAGCGCATCCTCACCGGTGCCCCCATTGCCCGCAAGGTCGCGCAGCAGTATCTCGACGACCTGTCCCGCCAACCCCAGCCCGGTGGCGTGCTGGGTACCATCAAGAACGCGCTCAAGAGTGCCGTGGAAGGCATCGCCGATCTGTTTCGCGGGCTGCTGCAACTGGTGGGCCTGGTGGAGAAGCAAACCCCGGTCGAACGCCTGACCGAACGCATGCTCAAGAACTTCAGCGTGACCCATGTCGCCGGCTCTTCAGTGATGGAGGTGAGCTTCACCTGGAACGACCCGCAAGTGGCCCAGACCGTGGTCAAGAGCTGGATCGAGCAGTACCAGCAAGAACGCGCGCAAACCCTGGGGCGCAAGAGCCTCTACGCGTTCTATGAAGGTGAAAGCACCAGCACCAACCAGCGCATCCTCGGCTACAAGAAACAAATCACCGACTACCTGAACCAGTTGGGCGCCGTCAGCATCGAGGAGCGCTTGAACGATATCTCGCGCAACCTCAATAACCTCAAGGGTGAGCACCTCAATACCACCCGGGCGGTGGCGTCCACCAAGAGTGGCCTGGACACCATCCAGAACCAGCTCAACAGCATGAAGAAAGAGATCAGCATTGGCCGCCAGATGAGCCTCAACCCTGATCGCCAGGACCTGCAGCAACGGATCAACGCCAAGCAGATCGAGCGCCAGGAAATGCTTCGCACCTTCAAGGAAGGGGCGCCGCCGGTGCGTGCCATGGATGCTGCGATCGCCAACCTGCAGTCCCTGTTGCGGGCCGAGAACGCAACCGTTCAACGCAGCGAGAACCTGGCACCGAACCCGGTCTACACCCGCCTGCAGAACAGCTTCGCCGACCAACAGGCCAGCCTCAGCCGCCTGCAGACCCAAGCCGCCCAACAGGAAAGCCAGCTGCTCAAGCTGGAACAGGACCGGCGCCAGGCGCTCGCCCTGGAACCTGAGCTGGCACGCCTGCAACGCGAACTCAGTGCCGCCGAGAAGAGCTTCGCCCTCTATAGCGACAGCACCGAGAAGGCACGGATCGACCGCGAACTGGACCAGAGCCAGATCAGCAACATCGCCGTGATCGAAGAAGCTACCTTCCAGCCCAGCCGGATCTTCCCCAAGAGCCTGACCATGTTGCTGGTGGCCATTCCCCTGAGCCTGGCGGTAGGCCTTCTGGCCCTGTATTTCTTCTACCTGCTGGACCAGCGCATCCACGATGGCGACCAGTTGGAGGAGCGTTTCGGCGTCAAGGTCTGGAGCAGCCTGCAAGACCTGCACAGCCACTTGCCACAGCGCAACAGTGCCTTCACCGCCAGCCTCTACCGGTTGTATGGCGTACTGCCGTTGAAACAGGTGGCCGAGCGCGGCCTGGTGATCGGCCTGACCTCGGCTCGCCATGGCGAAGGCGTGAGCTTTGTCACCGGGCACCTGCGCGACCTGCTGCAAGAGCGCGGCCACACCGTACGGGTCGATGGTTCGCCAAACGCAGCCCCGGGTGAAATCGTACTGCTGGAGGCCTCCGGCTTCTTCTCCAACCAGGAAGCCTTCGTCAGCCTGCGCGAGGCCGACCTCATCGCCCTGATCATCGAAGCCGAAACCACCACGGTGCCGATACTGCAAAACGCCTTGTCGATCCTCAACACTGCATTCAAGCGGGTCGACGGCATCATTCTCAACCGTCGCCGCTTCGGTATCCCGGAAAACGTGCTCAACTTCATGGCGCGAATCAGGAGCCCCCACTGATGCATATCGCCGTGCTGGCCCCCATGCCCCCCGAGCAGAACGGTATTGCCGACTATGCCGCACACCTGCGCGCGGCGTTGCAGGACCAGGGGTTGCAGGTCAGCACGCCACTGCAGGGAGTAGGCAACGATCCACAACGTGCCATCGAGCGCGTGGACCAGGTCGACTGGCAAGGCATCGACCTGGTCCATGCCGAACTCGGCGGAGGCCGGCTGGCGGAATTTCATGCCCTCCAGGCTTTGCGCCAGCGTTTTCCCAGCCTGCCCCTGAGCGCCACGGTGCACGATCCCGAGCGCCTGGTCTGGCGTCGGGCCAAGCTGCCCTGGCCGTTGTCGCTGGCGAGCAACCTGCCTTCGCCATTGCCCCAGATTGCCACGGTGCTGGCCGATCCGATCTGCCTGTACGAGGAAAGAAAGCTGGCCCGCAGCCTGAACCGGCTGATCACCCTGACCCACGCCGGTGGTGAATGCCTGCGCCAACGCATGGGCCTGCGCGCCGAGCAGATGGTGGTGATCCCCCACGGCAACCTGGCAATCGCCCCCCAGCCCCTACCGCCGGCATCCCCGCTGAAACTCCTGTATTTCGGCTTCATCTACCGTGGCAAGGGCATCGAGGACTTGCTGGATGCCCTGGCCATGGCCTTCGCCCAGCAACCCGACATACGCCAGCGCATGCGCCTGACCCTGGCCGGCGGCAGCGAGCCGGAAATGGCCTTCGGCAACGCCGGCAGCTACCTGGAGCAGTTGCGCGAACATATCCGCCGCCTGAACCTGCAGGACAGTATCGACTGGCAGCTCGACCTGCCGGCCACCGACATCCCCAAGGTCATCCAGGCCCATCACGTCATGGTCTTGCCGTACCGCGAGTCGAGCAAACTCAAGTTGCTGGGTACATTGCGCGGTACCAGCGGGGCCTTGTCCTGGGCGGTCGCTTGTGGACGCGGAGCCATCACTTCCGATGCGCGTTCATTCGCCGAGGAAGTGGCCCAGAACAACGGAGTGATCTTTCCCCAGGGCAACGTCGCGGCCCTGGCCGCCGAGCTCAGCCACCTGTGCGCCAGCCCGGAGCTGGTGGAACGCTGGGCCGAGCACGCCACGATCATCGGCCAGCGGCGGATCTGGAGCCACACCGCCGAGCGCTTTGCCCGCGTGTTCGCCGACGCCTGTGGAGGCAATGCCCATGCCTATGTCACGTAGATCGGGCCTACCGGTGCTGCTGGCCACCCTGGCCGTCCTCGCCTGGCCGGCTCTTGCGGACAACACCTTGCGTGGCCCGCGCCCGGTGGTGTGGAAGGACTTCCTCGGGGTCAATGCGCAGTTCCAGTACTTCGCCCCGAGCGTCTATCAGGAACAGATGGACCGGCTCGATGCCCTGGGCCTGAACTGGGTCCGCTTGTCCATTCACTGGGCAATGATCGAGCCGGTGGAAAACAGCCTGCAGCTCGATAGCCTGGATGCCGTGATGAGCGCCATGCAGAGCCGCCACTACAACATCCTGGCCTACATGGTCGGCTCGGCGCCCTTCGCTGCCAACGTACCGGCCGGAGCGGCACCGTCCGACCAATATCCGCCCAAGGACTTCAACGTCTTCGCCCAGCGCATGCAGATGCTCGCCCAGCGTTATCCCCAGGTGAACACCTGGCAGGTCTGGAACGAGCCGAACATCGTCTGGCTGCCCAAGGAAGATCCCAGCGCCTACGACCAGTTGCTCAGTACCACCAGCACCGCGATCCGCGCCGCAGTCCCCGACAAGCCCGTGGCCACCGCCGGCATGGCCTACTACAGCCAGATGCGCAGTACCCCGGGGCTGATGCTCGAGAACCTGCTGCAACAGGGCCTGGCCGGCGACAACCTGATCGCGGCCTATCACCCTTATTCCGAGTACCCCGAAGGGGACGATCCCGCCGCCAAGGACTTCCTGAGCCGCGGCAACTTCCTCAACAGTGCCCTGCACGGCAAGGGCGTGAAGCAGGTCTGGGCCACCGAATGGGGTTGGTCGAGCTATACCACCGGCGTCCCCGAGATGCAGGCGATGATCGGGACCAGCGGCCAGGCCGACTACACCCTGCGCCGGCTGGCGCTGATGGCGACCATGGACTATCAGCGCATCTTCCTGTTCAACCTGAGCGATCTCGATGCCAGGGCCACCAATCGTGACCAGTCCTACGGCCTGGTGGACCTGAGTGGCGAGCCCAAGCCTGTGTACAACGCCCTCAAGTATTTCCTCGATACCACCGGGCCGAGCCTGGCCCCGGACGACCCACCGACCCTGAGCAACGCCCCCGACGACCTGTACAGCATGGCCTGGACCCGCCCCGATGGCTCCCACGTCTGGATGTTCTGGAGCGCCAGTGGCAGCAGCCTGCAAGTGCCCGGCCTCAATGCCGCCACGCTGCACGATCCACTGGCCGGTACCCGGACCGACCTGAGTGGGCAACAGGGCCTCAACGTACCGCTGAAAACCAGCCTGCAACTTCTGGTGTGGTGAGCATGAAGATCCTCTGGACCCTACCCTACTTGCCCTGGCCAGCCACCAGCGGTGGCAAGACCCGGCAATATCACCTGCTGAGGGCCCTGGCTGCCCGCGGGCATCGCATCACCTTGCTGGTGCAATCCAAGACTCCCTTGGACGAAGCCTCGCGCGCC
This sequence comes from Pseudomonas sessilinigenes, assembly GCF_003850565.1. Taxonomy (NCBI): domain Bacteria; kingdom Pseudomonadati; phylum Pseudomonadota; class Gammaproteobacteria; order Pseudomonadales; family Pseudomonadaceae; genus Pseudomonas; species Pseudomonas sessilinigenes. Next base: position 6,656,305 of record NZ_CP027706.1, read on the forward strand.
GCCCTGGAACCCTGGCTGGAACGCTTGATCGTGCTGCCGCGTCGCCCCCTGCGCAGCCTCAAGACCCTGCTGGCGGTGCTGTTCGCTCCTTATCCGATGCTCGCCACGATCAATGGCCTGGCCGAGCCGCTGCAACAGCGCTTTGATGAACTGCTGCGCGAGCACTGGGATGTGATCCAGATCGAACACAGCTACAGCTTCCAACCTTTTGAACAACCGCTGCGCCAGCATGGGCAAGACTTCATTCTCACCGAGCACAATGTCGAGTCGGCCCTGGGCGCCGCCAGCTACGACCGCCTTCCCGCGTGGTCCAAGCCCTTCACTCTCTATGATCAGTGGCGCTATCGGCGCTGGGAAAAACGCGTATTCCAGCAAGCGGCCAGGGTCGTCGCCGTGACCGAGCAGGATGCCGTAACCCTGACCCACTTGAGTGGCAAGCCGTCTGCGGTAGTGGTCAATGGCGTGGATTGCGGGCACTACGCCTCGGTCCAGCCGGACCTGGCCAGCCAGCGCCTGTTGTTTATCGGCAACTATGAATACAGCCCCAACCTGGACGCGGTGGAGTGGGCCCTGGACGAGATCATGCCGCGCCTGTGGGCGATCAATCCGCAAGTGCGCTTTGCCATCTGCGGCTATGCCCTGCCGGACAGTTTCCGCCAACGCTGGAGCGACGCCCGTATCGAGTGGCAGGGCTTCGTCCCCGACCTGCGGGAGCTGCAACGGCGTTCAACGCTGTTCTTCGCGCCACTGCGCCAGGGTGGCGGGTCCAAGCTCAAGGTCCTGGAGGCCATGGCTGCCGGCCTGCCAGTGGTGACCACCGCCCAGGGTGTCTCGGGGCTGCAAGTCGAGAATGGCCAGCACTACCTGGGCGGCGAGGACCCCGGCGCCCTGGCCCAGCTCCTGGTCCAGGCCCTGGCCGAACCACAGCGCCTGCAACGCATTGGCGCCGCCGGGCGCGACTATGTGGTGGCCAAGCATGACTGGAGCGCCGCCGCTGCCCAGCTCGAAGCGGTCTATGACCAACTCCCCTCTGTCAAAAAAGAAGAAGTGTCCGTATGCGCATAGGTCTGGATTACCGCCCCGCCGCGGGCTACAGCAACACCGGTATCGGCCGGCAGAACCTGGCGCTGGAAGACGCCTTGCGAGCCAACCCGCAGGTCAGCCTGCAACTGTTCGGCCTGGCCCCGGAAGACCATCCCCTGCGCCGCCGGGTGCATTGCCCGCGCTGGGGGGCGCCACTGCAAGGAGTCCACCGCCTGCCCGGGCGCTTGCGCTTCGAGGGTGGATTCCTGCCCGGTGCCCTGCGCGAAGCGGGTGTCGAGGTCTATATCTGCAATTTCAACATGGGCCTGCCATTGGGCAAGAAACCCCAGGGCCTGCGTTATGTGTTGCAACTGCATGACCTGTTCCAACTGACCCTGAGCAACAGCCATGGCTCCAAGCTCAAGGAGCGCCTCTATCGCCTGAGCGACCAGCTTTCCATCGGCTACTCGGTGAAACAGGCGGACCGTGTCTGGACACCTTCGCAATACACCGCCGACGAGCTGGTGAAACTGTTCCCCAGCGCCCGGGACAAGGTGCGGGTGCTACCGAACCTGGTACCCGGCTTCACCGGTGAGCCGGTCGACATCAAGGACCTGCAACTGCCCGAACGCTACTGGCTGGCCGTGGGTACCCGGGAGCCACGCAAGAACATACCCTGGTTCGTCGCCGCCTGGCAGGCCGCGCGCCAGCAATCGGCCGACGTTCCTGAGCTGGTGCTGATCGGTGCGGCGCAGCATTTGCCCAGCGAACTGCAGAGCGTGCCCGGCCTGCATTTTCTCAGTGACATCAGCGACGACCAGTTGCATGCCGTCTACCGCCAGGCCCAACGCCTATGGCAACCCTCCTATGCCGAGGGCTTCGGCCTGCCGGTGATCGAGGCCCTGAGTGTCGGTACCCCGGTGGCAGTGGCCACAGGCTCGGCACTGGATGAGATCACCCCGGCGGACAGCCCGCGCTTCTCGCCAACCGACAGTGATGCCCTGAGCCAACTGATGGTGCAGTTGGCCAACAGCGCCAAGGGCGATCCCCAGGCGCTGGAGTCCTGGGCCGCAGGCTATGCCCAAGGCGCTTATCGCCAACGCCTGGACGAACTGCTCGAGGAGCTCAAGTAATGCCCATTGCCTTGCCGCTGGCGCTGGTCTTCAGCCTGGTATTCGGCGTGCTGGCCTGGCTGCTGCCTGCCCTCAAGGTGCTGGTACTGATGGTCGGCATCGCTGCCGTGGTGACCGTGATCCGCAACCCCTTGCGCGGCCTGCTGTTGTTCGCCGCACTGGCGACCTTCCTGCCCTACTCCACGGTGCAGATCGGCCTGCGCACCACGATTTCCGAGGCCCTGCTGTTGTTGGTCTGGGCCAGCGTCCTGGCCCAGAACCTGTTTTCCAACCTGCCGCGTCCGCCGCGGCTGTTGCGCACCGAGAAGCTGTTGCTGGCGCTGATGGCCTTCAGTGCCCTGCCCTTCATCATTGGCCAATTGACGGTGAACGCCGAAGGCAACGGGCCGGTGAACTGGGTGCGCTGGCTGCTCAACCTGTCGGCGCTGTTCCTGGTGCCGCGGCTGTTGCAGGACAACAAGGCCCGGGAGCAATTGGTCTGCGGACTGTTGCTGGGCACCTTGCTGCTCCTGTTGCTGTCGATTCCGGTATTCCTGAAAAACGGCACCGCGACCGCCATGACGCCGATCCTGGAAAAACTCGGCTACGGGGGTATCGCCGTGCTTGGCGACAGCCTCAGCGCCCTGTCCAATCGCATGGGATCGCCGTGGATGCACCCCAACGTGACTGGCGGCGCCATGGCGCTGACCCTGCCCCTGGCCTTCTGCTTCGGCCTGACCCGTACCGGCTGGGAGCGTCGTCTGGGCCTGGGCGTAGCGCTGCTGGGGGCCGCCGGATTGCTGCTGTCGGGTTCACGCGGGGCCCTGCTGAGCTTGCTGGTGGTCCTGATCTGGATGGCTCGCCAGCGGGTGCCCTATACCGGGCGCATGCTCATGGGCGGCTTCGTGCTGGGCGCCTTGCTGTTGATGTCCTATCCGCCGCTGCAGGATCGCCTGCTGACCCTGTTCACCTCCAACGACGCCAGTACCAGCGTCCGGGTCGACGAGTACTCGCACTTCCCGGCAGCCATGGCGATGTTCCCCTTCGGTATCGGGTTCAAGGTCGACCCACCCGTTCCCGGTACCGGCCTGTGGGGGATTTCCAACCTGTGGTTGAACTACATCTACAAGATCGGCGTGCCCGGCATGCTGCTGTTCGTCGCGGTGATCTGGAGCTGGTGGCGGGAAACCCGCGCCCCCGGGCGGCAGGTACGCCTGACCCGCGACAACGCCCTCTGGCTCGGCAGTGGCGCAGGCCTGAGTGCCGCCTTGATCAGCGGCCTGTTCGACCACTATTTCAGCTTCACCCAGGTACTGGTGGCCCTGTTCTGGTTGTTGCTGGGCCTCAACCTGCATGAGGCCAGGCGCTTGCGACTCAAGGCCAATGCCGCGGCAGCCGGCACCACTCCAGAATCCCCCAGCTCAGGAATCCATTCATGAAACATCGCCTCTTTCACTCGCAGAACCTGAAACAGGCGCTGCCCGAATATGCGCAGAAAATGGGCGTAAGCCTCGAGGACCTGGAAGCGGCCTATCAGTGGATGCTGGAAAACGACGTGATCTTCGAGCAACCCCTCAAGGGCAACATCCTCACGTATGTCAGCTACCTGAACATCGAGTCGAAGATCGAACCACCCCTGCCCCGGCGCTTCTATGCCCTGCTGGGCCGCGAAGTCAAAGGGGCGCTGATTCCCATGTACGGGATCAATTGGCCGACCCTGCGCGACCGCATGCTGCGCACCTGGGAGCAGATGTACAACATCCTCATCTGCAAGATCCCCAGCCACACCCTGCGCCTGCTCTGGCTGCGCATGGGCGGGGCGAAGATCGGCAAGGGCTCCACGGTATGGCGCAACACCGAAGTGCTGGGTATCGACAGCCTGCGCATCGGCCAGGACAGTACCGTGGCCTGGCATTGCCAGTTGGATGCCCGCGGCGGGTTGATCATCGGCAATCACGTGACCATTGCGTCCCACGTGCTGATCATCGCCGGTGGCCATGACCTCAAGGAGCCGGAGTTCTGGGCGGTGGGCGGGCCGATCTATATCCATGACTACGCCTGGATCGCCAGTCGCGCCCTGCTGTCCTACGGCGCCGAGATCGGCGAGGGCGCAGTGGTCGGTGGCCAGTCGGTGGTGTCCAAGCCAATCCCGCCCTATGCCATCGTCAGCGGCCCGGATGCCGCGATCAAGGGCGAACGTTGCCGCGACCTCAACTACAAAGTGGGCGGCAAAGGCCTGTTCACTTTGTTCCACTGAAACGCTTTCCATGTTCGGCGCAACCTTGTGGCTGACCCTGGCCACCCTGACCGGACTTGCCGCGGGATTTGCCCGGGAATGGCTGTTGGTGGCCGCTTGGGGCGCCGGTGGCCAGAGCGACGGCTTCCTGGTGGCGATGTTCCTGCCCGAGGCCCTGCGCATGGCCCTGGCTGCCGGCCTGCTCAGCGCTGCCGCCTTGCCGCTGTATCAACAGCGCTCGCCCTCGGAACAACAGGCCTGGCTCAGCGCCCTGGCACCGCGCCTGCTGCTCTGCGGCCTGCTGCTGGCTGGCCTGCTCAGCCTTGGCGCCCCCCTCTGGGTACGCCTGATCGGCCCGGGCCTTGGCAGCGACGGTTATGCCCTGGCCAGCGGTGGCCTGCACTGGCTGGCCTGGTGCGCCCCGGGGTTCATCCTGCACAGCCTGTTCTGCGTCCCGTTGCAGGCGCGCTCGCGCTTTGTCCTGGCAGGGCTGGGCTCGTTGCTGTTCAACCTGCCACCCGTGCTCTACCTGGCCAGCATGCAGCATGCCGCCAGCCCCAGCGGGCTGGCGGCCGCCTGTGTGCTGGGCAGCCTGCTGATGCCCAGCGTGCTGCTGCCCTCCGTGCTGCGCGATGGTTGGCGTCCCTGGCGTCTTCAGGGAGCGCCAGGGGCCGGTCGCGAGCTGCTGCAACGCATAGGTCCGTTGCTAAGCAGCAACCTCGCCAGCCAGGGCCTGGCCTTGCTGGAACGCATGGCGGCCTCGCTGCTGGGTGAAGGGGCTGTCACCTGGATCAACCTTGCACGCAAGCTGATCAACCTGCCTCTGATCGCCCTGATGAGCCTCAACCAGGTACTGCTGGGCCTCATGAGCGGCAGTTCCGGGGAGCAGCGCCTGGATCTGTTGCGCAAAGGCCTGAGCAGTGCCACCTTGCTGACCATTCCAGCAGTGGTGGGCTTGATCGGTGCGGCGGCATCGCTGGTGCACCTGTTGCTGCCATCCCAGGCCGCCGACAGCCCCCTGCCGCATCTACTGGCGTGGTTCTCGGTGCCCTTGATGTTCGGCGCCTGGAATGCGCTGCTGGCACGCTATGCCTATGCGGCGGGAGATACCCGCATGCCCCTCAACTGCGAGCTGGCCGGCAGCCTGCTCAACGCCCTGCTGCTGGCCGCACTACCGTATTTCCTGGGCTTGATCGGCATCGCCCTGGCGGCCATCTGTGGCGTGCTGCTCACCGGCTTGTTGCTGATGCGGCGCCAGCAACTGCTGGGCCTGCTGCCGTGGCGCAGCCATTGGCTGATTGGCCTGTGCGGCATGTTGCTGGCAGCGCTGCTCCTGCATCCATTGACCTCGATCGCCTGGCAATTGGGCTTGAGCAGCGCCTGCGGCCTGTTGCTATTGCTGGGCCTGGCCGCCTGGTTGCGCCCCTGGCGCCAGAACCCGACCTGAACCGGAGGCAACGATCATGTCCACACTGCGCGTGGCCTGTGTGATCCCCACCTACAACGGTTGCCGGGACTTGTCCCGGCTCCTGGATTCCCTGGCCATCCAGAGTGCCGTCTTCGACACCCTGATCGTGGATTCCAGCTCCAGCGATGGCACCTACGAGCTGGCCATGTCCCGTTGTGCCAACGTACTGCGCATCGACAGTCGCGATTTCAATCACGGCGGCACCCGGCAATTGATGGTGGAGCGCAATGCCGACTACGACGTCTATGTCTTCATGACCCAGGATGCGTATCTGGCCGATGCCGAGGGCATCGCCAACATCGTCGCGCCCTTCGCCGACCCGCAAGTCGGTGCGGTATGCGGGCGCCAGTTGCCGCATCTGGATGCCAGCCCCCTGGCCACCCATGCGCGATTGTTCAACTACCCGCCGACCTCCCAGGTAAAGAGCCTGGCCGATGTACCGACGCTGGGTATCAAGACCGCCTTCATGTCCAACTCGTTCTCGGCCTATCGTCGCGAGGCACTGATGCAGGTGGGCGGTTTTCCCAACCATGTGATTCTTTCCGAGGACATGTACGTAGGCGCCAAGATGCTCCTGGCGGGTTGGAAGGTGGCCTATGAAGGCCATGCCTGCTGCCGCCATTCACACAACTACAGCCTCAAGGAAGAGTTCCGTCGCTACTTCGACATCGGCGTCTTCCACGCCCGCGAGCCATGGATCCGCCAGGCCTTCGGCGGCGCCGGCGGCGAAGGCTTGCGTTATGTCAGATCCGAGCTTGAGTTCCTTGGCGGCGATCGATTGCTGCAATGGCCAGGGTCGCTGCTACGCAATGCCTTGAAATTGTTCGCCTATAAACTCAGCCAGCAGGAACGCTATCTCCCCCTAGGCCTGAAGAAAAGACTGGGAATGTACAAGGGCTATTGGAACGGGCCCTATGCTTCTGCGCAGGCCAGGACGCTGCCGTAACTTTTCTGACTCAAAAAAGCGAAATGCCCTGATTGATCCGCTGGTGCCGATCAGTGACTGTGACCGACAGGCGCTGACGCCTCCAACAGGGAAGTACAACGTCATGAACGACAAGGGGCTTTATCCAGGATCGCACACACCACTCAACCCCATTAAAGGAAACGCCTGGCTCACAGGCAGCCCAGCCAAGGAACGCTACGAATCGCATCCCCCACATTCCAGGCTGCAATCGACACTCAAGCGCGTGGCCTGGCTGGCCCTGGCCGCGTCGCTAGTGGCCGGCCTGGTGACCTGGGGGTTTCATAGCCGTTTCGGCCTGCTGCTCTTGCTACTGTTACGTTGAGCTGGCTGCAATGGGCTCGCTTCGAGCGGGCCCATTGCTCCAGGCTTCAGTCCAGCAACTCGCTCAAGGGAATGAAACTGACCTGATCACCTTCGACCAGGGTCCGGCCTTCGAGCACCTCCACCAGGCCTTCCGCCCATGCTGCACTGCGCAAGACACCCGAACTCTGGTTGCGATAGATGATCGCCCGCCCTTGTTCCATGCGCCCTCGTAGATATTCGCGACGATTACCCGGCTGGGGCCAGGCGAATCCGGCTGCGACCTCGAAACGAAGGGGCTGGACCTGCTGTACACCTTGGCGCCGAAGCAGGTAAGGCCGCGCGAGCAAGGCGAAAGTCACCAGGGTCGATGCAGGATTGCCAGGCAGGCCGATCACCGGCACTCCACGAAAATGCCCGAAAGTCAGCGGCTTACCTGGCTTGATCGCCAGCTTCCACAGCGCCAATTCACCGGCCTCGCGCAGGGCCAAGCCAAGAAAGTCCGCCTCGCCCACCGATACGCCACCGGTAGAAAGGATCAGGTCAACGTCCTTGAGATCCGCCAGGCGCTGGCGGGTCGCTTCCAGATCGTCGGGCAGGATTCCGCCATCCAGCACTTCACACCCCAGGCGCTGCAACCAACTGCATAGCAGTACCCGATTGCTGTTGTAGATCTGTCCCGGGCCTAGGGACTGGCCCGGTTCCACCAGTTCATCGCCGGTGGACAACACCGCCACACGAACCCGTCGAACCACTTCCAACTCGGCACATCCCAGGGATGCCGCCAGGCCCTGCTCGATCGGCCCCAGGCGGGTACCGGCAGCGAGGACCTCCTCCCCCACCGTGGTTTCCTGGCCTTGGGGACGGATATTTTGCCCGCGCTTCAGAGGCTCGGTGAACAGCACGCGCTGGTCGTCCTGGACCTGGGCATTTTCCTGCATCTCGACGCAATCCGCGCCGGCCGGTACCGGAGCACCGGTAAAGATCCGCGCGCAGGTTCCAGGCTGCAGCGGCTCTGGCGCCTGCCCGGCGAAAATCCGCTGGCTGACCGGTAGGGGAAGCCCCTTCCAGTCTTCAAGACGCAGCGCATAACCATCCATGGCACTGTTAGGCCAGGGCGGCAGGTCCAGGCTGGAAACCAGCGGCTCGGCCAGTACCCGCCCATGGGTGGCCGCCAAAGGCAGGCGCTCACGCTCGGTGATCGCCGAGGCCTCGGCCATTGCCAGCAGACGCTCGAGTGCCTCTTCCACGGGCATCAACGCACCGAGCTTGCCTGGCTTACCCACGGGATTCACAGGGGGCCGCCTGCTTCAGGTGAGGTACGAAGTTGCAGGGTCGATGCCGTGAATCCAGTTGTTCGGCCAGAATGCCGTCCCAACCGGTACGCACTGCATTCGTGGAGCCTGGCAGGCAACACACCAGGGTTCCATTGGCCAAACCGGCCAAGGCCCGCGACTGCACGGTGGAGGTGCCGATATCTGCCACGGAAATCTGGCGGAACAGCTCGCCAAAACCATCGACCTGCTTATCCAACAGGCAAGTCACGGCCTCCGGGGTACTGTCACGACCGGTGAAGCCGGTGCCACCGGTGATCAGTACCACCTGTACCAGGTCATCGGCGATCCAGGTAGCGACCTGGGCGCGGATCTTGTACAGGTCATCCTTGAGCAGGACCCGTTCCGCCAGGCGATGGCCTGCGGCACTCAGGCGATCGACGAACAGTTGTCCGGAGGTGTCGGTCTCCAGGGTTCGGGTATCGCTGACGGTCAATACCGCAATGTTCAGCGGAGCAAAAGGTACATCAGCCTTGGCTTTCATAGGCTCGGTCCAGTGATGGGGGAAACAGGCCGGTGTTATATCACAGCACTTTGGAGCGTCGGCGCCTCTCCAGTAATCGGCCGATGATTCCCAGCCACGGCCAATCAGGCACAATGCGCCGCTTGCAATCAGCGAACGCCTGCGATCTGCCCGGCAACGTGGCAGAATGTCCCTGGCCAAGGAACTTGCAGGCGTTGTATACGTCTGAAGACCAGCACTCAAAGTACTTATTTCGGAGACACACAATGACTCAACGGACCCTCGCCACTCTCATGCTCGCACTGGGCCTGGCCACTCTCGCCGGCTGCGCCTCGCCGACAGTGCTCACCCTGAATGACGGTCGCGAAATCCAGGCCGTAGATACTCCCAAGTTCGACAAGGATTCCGGCTTCTACGAATTCGAACAGCTGGATGGCAAGCGGACTCGTATCAACAAGGATCAGGTCCGTACCGTCAAAGAACTGTAAGACTGACGACTGTCGATCTGAAAGCGACAAAACCCGCCTATAGCGGGTTTTGTCGTTTCTGGGCCCAGGGCAAGCTCACCAGTCGAGGCTGATGCGACTCTCGAATTCACGCGCCTGCCCAGTCAGCGGATCAGTGAAGCGCAGGCCCTGGGCCAGGAGTTTCAACGGCTGGCCCAGGTCATCCTCGACGTCCTTGAGCACCTCGGGGTAGAACGGATCATTGGCGATCGCTGCGCCAAGGGCGCTCATATGCACCCGCAACTGGTGCTTCTTGCCCGTTACCGGGTACAGGGCATAGCGCCACAAGTCGCCATGCTTTTCCCGGACATCGATAAGCGTCTCGGTGTTACTTACACCTTCAACCTCCTGCATGCGAAAGAACGGTTCCCCATCCACCAACCGGCTTTTATGCAGCAGCGGAAAAGCCAGCTCCGGCAAGGCCCGGGCAATGGCTTCGTAACGTTTCTCTATTTGCCGGGTCGGAAACAGCGCCTGATAGGCCGAACGGCTATCGGGGTTGGCAGAGAACAGCACCAACCCCGCCGTGTGCCGGTCGATGCGATGCAAAGGCACCAAATGAGGATTGTCCAGGCGCCGGATCAGACGCCGAAGCAAGGTCTGCTCGACATATTCCCCCGCCGGGGTCACCGGCAGGAAATGCGGTTTATCCGCTACCACCAGGTGTTCGTCGACATGCAGGATCGTCTCCTGGACCGGGATCACCTTCTCGTCCGGAACTTCCCGGAAATAGTGGATACGCAGGCCTTCGCGATAACCCAACTCCAGGGCGATGGGCTGGCCCTGGCTATCCAGTACCCGGCCACGAGCGATACGGTCCAGCCATTGTTCACGGCTGATGGCCTTGAAGTGATCGCACAGGCAGTCCAGCACCGTCGCCCAAGAACCTGGGGGTAGGTACAAGGTGCTGGCCTGATGCTGTGCCGCAGAAAAACTCGCGCAAGACATACAAAAACTCGAGGGATCGATCCAAAACGGCATTATCCAACAGCGATCCCCCACAGCCTAGGAACAGTTTGTCCCGTTCAGGCACAAGACTGCCTGGCCTGTGCAGCCGCCTCAGTAAACTCCTTGAGCCAGCGCAGTACATCTACCGCCTCCCACCGCCCCGGATCGTAAAGGGCATACAGCAGTCCCTGATACCCGACCACATCCAGTTGCCGATGATAGCCAGCGCGCTGGAACAGGGCTTCGATCTCGGCGAAGCAGGTATTGAAATGCAGTTTGTTGAAGGGTGTCTTGCCTTCAGTCACCAGCCCATCCAGGCGTAGCTCAAGCACCGCCTCACGGACCACATCGGTGGACATGCTGTTCACGCTATTTTTAAGTTGTTCGACATTGACCATCATTTATTCCTTTAACGATTCCGGGACTGCGCCCCATCCTTCAGGGCTGCTTGTGCCCGACATAACTGACCACCCACAGCACAACGCCCCAGATCTCTATGGAGTCCAGATCGTCCAGGACAATGGAAGGGATTGAAGGCCGCGCCGCCTTGAGCAACAGGCCACCGCGAGGGTCGGGAGCCAATAGGCGCAATGAATACTCGACATCACCTTCGGGCCGCACCACCAGGTACTGATCCACCACCGGTGCGGCCGAACGATCGACGATCAGCCGGTCCCCGGGATAGATCCCGAACCCCAGCAGGTTGTCATCGTCCACCAGCAAGCCATGAATTTGCGGGGCTCCGAGCCCCAGGGTCCGGTCCAGGGAAAATCCGCTGCCCGTGGGCTCATGGGCAATCGGGGCATGATCATTGGCGCCCAGCTCCAGGATGGGGGCTGGCAAGGGTTGCGAGCGTTCGATAGCGGTCAGGAAGGTGAGAGACATGACGAGGCTCCTCGATAACTGTATGGACATACAGTAAACGAATCATCGAATCTCGCCAATGAATTCCAACCAGGGGCGACCAACGGAAGCATCCGGGTGCCAAGGCCAGGCTCAGCGCAGGAAGGCTACCACTTGTTCAGCGTCGAACGGCCAACCCAGCTCCGCGCCGCTGTCCACCCGGCGCAACACCGGGATGCGCAAGCCATAGGTTTCGAACAGCTCCTGGCTCTCGGCGATGTCCACCAGTTCGACCAGCAGGCCGTGCTCCACCAGCGGCATCAGCTCGGCCTCGGCCAGTTCGCACAGGTGGCATCCAAGGGTGCCGAACAATTGGCATTCAGGGGGCATCGCGGGACAACCGTTGAATTGGGGAACAGGCGCCCATTGTAGAACCTGAAGGAAAAAGCCGTCGACCCGCCAGGGTCAAAGAATGAATCGCACTCGACGGCTGGCCAGGATCAGCAGCGGTGCCACGGCGAACGCCAACACCAGCACCAGCAGTGCCATCTGGTTGCCGTAGGCCAGCCCTGCCGACAGTGCGCCATAGACGAACCAGGGATGCACGTAATACACCGCCGACGACAACTTCGCGGGGTAACTGCTGTGGCTGGCCCTGAAGTAGGCCTGGGGCAGCAAAAACAGCGCCGGGGCGATCACCAGCAGCGATACGAGAAAATCGAAGTTCTGCTCGACATCGGCCCGAAGTGCAAAATTCAGCGCCGCCTCGCCCAGGATCAACACCAGTCCCAGGATCAGCCAGCCCCACAGGACTGGCCGGCCAACACGCTGCGCCAGCTGGTGGCGGGCAGACAGAAAACCGATGGCCATGAACGGAAACCCCATGAACAGGAAGTTGCGCGCGGTGTAGTCGTTCTGGTTGAAGTGCTGGACAAAAGCATTGGGCAACTCGAAGTAGACCCGCGCGTATTGCAGGCACAGGCCAATCAGGAACGCCACCAGCGCCAGGCCGATCAAGGCCCCCGAACGCCATTTGCGCAACATCAGCAATATCAGGCCACCACCGAGCATGCCCAGCAGATACCACAGGTGGAAATAACCAATCAGCAGCTTCTTCAGCACTCCCAATATCCCGCCGATACTGGCGATGGTCGCCGGATCGACGTACTGCGGGCTGTAGACCAGCATCCAGAACAGGTAGATCAGCAAGCCCCGCTTGAACCACTGGCCGAAGGAATGCCCGCCCTCCAGGGTCTGGTACAGGTAGTAGCCGTTGATGATGAAGAAGGTCGGCACCGCCACTCGGAACAGGCCGTTGCACAGCAGATAGCCGGCCCAGGTGTAGTTCCCCCCCAACAGCTTGCAGTGCAGCAGCACGACCATGACGGCCAGCAAGACCTTGAGGGCATCGAGATTTCCGTTGAGGACTTTCGACATGAAATGGCTACCCGAACAGGCAGGAGGAATCCCGGTCTACACCGGATCGTAGTGTTTGCGCTTGGTGCTCGAGCTGAAACGACGCTTGCAGTAGGCCGTAGCCCTATCAAGGATAGGCTTCTCATAGAACTGGTAGCCCACCCAGCCATAACAGACCACCGCCGCCATCATCAGCACCAGGAACACCAGGTTATCCACATAGCTGGCCGGCCACGCACCCACCACCTGCCAGGCCCGACCCACCACGCCCAGTACCAACAGATGGGACAAATAGATGGTGTAGGACATGTCGCCAGTGGCGGTCAAAAATCCCGGCATCCGGATCAGTTGCCGCCGCTCCAGCAACGCCAGGGACAGCACCAGGGTGCCGAAGGTCAGTCCTACTGCCAGCATTCTCGGCAGCCCCTCGGTCAGGAACAGCCGATTGGCGTAGATCAACGGGAACCCCACCAGCAAGGCCGCCGCCAGCGCTCCCCAGACCAGCGCCGCAGGCACCCTGGCGCTATGCGGGCCATAAAAGAACAGGGCCAGGGCACTGCCGACGATGAACTCCAATGCATAGGGATGCAGCATGATCTTCAAGGCCGGGGAGTAATCCTGCCAGTCCTGCAACAGGTTGAAGAGCACCAGTACCGCCGCCCATGACAACAGGATCAACGGCAGCAGCCGCTCCTTGAAGAACAGGAACAGGGTGAACATCAGGTAGAACCACAACTCGAACAACAGCGACCAGGCCACCATCACCAGCAGCACCCGGTCATTGGGCAACAGCAGGAAGGACATCCACAGGTTCGAACCGCCGTGGGAGCTGTTCACCAACGCCGGCTGCCACAGGTACACCCCCAGGGTGATGAAGAAATACAACCAGTAGGTGGGATAGATCCGCGATAGCCGGTTGAACAGGAAGCGCTGGGTCTCGACGCTTTTCTGGAAACGTCCGCGACTGACGATCACCATCACGAACCCGCTGATGACGAAGAACAGGTCGACCCCGAGCTGGAAGAAATCCAGAAAGACCGGCAGCAAGGTATCGCCACCGGAATACTTGGTCTCCACCGACATCATGTGGAACAGCACCACGCCCAGGACCGCGGCACCACGCAACCCTTGCAGTGAATACAGACGCTCCATATACCTCTCCGGCTCCTCACTGGCAGGGCCCGTCAGACCTTGGCAAAGACACGGCCATGCGTGGCCCCATGTTGCGTGCACAGCGTGCATCGACAGTGTCTGAGCATAGCGAAGGCTCGTGAAGATGAGACATTCTCGATAAAGAATGACTTGTGTCAGCGCGACCCTGCGTCGCTCGAGCGATCCTCCTGGCTTTTTTGCCTCTAGGCTTTGCCCTGCTCGCCCCTCGTCCGGAGATCGCCGTTGTTTGCCAATCTGTTGATCATTCTCGCCTCCTCACTGGTAGTCATTGCGCTGTTCCGGCGCCTGAGCCTGCCACCGGTACTGGGTTACCTGTCGGTGGGGCTGATGGTCGGCCCTACGGCCCTGGATTGGGTCAACGACAGCGAAGACCTGCCGGACCTGGCGGAACTGGGCGTGGTGTTCCTGTTGTTCTCCCTGGGCCTGGAGTTCTCCCTGTCGAAAATGCTCGCTCTGCGCCGCGTGGTGTTCGGCCTCGGCAGCCTGCAAGTGGCCTGTACCGGCCTGGTCCTGGGCGCGCTCCTGGCACTGTTCGGCATGCCGTTGAGCTCGGCCTTGATGCTCGGTACGGGGCTGGCGCTGTCTTCCACGGCCATCGTCAGCAAGGAGCTGACCAGCCTCGGCGAGATTTTCAGCAGCCATGGCCAGAATGCCATCGGCGTGTTGCTGTTCCAGGATGTGGTCGCAGTACTGCTGCTGACGCTGGTTCCGGTGTTCGCCGGCAATGCCGAGCAGGCCTGGTACTGGGCCCTGCCGGCGACCCTGGGCAAGACGGTCATCTTGTTCGTCGGCCTGCTGCTGGCCAGCCGCTGGCTACTGCCACGGCTATTTCATGAAGTCGCCGCCTCCCACTCCGCCGAGCTGTTCGTACTGCTGGCCCTGGTGATCGTCCTGCTGACCGCCTGGCTGACCCACCTGCTGGGCCTGTCGCCCGCCCTGGGAGCCTTCCTGGCCGGCATGCTACTGGGGGAAAGTCACTACCGGCATCAGATCGAGGCCGATATCCGACCCTTTCGCGACATCCTCCTGGGGCTGTTCTTCGTCAGCATCGGCATGCTCATCGACCTGCAACTGTTCATCGACCACAGCCTGCTGATCATCGGCCTGACCCTGGCCCTGCTGCTGATCAAGGGTACGGTGGTGGCCGCCCTGCTCAAACTGCGCGGCAGCGACGGTGAAACCGCCTGGCGCAGCGGCCTGGCCCTGGCCCAGGGCGGTGAATTCTGCTTTGCCCTGATGGCCCAGATGCAACTGGGCCAGATGATCCCGGCAGAAATCAGCAGCCTGCTGCTGGCCGCCACTTTCTGCTCGATGCTGCTGACGCCGCTGCTGTTGCGGGCCGCTCCGCTGCTCACCACGCGCTTGCATCGCAAGCCCAACCAGGCCGCGCAACTGGAAGAGATCAGCGCACAGAATGCCCAGCTGCAGGGCCATGTCCTGATCTGTGGTTATGGCCGGGTCGGCCAATCCATCGGGCGCTTCCTGCGCCACGAGCAATTGCGCTACATCGCCCTGGACGACGATCCCGTGCGGGTCCAGGAGGCCTCGGCGGCGGAAAGCTGCGTGCACTACGGCGATTGCCGGCGTGGCGATCTGCTCGCGGCGGTCGGCCTGGAACGGGCGCGCCTGCTGGTGATCGCGGTGGACAAGAGCGACATCGCCCTGACCGTACTCAAGGCCGCCCGGCGCCTGGACAGCGCCGTGCCGATCCTGGTGCGCACCCGGGACGACAGCCAACTGGCCGAGCTCAAGGCCGCCGGAGCCAATGCCGTGGTTCCCGAGCTGCTGGAGTCGAGCCTGATGCTCGCCTCCCACGCCCTGATCATGCTCGGCCTGCCCGAGCAACGCGTACAACGCACGGTGGATGAAGTGCGCCACAGCCGCTACCACCTGCTCCACGGCTTCTACCACGGCGGCCAGAGCGACACCCAAGACAACCGCGAGCCACCCACGGTGCAGATGCACGCCGTCAACCTGGACGCCGATGCCCACGCCTGCAGCCAGCCGCTGCAGTCCCTGGCCCTGGAGCAACTGGGGGTGGACATACGCGCCGTGCAGCGTCACGGCCATGACCTGCCCCTGTCTCCCGGCCTGCAGCTGCAGGCTGGCGATCGCATCCTGGTGTCCGGGCCACAGAGTGCCATCGAAGCATGCGAAGCACGCTTGCTGGGCGGTTAAGGGCGCAGCGGGCGCGTCCTGGACGGCAACGAGCCAGGCCGGCGGGCGACCCTGCAGCCCTACTCCTGATTGACCGCGCCGATCTTGTGCAGCGACAGGTCGGCGCCGTAGTACTCCTGCTCCTGGGTCAAGCGCAGCCCGCAAACGGCCTTGACCAGGCCGTACACGGCAAAGCCTCCCAGCAGCGCCACCAACACCCCAAGCGCGGTGCCCAGCAACTGGCTGGCCAGGCTCACACCTCCCAACCCGCCCAGCGCACTCTGGCCGAAGATCCCGCAGGCGATACCGCCCCAGACCCCACACAACCCATGCAGAGGCCAGACCCCAAGCACATCGTCGATCTTCCATTTGCCCTGGGCTGCGATGAAACACCAGACGAACAGGGCCCCGGCAATCGCCCCAGTGACCAGGGCTCCCACCGGATGCATCAGGTCCGAGCCGGCGCAGACCGCGACCAACCCCGCCAGTGGACCGTTATGCAGGAACCCGGGGTCGTTGCGCCCGACGATCAACGCTGCGACCGTACCGCCGACCATGGCCATCAACGAGTTGACCGCCACCAAACCGCTCAGGCCTTGCAGGGTCTGGGCACTCATCACGTTGAAACCGAACCAGCCAACGATCAGGATCCACGAGCCCAGGGCGAGGAAAGGGATGCTCGACGGCGCGAACGCAACCAGCTTGCCATCGCGATAACGGCCATGGCGCGGCCCCAGCAACAGTACCGCCGCCAGTGCCAGCCAGCCGCCCATGGCATGCACCACCACGGAACCTGCGAAGTCGTGGAAACCGGCACCCAAGTGCACCTGCAACCAGGCTTGCACGCCGAAATTGCCGTTCCAGACCAGGCCCTCGAAAAACGGATAGACGAATGCGACGATCAGCACCGTGGCGCACAATTGCGGGACAAACCGCGCGCGCTCGGCGATGCCTCCAGAGATGATCGCCGGGATCGCTGCCGCGAAGGTCAACAGGAAAAAGAACTTCACCAGGCCGTAGCCGTGATCGCTGCTAAGTACCGCGGCCGGTTGCAGGAAGCTCACACCGTAGGAGATCCAGTAGCCTATAAAGAAATAGGCCAGGGTCGAGACAGCAAAATCGCTGAGGATCTTCGACAGGGCATTGACTTGGTTCTTCTGCCTGACCGTGCCCACTTCGAGGAAGGCGAAACCGGCGTGCATGGCCAGGACCATGACCGCCCCGATCAGGATGAACAGGGTGTTGGAACCGTGGACCAGGGTGTCCACAGCGCTTTGCAGGTTTTCCATGGAGTAGGCAGATCCGGTAATGGCCGTCGGCTCGCGCAAGCCTTGCAACGCCGCCCCTGCACCAAGTTGGCTCGCGGACACCCAACAGCTGTATCCGGTGAACCGTTTTGGCGCGCAAGGGGCCGTAAGCAGCGCCGCACGCAAGAAAATGACCTGGGGTTGTGATTCACTCGGCCAGGGTTTGCGCGGTCCACAGCGCTTTCCCCGCTCGTTTTCAGCGCAGGCTCGAGAACCTGCGCACCAGGACAAAGCAAAAGCTGTACCAGGCAATTACAGTGAACCTTCATTCAGGGCTCATACTCATAGCTCACACAAGCCACTTAAGGAGGCAGCAGCATGGCCAGCAAAACGGCAAAGACGGCTCAAGAAGTACTGATGGCGGATTTTCAGGCACTGGTCAGTGACACCGAACGTCTGCTGGAGCACACCGCAACCCTGGCCGGCGACCAGGCCGACGAGTTACGCGAGCAGATCCACGAAAGCCTGCTCAAGGCCCGGGAAACCCTGCAACTGACCGAAGACTCCCTGCGCCAGCGTGGCCAGGCCGCGGTCACCGCCGCGCAAGACTACGTGCAGGCCAATCCCTGGCAGTCGGTGGGCATCGCCGCCGGGGTGGGCTTCCTGATTGGCCTGCTGGCGACACGGCGCTGATATGGCGATCGATGAATCCAACGCCTCCGGCCATGGCCCGAGTGCATCCTCACGACGCCTGGGAGCGGCGGTCCTGGGCCTGCTGCACAGTCACGTCGAGCTGTTCGGCATCGAGTTGCAGGAGCAAAAAGCCCGGACAGTGAGCCTGCTGCTGTTCGCCGGCCTGGCCCTGGTATTCGCCTTGCTGTTGCTGGTAGGGCTCTCGGCGCTGGTGTTGATCCTGCTGTGGGACAGCTATCGCCTGGCCGGGATCATCGGCCTGTGCGTGTTCTATGCCCTGGCAGCGATCTTCTGCGGCTTGCGCCTGAAATCGGCGGTGTTCGACGAATCATCGCCCTTCCATGCCACCCTTCAGGAGCTGGCCAATGACCGGGAGCGCCTGTTGCCATGAACCTGCCTGAAATTCCACAGAACAGCTCCCGCCGGGAAATGCGCAAGGCCCTGATCCGCCTGCGCATGGAAATGCATCGCCAGGAGATCCGCCACGAATCCCAGCAACTGCTGCAACCGCTGCAACGCATGCGCAACCTGGGACAAAGCTGGCAGGACGGCCTGGGCATCAAGCACGCCCCTCTCTGGGGCGTGGCAGTGGTGACCTTGCTGGGCTTCATCACCGGCAAGGGCGTCAAGAACGGTGGCACCAGCAGCCTTGCCCGCCTGGTGCGCCTGGGTACCAGCCTGATGCCGCTGATCAAGCTGGTGTTGCAGGGCTCTTCGCGCAAAACCTGATCAGCCTCATCTGGCTGCATTCTTGCTAAGCAACCCGGACCGGCCCTGAACCAGGTGCTGGTCCATGCCGTTTTGACGCCCTATGAGGAGGCCTTGTGATCGACGGGCAACCGCTCGCCTGTTTCCAGCCATTCATCGACACCGCCACCGGGCGCATCGCCGGGGTCGAGGCCCTGGGGCGCCTGCGCCTGGGCAACGACCAACTGGTATCGGTAGGTCCGTTGTTCAGCGAACCACGCACCCCGGCCAGTGCCTTGCGCCGACTCGACCGCCAGATCCGCGAGGATGCCCTGCGGCGCCTGCACCAGGCCCCGGAGGACTGGTTCCTAAGCCTGAACATCTCGCCACGCTGGATCAGCCTGTTGCGGCCCGGTCAGCCACTGCCAAGCCTCAAGCAACTGCAACACCACCACATCGATCCGCGACGCATCGTCTTCGAGATCACCGAGCTGGGCGGGAACAGCCAGCGCCTGGCCCAGGTCGTGGAGCGTTATCGCCAGGCCGGGGCGAGGATCGCCATCGACGACTTCGGCGCCGGCTACTCGCAACTCGACCGGGTACTGGCCCTGCAACCGGACATCCTCAAGCTCGACATGCGGCTGTTCCAGGCCGCGGCCCGTGGCGGCCCCAGCAGCGATGTGGTCAAGGCCCTGGCGCAGATGGCCGAGAAAACCGGCTGCTGGATCATCGCTGAAGGCGTGGAGACCGAAGCCGAGCTGGACTTCGCCCTGGAATGCGGATCACGTTATGTGCAGGGCTTCCTGTTCGCCCAGGCCCAGGAAGGGTTCTTTGCCAGCGACACCTTCGTCCAGCCCTTCGCACGCCTGCGCGAACGCTATGTGCGCGACAAGCTCGAGGAGCGCCATCGCCTGATGCGCCTGCGCCAGCAATTGGCGCAACTGATGAACCTGCTGCAGCCATGGGCCCTGGCCCAGGCCCCCGTCAGCCAACTGCCCAGGCTCGAGGCCTTTCCCTGGCTACTGCGCTTCTATCAGTGCGACCGCCACGGCACCCAGCTGACTCCGAACCTGGAACGGCGCCACGGCGCCTGGCACGTCGACACCAGCTATGTCGGCCACAACTGGTCCTGGCGCCCGTACTTCTACCACCTGCTGGCCGAAGGTTGGGAGGAACGCCGGCTGATTCTTTCCAGCACCTATCGCGATGCCACCAGCAACCAGTATTGCCTGACCGCCGGCCAGTTCTTCGCCAACGGCCAGCGCCTGCTACTGATCGATATCGATGCCGCCGGGCTCTAGCGACCCGCCGATCGCTGCGCCGCGCCGATCCGCGGCATTTACTTGCACAGCAGCCCCTACGCCCTCTTGCAGCCAAGCGCGGGAACCCGGAAGCTGGGCACTTTGTGTTTTCTTCGGAGAGACCCGCCTTGGATTGGCAGACCCTGCTCAACCGCGAACGCCTCGGAAAGCCAGTGCACAGCCCGGAAGAACTTGGCCGTAGCCCTTTCCACAAAGACCATGACCGCATCATCTTTTCCGGCGCCTTCCGCCGCCTGGGCCGCAAGACCCAGGTGCACCCGGTATCCAGCAACGATCATATCCATACGCGCCTGACCCACTCCCTGGAGGTCAGTTGCGTCGGCCGCTCCCTGGGCATGCGCGTCGGTGAGACCCTGCGCAACGCCCTGCCCGAGTGGTGCGAACCCAGTGACCTGGGCATGGTGGTGCAATCCGCTTGCCTGGCCCACGACATCGGCAACCCACCCTTCGGCCACTCCGGCGAGGATGCCATCCGCCATTGGTTCCAGCAGGCGGCCGGGCGTGGCTGGCTCGATGCGATGAGCGAGGCCGAGCGCCTGGACTTTCTCAATTTCGAGGGCAATGCCCAGGGTTTCCGGGTCTTGACCCAACTGGAATATCACCAGTTCGATGGCGGTACCCGACTGACCTACGCCACCCTGGGCACCTACTTGAAATACCCCTGGACCGCGCACCATGCCGACGCCCTGGGCTACAAGAAACACAAGTTCGGCTGCTACCAGAGTGAACTGCCCCTGCTCGAACAGATCGCCCACAAGCTGGGCCTGCCGCAGCTGGAGGAGCAACGCTGGGCCAGGCATCCCCTGGTGTACCTGATGGAAGCTGCAGACGACATCTGCTACGCCTTGATCGACCTCGAGGACGGCCTGGAGATGGACCTGCTGGAGTACGCCGAGGTCGAATCCCTGTTGCTCGGCCTGGTAGGCGACGACCTGCCGGAAACCTACCGCCAGCTCGGCCCCGAGGATTCGCGCCGGCGGCGCCTGGCGATCCTGCGGGGCAAGGCCATCGAGCACCTGACCAACGCGGCGGCCCGTGCCTTCGTCGAACAGCAGGACGCGCTGCTGGCCGGCACCCTGCACGGTGACCTGGTGGAACACATGCACGGCCCCGCCAAGCGTTGCGTACTCAACGCCAAGGACATGGCCCGCAAGAAAATCTTCCAGGACAAGCGCAAGACCCTGCACGAGATCGGCGCCTATACCACCCTGGAGATTCTCCTGAACTCCTTCTGTGGCGCTGCGCTGGAACAACATGGCGGCAGAACGCCTTCATTCAAGAACCGGCGGATCCTCGACCTGCTGGGTAACAACGCACCGGACCCGAGCTGGCCTTTGCACAAGTCTTTCCTGCGGATGATCGATTTCATCGCTGGCATGACCGACAGCTACGCCAGTGAAATGGCCCGGGAAATGACCGGCCGCTCCAGCCCGCAGTAATCTCCGCTACCCGGCACCTCGCCCTCGCGGCAGGTGCCTGATATCAACCACGACACCTGCCCCGCGACTAAGGGATTCCCCTAGTCCATCTAACGAAGGCTGCGCCTGAATACTGGCAAGACATTCCCGCCAGGCTCCCGAAAACACCCATAGATCGCCGCAAGCAATACAACCGAATGATTCTAAGGAAAACCCTTAGTTTAAAAACGAAATCACCCTAAATAAAAAATAGAGCAACAACTCAACTAACAAGACAAACCGCAAGATGAAACTAGTTAGTTCACTACTGAATATTCCAAAAGACTCACAAAATTAAACATCTCCACCCTAAATCCATCAGGCGTCCCACCTTCCAGCATCTGTCATTTCTGGCGAAAGCCTTGCCAGCAAAGGCCAGGAGTAAAATTTAGTTAGCCTTCTATGCGTTTACAATTTACGTACAAATAGTACTTTTGGTTTCGGATAGTCTCGATTTCAACAGGAAATTTCCCCGCTGAACGCCCTCCATAAAAATAAATCCGCGCTGCGCTGTAACGTTTCCACGGCTACTCACTCAACCCTTTTGTCATACCTGAAACTGCACTGAATCACCCGGTACTCACTCAGGAACTGTCACTCTCGAGCACTTGAACATTGCTCCTCGATATAGCTGTCGTTGGGATTTGATGTTCATAGGGCAGAACTAAAAGCGACGTCACTAGTTGAGCCCGCTAACCGGCTTCTCTGTTGTTCGTCACTTGGCCTTTTTACAGTAAGGACACCAAGTGCCCCATTCATCACGTACTGAACGCTCTCTTCCTATTCGCACCGGCGGTTGGGGCCTGGTTTGTTTGCTGGGCCTGGCGTACCTGGGCCCGGCCCAGGGCGACGACTTGCAACCCGGCCAGGAAGCCCTGCGCCTGCAACAGCAGCAACAACAGAACCTGCAACAGCTGCAATTGGAACAGCGCCAGCGACAGATGCAACGGGGCAGCTTCAGCGGTACCAAGACCGAGGCCGGCGTGCCCGAACAAACCGCCAGCGACAGCCGTTGCTGGCCGTTGAGCGGTACACGCATCGGTGGCGTCAGCCTGTTCGACAAGAGCCGCGTCAATGCCTTCATCAAGCCGTACGTGGCGCCGTGCATGGGGGTCAACCAGATCAACCAGTTGCTGGCCGCCCTCACCCGCCTCTATGTGGAGGCCGGCTACATCGCCAGCCGCCCCTACCTGGCCAGCGCTCCGGCCGCCGGGCACAGCCTGGATATCCTGATCGAGGAAGGCTACGTCGAGGCCATCGAACTGGCCGACCAGAGCCTGCCAGTGTCGTTGCGCGGGGCGTTCCCGGGAGTGCTCGGCAAGCCCCTGAACCTGCGGGACCTGGAACAGGGGCTGGACCAGTTGAATCGCCTGCGTTCGCTGGACCTGACTGCCGATATCGCCCCGGGCAGCCAACCTGGCGCTTCGCGGATCATCCTGCGCTCACGCAGCAGCGCTGCGCGCTGGGGCCTGGGACTTGGCCTGGACAACCTCGGCAGCGCCGGCACCGGGCGCGACCGCCAGTCATTGAACTTCAACCTCGACAGCCCCTTGCAGCTCAACGATGCGCTGAACCTGAACTACAGCGACACCCTCAACCAGGGGCCACGCTACAGCCGCAGCAGCAGCCTGTTCTACTCCGTGCCCTATGGCTACTGGACCTACAGCCTGTTCGCCAGCCATGCCGAATACCGCTCGCCGCTCAAGCTGGCCCGCACCACCCTCTACAACAGCGGCCGTACCGACATGGTCAGCGCCCGTGCCGACCGGGTGCTGTGGCGCGGCCAGGGCCACCAGCTCAGCGCCAACCTGCAACTGGCCTACAAGGACGTCGACAGCTACCTGCAAAAAGCCCATCTGCAGATCCAGAGCCCGACCCTGACCGTGGCCGAGACCGGGCTCAACCTGTTCTGGCTCAACAGCGCGGTATGGAACCTGGACGTCAACTATGCCCAGGGCTTGACCTGGTTCGGTGCCGACCGCGACTCGCAACAAGTACAACGCAACCTGCCCAAGGCACAGTTCCACAAGTACCGCGCCAGCCTCAGCCAATGGCGCAACGGGCAACTGGGCGGCCAACGCTGGCAATGGCAGAGCCAACTCTCGGCGCAGTACAGCCCGGACCCGCTGCCAGCGATCGAGCAACTCCTGGCCACCGACGATTCGGCGGTGCGCGGTTACCGAGTCAACAGTGTCTCCGGGGCCATCGGCGCGGTGTGGCGCAACACCCTGCGCCTGCCCCTGGACAGCGACCTGCCGGTGAAACTCACCCCACGCCTGGCCCTGGACAACGGCTGGATCAAGGCCGACCACGGCGCCCAGAGCCGACACCTCGCCGGTGCCAGCGTGGGCTTGAACCTGGCCTGGAAAAAACTGCAGCTGGACCTCGACTACCAACGCAGCCTGCAAACGCCGCAGGGCCTGCGAACGGAGCCGGAAACCTGGCTGGCCAGGATCAGCCTGCAGATCTGACCAACCGCCGATTTAGCCTGAATCAATCGATGAACCTGAGCCCCATGGGCCGTTGACCACAGAAAGCAACGCCCGGCTCACCTACTTAGAACGAGGTTCTCATGCCTGACAACACTCACAGGTTCCACCTTTCGCCCCAGGGCACCTTGCGCTGGACCATCGCCAGCCTGCTGCTGGTCTCCCACCTGCCTTTGGCCCTGGCCGGCGGCATCACCGTGGTCGAGGGCCCGGGTGGCGTGCCGATCCTGCAAGACCAGGGTGGCGTGCCCATCGTCAACATCGTCGCCCCCAATTCCGGCGGCCTGTCCCATAACCAGTTCCTGGACTACAACGTCGGCCAGCAAGGCGTAGTGCTCAACAACAACAGCGATGTGTTGCACCAGGCAGCTTCGCAACTGGCTGGCCAGGTGGCGGCCAACCCGCAGTTCCAGGGCCAGGCGGCCAGCGTGATCCTCAACGAAGTGATCAGCCGCAATGCCTCGCAGCTCAACGGTATCCAGGAAATCGCCGGTACCGCCGCCGATTTCGTGTTGGCCAACCCCAACGGCATTTCGGTCAACGGTGGCAGCTTCCTCAACACCCCCAACGCCAGCCTGGTGGTGGGCCGTCCGGAACTCGAGGACGGCAAGCTGCAAGGGCTCAACACCCGCGACGCACGGGGCCAACTGGACATCCAGGGCGGTGGCCTGCGCAACGACAAAGGCTCGATCAACCTGATCGCCCCCCGTATCGACAGCCGCGGTGAGCTCAAGGCCCAGGATCAGTTGAACCTGACCGTAGGGCGTAACCAACTCGATGCCAAAGGCCAGGTACGCCAGGTCGACCCGGCCGGCCACACCCAGGAGCAGCGCATCGACGCCAGCCTGTTCGGAGCCATGCGCGCCGGGCGGATCAATATCGTCAGCACCGCCGAAGGCGCCGGGGTACGCGTTGGCGCGGTACAGATCGACGGTCACGATGGCATCAAGCTGAGCTCCGCTGGCGACCTGGACATCCGTGGCCAGGCCGTGGCCAACAGCCTCGACGCCAACCGGGCCGACCTGCGCAGCCAGGGCGATATCGACCTGCATGGCGGCCGCGACCTGGACCTGGCCGCCACCGACGTCAGCGGACGCAACGTCAAGCTCGACGCCGGGCGCAACCTGACCCTGAGCAGCATCGAAAGCCGCAAGCTCCAGGAAAAACGCCAGCAGTGGGACAACAGCACCATCGGCATTACCTGGGAAACCTACGACCGCACCGAGACCAGCAGCGACAGCCGCCAGCACGGCAACAAGGTGGTGGCGCAACACAACGCGCAATTGAACTCGGGGGCCGACACTCGGCTGCAGGCCAGCAGCATCGAGGCCGGCAATAGCCTGTCCGCCAACAGTGGTGGCGACCTGCAACTGACCGCCGCCACCGAGACCCACACCCAGCGCGACCAGGGCCAGCACCGCAAGCACCTGTGGAAGGAAACCTGGGATACCGCCAGCAGCGACCAGCGCAGCATCACCAGCCAGCTCAAGAGCGGCAACCAGTTGCAACTCGACAGCAAGCAGAAGCTACGCCTGGAAGGCGCTGAACTGCACAGCAAGGGCGATATCCAACTGGCGGCCAAAGACGTGGATATCACCAGCGCCAGCCGCCATAGCAGCAGTAGCGAGCAACGCTACTCCGGCGACCTGGTGGGCGGGGGCTTCTTCGGCAAGAACGCCGATGGCGACCAGGGCAAGACCCAGAACCAGGGCAGCAAGGTCAATGCCGAGGGCAAGCTGATCGTGCAGGCCGACAACGTGCGCATCAGCGGCAGCCAGGCCCGGGGCGGCACCCAGGCCAGCGTTATCAGCGACGACGGTTCGCTGACCATCGACGGCGTGCAGGACACCAGCCACAGCAATAGCCACAACAAGGACAGCAAGTTCTTCGGCATCGCCAAGGACGAGAGCAGCCAGCAGAACAAGGCCAGCACCACCGTCGGCAGCCAAGTACGCTCGGACAGCAACCTCAAGCTGCAAAGCGCCAAGGACCTGATCGTCAGTGGTTCCCAGGTCAGCGCCAAGGGTCAGCTGGACGCCAGCGCGAAGGGCTCGGTCAAGGTGACAGCGGCCGAGGATACCCAGCACACCAGCAGCAGCTCGCAACAGCGCGGTTTCGACGCCTACGCCAAGCAGACCGCACCCGGCAGCGGCCAGTACCGGGCCGGCGTGCGCTACCAGGACCAGCAGCGCAACGACAGCAGCGACAGCACCCGGCAACAGGCGTCCAGCCTTAGCGGCACCAGCCTGGCGGTCAGTGCCGGCGAGGACGTGAGCATCCAGGGCAGCAAAGTGGCGGCCACCGCGGGCGATGCCAGCCTGAGCGGCAAGAACGTCGAGCTGCTGGCAGCGCACGACAAACAGGACAAGCACAGCGACAGCACCACCACTGGTGGCGGCTTCTACTACACCGGCGGCCTGGATCGGGCCGGCAACGGCGTGGAGGTAGCCCATAACAGCAGCCAGGACAGCAGCAGCAAGAGCACCGCACAAACCAGCAACATCGCCGCCAGCGGCAACCTGACCATCAGCGCCGGCAATCGCCTGAGCACCGAGGGCGCCCAGGTCAAGGCCGGCGACAAGCTGCAAGTCAGCGCCGGGCAAATCGACAACCGCGCCGCACACAACAGCGAAAGCAGCCACCACCAGGAGAACAACTGGGCGGTGGATGTCGGCGCCAACGTCGAGTACAAGGGCGTGGCCCGGCCCATCGAGAAGGCCGTCCAGGGCGTGGCCCAGCGCAAGTTCCACCAGCCTGGGGTGCTCGACGCCCTGGAACAGCCCAACATCGGGCTGGACGTGGATGTCAGCCACCAGAACCGCCAACTCGACACCAGCGCCAGCACCGCAGTGGTCAGCCAACTGAGCGGTGGCCAGGTCCAGGTCAAGGCCGACGGCCAACTGCAGGACCAGGGCACCCAGTACCGCGCCACCGACGGCGCGGTGAAGATCGATGCCGGCAGCCTGGTGGCCAGCGCCGCCAAGGACACTCACAGCAGCAGCGAGCAGGCGGTGGACGCCAAGGTCGGCGTACGGGTCTACACCAACACCGGTGAAGACCTGAACATCCGCGGCAGCGGCGCCGGTGGCAGCAGCACCGTCACCAGCAGCACCGAGAAAGCCCAGGTGGGCAGCTATGCCGGCAGCCAGGGCGTGGAAATCAAGCTCACCGGCGACGCCAGCTTCGAGGGCAGCCAGTTCAATGGCGGCCAGGGCGACGTGAAGATCAAGGCCGGCGGCGAACTGGCGTTGAACCAGGCCACTGACAAGCAGGACAGCAGCAACTCCAGCCTGCGGGGCGATGCCTCGCTGAGCCTGGGCACCCTGCCCGGCAGCAGCGGCACCAACCTCAACGTCGGCGCCGGGCTCCAGCTGGACCACAAGCGCCTGGACCAACAGGACAGCCAGGCGCAGGTCGCCAGCATCCAGGGCCAGGGCAAGGTGCAGCTCGAAAGTGGCGGCAACCTGACCCTGCAAGGTACCCAGATCGGCAACGCCGCGCGCCCCACCGGGGATATCAGCCTCAATGCCGGTGGCAAGCTCGACCTGCAAGCCGCGACCAATACCCACGCCAGCCAGGGCAGCAACCTGGGCGGTGGCCTCACCGCCGGTGGTGGCAAGTCCAGCAGCGAGCAGAGCAGCGGCAAGAACGCCAATCTGAGCGCCAACTTCAACATCGGCCGGGTCTCCGAGCAGGACCAGGACCAGCGTGGCGGCCAGCTCTACAGCCAGGGCCAGGTCACGCTCGCCAGCGGCGCCAGCGGTGATGCTGCGATCCACCTGCAAGGCACCCGGGTCGATGCCGGCAAGGTGGTGCTCGATGCCGCCCAGGGCGGTATCTACCAGGAGTCGGCGCAGGCAACCCAGGTCCATAACAACTGGGGCCTGACCCTGGGCGCCGGGGCCAACCTGAGCCAGACCACCCCGACCGACGCCGAGCAGGGCTCGGCGAAGAACGCCCACGGGATCAACGCCCGGGCCAAGATCGACGTCGACCGGCGCCAGAACAGTACCCAGCACGACAGCCTGATCAAGGCCGACCAGGTTGTGCTCGCCAGTGCCGGCAACGTGCAACTGGCCGGTGCGCACATCGACGCACAGCGGGTCGACGGAGCGATTGGCGGTGACTTGAGCATCGAAAGCCGCCAGGACCAGGTGCGTTCCACCCAGGTCAACATCGACGCCAAGCTGGACGCGGAGAAGAACCAGCCTGGCCTGGTGAGCAAGCTGGCCAAACCCGCCGGTCCGCTCAAGGACGATCTGCAGGCCAAGGCCGAGAAGAGCTTCGGCAAGCACCGGGAAAAACTCGAGAACGCCGTCGACAAGGGCGTGGACAAGCTCGGCTCGGCCAAAGACAGCCTGGTCAGCCAGGCCGACAACGCCAAGGAACGGCTGGGCGAGAAGCTCAGCCGCAGCGCCAGCTACGACGTCAACCCCGAGCCTCGTGGCGCCATCGGCAACAGCGTGGACAAGGCCAAGGGCTATCTCGCCGACAAGGCCGACGCGCTGGGCAATCGCTTCTCCAGCCTGAAGGACCGCTTCTGGCCCAAGACCAGCGACAGCTACTCGGTCAACGAGAAGACCACCACTGGCGCCAGCGTGGCCAACACCACGGAAAACGTGCTGTTCGGCGACAAGAGCGGCAACACCTCCTACACCCCGACCTTGAACCTGAACCTCAGTCACCAGGCCAAGGACAGCGTGCAGCAGGCCTCGGGCATCAGTGGCCGGCAGGGCGTCAATCTGTCGGTGAGCGGTGAAACCAAGCTGACCGGAGCACGCATCGGCGCCAGCGACGGACGTGTCGACCTCGGCGGCTCGCGAGTCACCAGCACCGCCCTGGCCGGCTCGGACTACCGCGTCGACGTCGGGGTCAACCTGTCCAAGTCGCCAGTCAACCTGGCCCTGGGCAGTGGCAACGAACTGACCCGCAAGCAGGACGACGCCACCCAGAAGGACCAGGTGTTCAACCTGGGCCCGCTGCGTGTCGGCGGCCACAGTGACAGCCAACTGCTGCAGGCCGGTATCGACCAGAAAGCACCTTGAAGCATCGGCCGCCTCCTCCCGGGGGCGGCCTTTGCCCCTCGCCTCCCCGACAGGGGCTTCCTCTGCGTGCCACCTGACTGTAATACCTCCCCTTATTCGCTGTAGGACCGTTCTCGAATTCGCTCCACGGTCTTTTTCGCCACGCCTTCCCCAAGACAGCTGGGCTACTGTTCGAACTTTCCACTCATCGACAGGAGGTCCGTATGCGCTCTGTACTCATCATTGACGACCACCCTGTCATACGCCTGGCCATCCGCTTTCTCCTGGAACACGAGGGGTATGCGGTCATCGGTGAAACCGACAACGGCGTCGATGCCCTGCAAATGGTCCGCGAGCACGAACCGGACCTGATCATCCTCGACATCTGCATTCCCAAGCTCGATGGCCTAGAGTTGCTCGAACGTTTTGGCAGCATGCCCCGGCCTGTGCGAACCCTGGTCCTGACCGCTCAGTCCGCCGCCTTGTTCGCCAATCGCTGCATGCGTGCCGGCGCCAGCGGCTTCGTCTGCAAGCAGCAAGACCTGAGCGAGCTGCTGAGCGCCATCAAGGCGATCCACAGCGGCTATAACTACTTTCCCAGCCAGGCCATGCAGGCCAGCCGCACTGCCCTTGGCGCTCCCCTGGAGATGGCACAGTTCAACTCCCTGAGCGACCGGGAATTGATGGTCATGCAGCTTTTCGCCATGGGACAAACCAACCAACAGATAGCCACGGGGATGTTCTTGAGCAACAAGACCGTCAGCACCTACAAGAAGCGCATCATGCAGAAACTGGCCGCTGCCTCCATGAACACCCTGGTGAATATGGCCAAGCGCCACGAACTGATATGAAATCTCCCTGCCTGCCACCCTGCCCTGTTGATGAACCACGGCAATGATCGACTTCCTGCTGCAACACCCCGCACTGATTGCAATGACCACGTTGCTACTGGCGGCCTTGCTGGGCCAGGCCTGGTTGTATCGGCAACTGCGCCAAGGCACCCGATTGCTGCAGGCAACGTTGCGCACGAGCCAGGCCCTGCAAGCCGACAAGCAACAGGCCGAAGAGGCCAGCCGGATAAAAAGCCGCTTCCTGGGCAACATCGGTCATGAAATACGCACGCCGCTCAATGCCCTCATCGGCTTGCTGGAGCTGATGCTGCAGCGCACCCAGGCCCAGGACCCGAACCGCTCCTCCATCGAGCTGGCGCTTGGGGCGGCCGGGGACCTGCGGGAGTTGCTGGCCGACCTGCTGGATGTAACCCGGATCGAATCCGGGCAAATGTCACTGGCCCCGGATTGGACTCGCCTGCGCGATTGCGTCGATTCGGTGATGAGCATCTTCCTGATCCTGGCTCGCCAGAAGCACCTGGAGCTGAACCTTGAGTACCAGGTCCCGGACCCCGAGCCCCTGGTCCTGATCGACGCCCTGCGCTTCAAGCAGGTGCTATCGAACCTGTTGAGCAACGCCATCAAGTTCACCCATCGGGGCGAGGTCCGGGTCAGGTTGCAGCTGGTGCCCGACAAGCACCCGGAACACTTCAGGCTGCGCCTGCAGGTGCTGGACACAGGCATCGGCATTGCCGAATCACAGCGCCAGCGTGTGCTGTTGCAGCCTTTCGCCCAATCCAAGCCTGACGGTCAGTCGGCCCGGGACAGCACCGGGCTCGGCCTGCCCATCAGCCATCACCTGTGCCAGAAGATGGGGGGCAGCCTGACCCTGCACGGGCGCAACGGCCCCGGTAGCGAAGCGCGTGTCAGGCTACCGCTGACCGGTCGCACGCTGCCTGTCCCGGCCAAGGAGGAAGCCGTACTGCCCTCCATCAGCCAGCCACTGGATATCCTGCTGGCGGACGATCACCCCGCGAGCCTGGTGCTGCTGCGTGGGCAGTTGGAATACCTCGGGCACCGGGTCACCAGTGCCGCGGACGGGTTGCAGGCCTACCAGCAGTGGAAATCCGGGGACTTCGACTTGCTGATCGTCGACTGCAACATGCCCGTGATGAACGGCTATGAACTGGCCGAGGCCATACGCCAGGATGAAGCCCTGGAGCGGAGACCTGCGATCACCCTGATCGGCTATAGCGCCAGCAACGACCCGCAGACAGTCCAGCGTTGCCTGGATGCCGGCATGCACGACTGCCTGTTCAAGCCCCTCAGCATCGGCGTGCTGAGCCATAAGCTGGCCATGCTCGATCCACAGCCCCGGGCAGACTGTTTCAAGATGGCGGCCTTGCGCACCCTGACCCGTGGCGAACCGCAATTTGCCCTGCGCCTGCTCAAGGAGTTGCTGCAGTGCTGTCATGACGACCGCCGCCTGCTGGTCCGGATCAGCCCCGACAATCTCCAGGAACTGCGCCCACTGGCCCACAAGATCAAGGGCTCGGCACTGATGGCCGGAGCCGACGCGTTACATGAATGTTGCGAAGCCCTCGAGCTGGCGTGCCTGGGAGGCGCTGGAGCCGAACTGATCGGCAACGCTGTGGATGAGCTGGACCTGGAGCTGGTGCGGTTCACCCAATCCCTGCATCGACATCTTGAGCGTCATCGACAAGCGACTGCCGAATCGCCCTAAGCCATGGGCCTCACCACACCCGCCGCTCCCACCCGAGAGCCTGGCAAGCGCGACTAAAAAACGTCTCTTGCCAGACAAATATCAAAAAGCCACTATCCTCTCCCCCGCGCCCTCATCTGCGAATGAGTGAACGCCATCAACTTCCAAGCAAGATCGCAGCAGGAATGCCTGCCTTAACTATGCTTGGTTCCTGAGTCATGCCTGATGTGCCTTTGGAGAGAACTGGAATGCCGAGCACGCCATTGCCCGCACAACGCCGTCTCCCCCTCCATATTCATATCAGTGCGATGTTCACCCTGTTGCTGCTCCTGACTGGAGTGGTGCTGGGCATCTACAACTATCAGGCCACCACAAGCATCATTCTCGGCAGCAGCGAAAAACTGTTCCAACGCATAGAACAGGACGTACGCAGCGACCTGAAATCCACCTACGAACCCATCCGCCATGTGCTGAGCCTGTTGGCGACCAGGTCGGCGACCCAGGCACCGAACCTGGAGCAGCGGCTGGAGTTGCTCCAGCCATTCAGCCAGTCCCTGTTGGACAATTCCGACCTGGCATCGCTGTACCTGGGGTACGCCAACGGTGACTTCTTCATGGTGCGGCCGTTGCGCAACAGCGAGATCAAGGACAAGCGCCAGGCTCCCGCCAACAGTGCCTATGAGGTATGGAGCATCGAGCGCAACGCCAGTACTGGCCAGGTCAAGTCGCAATCGTTGTTCTATGACGCAAACCTGGTGCTGCTCGGGCGCCTGGATCACCCCGACGAGCGCTACGATCCCCGGACCCGGGACTGGTTCGCTAATGCCCGAGGCAATGCCGACCAGATCACCACCCGGCCGTATGTCTTCTATTCCACGCTGAATGTCGGCACCACCCTGGCCCGCAGCAGCGGCAAGATGGCAGTGATCGCCGCCGACCTGACCCTGGAGCAACTGTCTTCGACCCTGGCCAAGCACCGCGTCACCGCCACCACCGAAGTGGCCTTGCTGGACGACCTGGGCAACGTCGTGGCCTATCCCGAGAGCCACAGATTGCTGGTGGAACAGCGCTCCGCCCGCCTGATCAAGGCCAGTGACCTGAACCCGGTGCTCAACGCCCTGTTTCAAGGCCAGACCGTGGACGGCCATCTGCAAGTCCAGGGTCGCAACTGGATAGTTGCCAGCAGCCATATCGCCGAAGGCGGACCCGGCGGCCTGCAACTGAACCTGCTGGTACCCGAGGACGAGTTGCTGGCCGATGCCTACCGCTTGCGCTGGCAAGGTGCGCTGATCACCCTGACGACCCTGTTGCTGTGCCTGCCCCTGGGCTGGCTGATATCACGCATCCTGGTCCGTCCGTTGCGTAACCTGGTGCAGGAAGCCGATGCTATCCGCAGCTTCGACTTCCACTACCCGGCATCACGCCGCTCTCCGGTCCTGGAAGTGGATCAACTGAGCGTGTCCATGACCCGAATGAAGAGCACCCTGGCCAGCTTCTTCGAGATCAACGCCAGCCTGTCCTCGCAAACCCGTTTCGATCCCCTGCTGCAACGAGTGCTGTTCGAGACGGTGAAGATCGCCCAGGCCCAGGCCGGGCTGATCTATCTCTGTGAAAGCAAGGGCACGCGCCTGGAACCCCATGGCCTGATCATCGACGGGCAACCCCAGGACCTCTCGCCCTTCGATATCGCCACCCAGGACCTGGCCGACCCGCATAACCCAGCCTGGCTGCAACAACTGGCGAACAACGACAACGTGGTCACCACCCTGGGCTTCGAGCAGGCCGGCAACCTGCAACGTATCCTGCTGGCCCTGGACAGCCCCAGCGCCCACCTGGTGGGCGTGCGCTTGCGCAACCGGCACAACGAGACGGTGGGCATGCTACTGCTGTTCCTGGTAGACAGCGGCAGCGAGGCCGACATGGACAAGCTCGGCCCGGACCGCATCGCCTTCATCCAGGCGGTATCAGCCACCGCCGCACTGTGTATCGAAAGCCAGCGCCTGCAGAACAAACAGAAGCAACTGCTGGACGCCTTCATCCAGTTGCTGGCCGGTGCCATCGACGCCAAGAGCCCCTATACCGGCGGCCATTGCCAGCGGGTGCCGGCGCTGATGCTGATGCTGGCCGAAGCTGCCGCTGCCAGCCAGGAGCCCGGATTCGCCGCCTACCAGCCCAGCGAGGACGACTGGGAGGCCTTGCATGTCGCGTCCTGGCTACACGACTGCGGCAAGGTAACCACCCCCGAGTACGTGGTGGACAAAGCCACCAAGCTGGAAACCCTGAACGATCGTATCCATGAGATTCGCACCCGCTTCGAGGTGCTCAAGCGCGATGTCTGGATCGACTACTGGAAGGCACTGGCCCAGGGTGCCGATGAGGTGCCCCAGGCCAGCGAACGCGATGCACGCCTGCAACAACTGGACGAGGAATTCGCCTTCGTCGCCCGCTGCAACCTCGGTGCCGAGTTCATGGCCGAGGCCGACCAGCAGCGACTGCAACGCATCGCCCAACGGACCTGGAGCCGGACCCTGGACAACCGCCTGGGCGTGTCCTGGGCAGAAAGCCAGCGCCTGGAGCGCACGCCCGCCCCCGAACTGCCAGTGGATGAACCGCTGCTGGCCGACCGCCCCGACCACCTGCTGGAACGTGACAGCACGGAGATCCTCGCGGCGGACAATCCCTGGGGCTTCAAGCTGCAGATGCCGCTCCACAAGTACAACCGTGGCGAGCTGTACAACCTGAGCATTCCCCGGGGCACCCTCACCGCCGAGGAGCGCTATGTGATCAATCACCACATCGTGCAAACCATCATCATGCTCGAGCACCTGCCCTTCCCGAGCCACCTGCAGAACGTGGCGGAAATCGCCGGTGGCCATCACGAGAAAATGGACGGCAGCGGTTATCCGCGACAGCTCAAGCGCGAGCAGATGAGCCTGCCGGCCCGCATGATGGCCATCGCCGACATCTTCGAAGCCCTGACCGCCGCAGACCGACCCTACAAGAAGGGCAAGACCCTGAGCGAAGCGCTGGGCATCATGGCCATGATGTGCCGCGATGCCCATATCGATCCGCAACTGTTCCAGCTGTTCATCCAGCAGCGGATCTACCAGCAGTACGCCGAGCGCTTCCTGACGCCGCAGCAGATCGACCCGGTGGACCAGGCGGCCTTGCTGAGCAAGGCCGGACTAGGCCACTGAAGGCTCAGCAGTCGCTGGCGTCCAGGAAGATCTGCGCCAGGCGCTCGATGCCTGCCTGGTCTTCTGCCCCAAAGCGCGCCAGCTTCGGGCTGTCCAGGTCGAGCACACCGATCAGTCGGCCCTCCTTGACCAGCGGTACCACCAGTTCACTGTTGGACGCGCTGTCACAAGCGATATGCCCGGCAAACGCGTGCACATCTTCCACTCGCTGGGTTTGCAAGGTGGCCGCCGCGGTACCACACACACCGCGCCCGAAAGGAATGCGCACACAGGCGATCTGGCCCTGGAACGGGCCCAGTACCAGCTCCTGGTTGCGATTGAGGTAGAACCCGGCCCAGTTCAAGTCCTCGAGCTGGCTGAACAGGAATGCCGAGAATTGCGCCGCGTTGGCGATAAAGTCGCGCTCATCGGCCAGCAGCGCTTGCAACTGGGCACACAGCAACCCATAGCCGTCCAGGCCCTGTCCGGTCCCTTGTAAATCGATCATGCGTTTTGCTCCAACAACTGCAAGCCCACCCAGTAGCGGGCAAATTGATAGGCACAGCGGCCATTGCGGTTACCACGGCCGGTGGCCCAGCGCACCGCGAGAATGTCCAGCGCCTCGTCGCGCTGCCACTTCAGGCCGGCCTTGCCTGCCAGCTCGCCGATCCAGTGCTCGACCACATTGAGGAAGTGCTCCTGGGTAAAGGGGTAGAACGACAACCACAGGCCGAAGCGGTCCGACAGGGCGATCTTGTCTTCCACCGCTTCGCTGGGGTGCAGTTCGCCATCGACGCGCTTCCAGTTCTCGTTATCGCTCTCCTTTTCCGGTACAAGGTGCCGGCGGTTCGAGGTGGCGTAGAGCAGGACGTTCTCCGGGGCCTGCTCCAGGGAGCCGTCGAGCACGCTCTTGAGCACCCGATAGTCGCCCTCGCCCGACTCGAAGGACAGGTCGTCGCAAAACAGCACGAAACGCTGGGGCAGCTTGACCAGTTGCTCCACCACTCGCGGCAGGTCCGCCAGGTGGTCGCGCTCGATCTCGATCAGGCGCAGGCCGCTCCTGGCGTGCTCGGCCAGCAGCGCCCGCACCAGGGAGGACTTGCCAGTGCCACGCGAGCCCCAGAGCAGGGCATGGTTGGCCGGCAGGCCGTCGAGGAACTGCTGGGTATTGCGCGCCAGCTGTTCACGCTGCTTGTCGACCCCGATCAGGTCGCTCAGGCGCATGTCCAGGCTGACCTCCAGTGGCAGCAGGAAACCGCTGCGGCCTTCGCGTTGCCAGCGAGCAGCCAGGCACTGGCTCCAGTCGATAGACTGGCGCGGGGTTGGCAACAGGGGTTCGATCCGGGCCAGAACCGCATCGGCGCGTTCAAGAAATGCAATCAATCGAGCATCCACGACTTTTCCTCAGGCACGTTCAAGGTAATGATGCGGCACACAGACGAAACGCAGTCCTGATCGAGGGGTCTATCGCCTTATCAGCTGCTGCCAGGCCAAGCCGGCAACCCAAGATGATCAGCTATGCTTGCGCAGCGAAGGGAAACGAAAGTGGTTCAACTCCCCATGGATATCAATTTCACCAACCGCCTGTCCTATAAACAGGCTCGGCTCACCGTGGTGGTGGGTTTCATTCTGGGGACCGCGCTCAGTCTGCTGCAAATCGGCATCGATTATGCCAGCGAAGACGCCTCCATCAATCGTGAAATCCATGCGTTACTGGAAATCAGTCACAATCCGGCCTCACGGATCGCCTACAACATCGATTCCGAACTGGCCCAGGAATTGACCCTGGGCCTGCTGCGCTCCCCGGCAATCATCCGTGCGCAGTTGATCGACAACAACAATACCTTGCTGGCCAATGTCGAGCGCCCACCGCTGCAAAGCCGCTACCGGGCCATCAGCGACTTCCTGTTCGGCGCCGACCGCCAGTTCGAGGATCGCCTGTACCTCAGCCACCTGCCGGAGGAGTCCCTGGGCTCCCTGCACCTGGATGTCGACACCTACGCTTTCGGCAGCCGCTTCCTGCGCCGCGCCGAAGTCACCCTGATCAACGGGTTTGCCCGCAGCCTGATCCTCACCGGGATTCTCCTGGGGTTGTTCTACGTGATGCTGACCAAGCCCTTGGTCGGTGTGATCCGCGAGCTCAGCAGCCGCGACCCGCGCAGTGCCCAGCAGGCCAAGCTGGAGTTTCCTCCTGGCCATGAAAACGACGAGGTCGGGGTGCTGGTCAAGGTCGCCAACCAGCAGTTCGAGATCATGACCACCGAAATCCAGCAGCGGCGCAATGCCGAAAATCGCCTGACCGAGTACCTCGGGCAGCTGGAGAACATCGTTTCGGCCCGTACCACCGAACTCAAGGCCAGCAATGCTCGCCTCAGCCAGTCCAACGAAGAACTGGAAGCGGCGCGACGCACAGCACTGGACATGGCCCAGGCACGTGCTGCGTTCCTGGCCACCATGAGCCACGAGATCCGCACCCCACTCAACGGCCTGCTGGGCATGATCGCCTTGTCCCTGGACAGCCCGCTGAACCCGGAGCAACGCCAGCAACTGTCCATTGCCCACGACTCCGGCAAGGTCCTGGTGGAGTTGCTCAACGATATCCTCGATATGTCCAAGTTCGACGCCGGGCAACTGGAGCTCGAGCACATTCCCTTCGATCTCGGGGTCCTGGTGGAGGACACCGCCAACCTGCTGTCGCAGAACGCGGCGGCCAGCGTCGAGTTGGCTTGCCTGATTGCCCCGGACTTCCCCGCGCTGGTCCTGGGGGACCCAACGCGAGTGCGGCAGATTGTCAGCAACTTACTGTCCAATGCCCTCAAGTTCACGCGTTTCGGCCGGGTCGATGTGCGCCTGAGTACCCTGGGCGATGGAGTACGTATCGAAATCTGCGATACCGGCATCGGTATCGCCCAGGAAGCCCAGGCCAAGATCTTCCAGCCCTACACCCAGGCAGGTGCCGGCATTACCCGGCAATTTGGCGGCACCGGGCTGGGCCTGGCACTGACCTATAATCTCTGCGAGGCCATGAACGGCCGCCTGAGCATCAGCTCGGAAGTCGGCTTCGGCAGCCAGTTCTGCGCGGACCTGCCACTGCCATGCCACACCCCGGCGACACCGCTGCCGATGCTGTCCGGCAAGATCATTGCCATCACCGATGCCGGCAGCGGCCTGGCGGAACTGCTGGACAGCCTGCTGCCGGCCTGGGGCCTGAGCTACCAGCGGTGCAATATCGAGGACTCCCTGGCCGGGCGGCATCCCGACCTGCTGATTACCGACTGCCCGGAATGCCTGTTCGGCCTGCGCCCGGCCATCAATGCGCCGATCCTGCTGGTGACCGCCTACGGCAGCTTCCTGCCCAGCGAGCAGGCCAGTGCCCTGGCACCGCTGCAACAACAGGCGCGGCCGCTGGCGCGCAATGCGCTGTATCAGACCTTGCGGCGCTCACTGCAGGCCGAGCCCGTCACGCTCAACGATGCACAGCTGGAAATGCCGGCGCAGATCCGCCGGGCGAACATCCTGCTGGTAGAAGACAACCCGGTGAACCAACTGGTGGCCAAGGGCATGCTGAGCAAGCTGGGGTGCTCGGTCACCGTGGCCGCCCATGGCCTGGATGCGCTCAACCAGCTGGAACACAGCGCCTTCGACCTGATCCTGATGGATTGCAACATGCCGGTCATGAACGGCTACGAGGCCAGCCGGCAGATCCGCCGCAGCGGGCGCTGGCCGGACCTGCCGATCATCGCCCTGACCGCCAACGCCATGCCCGAGGAGCGCGAGCGCTGCCGTGCTGCCGGGATGAGCGACTACCTGGCCAAGCCCTTCCGGCGTGAAGAGCTGATCGCCCTGCTGGACCTCTGGGTACCGACTACGACAAAGCTCTGATCTGTTGCAGCAAGCGATCGAGGCCATCACGCAGCTGGCCCAGGTTGTCCAGATCGACTCCGCTGTCGCACAGCAGCGCCGCCTTGAGCGGCGGGACTTGCTCGCGCAGGGCCAGTCCCGCCTCGCTCAGGCTCAGGTGCACCTCGCGCTCATCACGACCGGAACGCCGGCGTTGCACCAGTTGCAGTTGTTCCAGGCGCTTGAGCAAGGGGGTCAGGGTGCCGGAGTCCAGCGCCAGCCGCTCGCCCAGGGCCTTGACCGTCGGCAGGGGCGGAGGCTGTGCATGCCACTCCCACAACACCAGCATCACCAGGTATTGCGGGTAAGTCAGGCCGAGGCGATCGAGCATCGGCTTGTAGCCGCGCACCACGGCCCGGGATGCGGCATACAACTTGAAGCACAGTTGGCTATCGAGCTTGAGTGAGTCCACGGGCGAGTCGTTCATTTGAGCAGGGCTTCGATCTCTCGAGTCAGGTCCTGGGGCTTGGTGGTCGGAGCGAAACGCTTGACCAGCCGTCCCTCACGATCGATCAGGAACTTGGTGAAATTCCACTTGATCCCCTGGGACCCCAGGAGCCCGGGAGCCCGCTTCTTCAACTGGACGAACAATGGATGGGTACCCTCGCCATTGACCTCGATCTTCTTGAACAGCGGGAAGCTCACGCCATAGTTCAACTCACAGAACTCGGAGATCGCGCCCTCGTCGCCCGGCTCCTGCTTGCCGAACTGATTGCACGGAAAACCCAGAACCACCAGGCCCTGGTCCCGGTAGGTCTGCCACAATTCCTCCAGCCCCTTGTACTGGGGCGTGAATCCGCACTTGCTGGCGGTATTGACCACCAGCACGGCCTTGCCAGCGAAATCCGCCAGGGTTTTCTGCTCACCCTTGATGGTGGTGCAGGGAATGGTCAGCAACGCATCGGTCATGGCAGCAACTCCATTGAAGGTTGGGAACGGATAAAAATAGCGCTCAATTAGATTGTGAACAATTTAAATAACGAAAAAATAGGCCCCATGGAGCCCAATACCAGCCAGTCAAGCGAGGCGAACCCTGCAGGAGCGAAGCTTGCTCGCGATGGACTTCAGAGCGCTGCGTTTATCCAGTCAATAAGCGCTAGCGTTAACGACCATCGCGGGCAAGCCACGCTCCCACCCTTTCCTTAGTTGATCGGCATTACTCCATGGAGCCGTCCTTTCGCCTAGCGCGCTACCAGGTCCAGGCAGACGGAGTTGATGCAGTAGCGCAGGCCGGTGGGCGGCGGGCCATCCGGGAACACGTGGCCCAGGTGGGCATCGCACTTGGCACAGACCACTTCGGTGCGGATCATGCCGTGGCTCAGGTCGCGGATCTCGATCATCGCGCTATCGGCGATGGGCTCGTAGAAGCTCGGCCAACCACAACCGGAATCGAATTTGGCCCTGGAGTCGAACAGCGGCTCATTGCAACAGATGCAGTGGTACACCCCATCGGTCTTGGTGGCGTTGTACTTGCCCGAGAACGGACGTTCGGTGCCCTTGAGCCGGCAGACGTTGTACTGCTCGGGATCGAGCATGGCCCGCCATTCTTCCAGGGTTTTTTCCAGCTTTTCCATGGTCCTTCCTCTGCAACGGAAAAAGCCCGATCTGTATCTTTTCCACGGATCGGGCGGCACGTATGATTGCGCCTCGTCAGACGCCAGTCTGGCAGCCGCGCTACACCCATTCAAACGGATTCTGCCGCAGCCGGCGCGAGCTACAGCCGGTGTCACACGGCAGGATTCCCAGTACGGTAGTTCATCCTCCGCCTGGATCGTTCATTTTCGGGAACACATCGCCATGCAGGTCAGCAAATCGAACAAGCTCGCCAACGTCTGTTATGACATTCGCGGCCCAGTGCTCAAGCACGCCAAACGCCTGGAAGAGGAAGGCCATCGCATCCTCAAGCTGAACATCGGCAACCCGGCGCCCTTTGGTTTCGAGGCACCGGACGAGATTCTCCAGGATGTGATCCGCAATCTGCCGACCGCCCAGGGCTACAGCGACTCCAAGGGCCTGTTCAGCGCGCGCAAGGCTGTGATGCAGTACTACCAGCAGAAGCAGGTGGAAGGCATCGGCATCGAGGATATCTACCTGGGCAACGGCGTATCCGAGCTGATCGTAATGGCCATGCAGGCCCTGCTCAACAATGGCGACGAAGTGCTGGTCCCGGCCCCCGACTATCCACTGTGGACCGCCGCGGTGAGCCTGGCCGGTGGCAATCCGGTGCACTACCTGTGCGACGAGCAGGCCAACTGGTGGCCCGACCTCGCCGACATCAAGGCCAAGATCACCCCGAACACCAAGGCCCTAGTGATCATCAACCCGAACAACCCCACCGGCGCCGTGTACCCCAAGGAAGTGCTGCTGGGCATGCTGGAGCTGGCGCGCCAGCACAACCTGGTGGTGTTCTCCGACGAGATCTACGACAAGATCCTCTACGATGACGCCGTGCATATCTGCACCGCCTCCCTGGCCCCGGACCTGCTGTGCCTGACCTTCAACGGCTTGTCCAAGTCCTACCGCGTGGCGGGCTTCCGCTCCGGCTGGGTGGCCATCTCCGGTCCCAAGCACCACGCCCAGAGCTACATCGAAGGCATCGACATGCTGGCCAACATGCGCCTGTGCGCCAACGTGCCCAGCCAGCATGCGATCCAGACCGCCCTGGGCGGCTACCAGAGCATCAACGACCTGGTCCTGCCGCCTGGCCGCCTGCTGGAACAGCGCAACCGCACCTGGGAACTGCTCAACGACATTCCCGGGGTCAGCTGCGTCAAGCCCATGGGCGCGCTGTATGCCTTCCCACGGATCGACCCGAAAGTCTGCCCGATCCACAATGACGAGAAGTTCGTCCTCGACCTGCTGCTTTCGGAAAAGCTCCTGGTCGTCCAGGGCACAGCCTTCAACTGGCCGTGGCCGGACCACTTCCGCGTAGTCACCCTGCCTCGGGTCGACGACCTGGAGCAGGCCATTGGCCGGATCGGCAACTTCCTCAAGTCCTACCGTCAATAATTCTGATAACGCAGTGCGATCCTTCCCTGATCGCACTGCGATTAATTCAGCAACACATCTTCGCTGACCTTCTCCGCCCCCCTCTACTAAGCTTGCACTTTCCATCGCATCCACTGTCACAGGGTCTGCATTGCAACCAGGTGATGACTGCGTGCGACGGCTGGTCATGAAGCTGTCACGCCAGCGTCATCTCCTTTTCCATGCGACATAGTTTGAAATAGAAGCTGTATTGAATAGGGCGTTGTCGCGCCTTATATACCCCGCGGTACGCAACATCTTTAGCTTGAGGAGATTTCTACAACCATGATGCGAATCCTGCTGTTTTTGGCCACTAACCTTGCGGTCGTGCTGATTGCCAGCATCACCCTGAGCCTTTTCGGCTTCAACGGGTTCATGGCGGCCAACGGGGTTGATCTGAACCTCAATCAGCTGCTGATTTTCTGTGCGGTCTTCGGGTTCGCCGGTTCGCTGTTCTCGCTGTTCATCTCCAAGTGGATGGCGAAGATGAGCACCAGCACGCAGATCATCACCCAACCGCGCACCCGCCATGAACAATGGCTGCTGCAGACCGTTGAACAACTGTCCCGCGAGGCTGGCATCAAGATGCCGGAGGTCGGGATCTTTCCGGCCTACGAAGCGAATGCCTTCGCCACCGGCTGGAACAAGAACGACGCCCTGGTAGCCGTGAGCCAAGGCTTGCTGGAGCGCTTCTCGCCAGACGAAGTGAAGGCCGTGCTGGCCCATGAGATCGGCCACGTCGCCAATGGCGACATGGTCACCCTGGCATTGATCCAGGGCGTGGTGAACACCTTCGTGATGTTCTTCGCGCGGATCATCGGCAACTTCGTCGACAAGGTGATCTTCAAGAACGAAGAAGGCCAGGGAATTGCCTACTACGTGGCGACCATCGTCGCCGAACTGGTCCTGGGCATCCTGGCCAGTGCCATCGTGATGTGGTTCTCGCGCCAGCGCGAGTACCGTGCCGATGAAGCTGGTGCCCGCCTGGCCGGCACCAATGCGATGATCGGCGCCCTGCAGCGCCTTCGTTCGGAGCAAGGCCTGCCAGTGCACATGCCCGACACCCTGAATGCCTTTGGCATCAACGGTGGCATCAAGCAAGGCTTGGCTCGCATGTTCCTGAGCCACCCGCCACTGGAAGATCGCATCGACGCCCTGCGTCGCCGCGGTTGATCCGCAGTACGGCAACCAGCAAAAGGGCGACGCAAGTCGCCCTTTTGCATGGACTCAGGAACGCTCAGCGTTCACGCTGCTTCTCCAGGCGATAGACCCGCTCCACCAGGCGGGTGACGCCGCCCTGGAGAAACTTCCAGCTCTCACCCAGGATGTCCCGTTCGGTCTCCACCTGCAGTTGCCAACTGCCCTCCAGACGCTGTCGGACCTCATCATCCAGTACCGCGAATGGCGGCCCGTCCAGCTGGGCCTGATCGTAGTCCATGGTAATCAGCAGGCCACGAGTACCAGCTGGCAAAAGGCCGTTGAGGTGTGCGCTATAGCGCTGGCGCATTTCCTGGGGCAAGGCAATCATCGCCGCACGATCGTACAAGGCCGTGCAATCGGCGATGTCCTGGGCGGTCAGGGCGAAAAAATCGCCACACCAGATCTGGATCGGCCCCTGGGCATAGACCGTGAACGCTCCTTGCTGACGGGTCTCTGGTTGCAGTTGATGCTCATGGAAAAAATCCTCCACGGCCTTCTGCGACAGCTCGATACCCAACACCTGATGCCCACGATCGGCGAGCCAGAGCAAATCCAGGCTCTTGCCGCACAGCGGCACCAGCACCCGGCTCTGCGCTGCCAGGCCAAGGCCTGGCCAGTACTGCTGCAGATAGGGGTTGACCTCTGTCGAATGAAAACCGATCTGCCCCTGCTCCCAGCGTTTGTGCCAAAAATCTGCTTGCATGAAACACCCTTGGAATTCGATCAAAAAGCCCTAAAACTTATATTAGATTTAGATCGATGACCTGATTGAAGATGGCGCATCTTAACCCTCAGGACCTTCTTCATGCTCCCCAGCCTGTTCATTTCCCACGGCTCCCCCATGCTGGCCCTGGAACCCGGCGAAAGCGGTCCGGCATTGGCCCGCCTGGCCGCACAGCTACCACGCCCCCGGGCGATCCTGGTGGTATCGGCCCACTGGGAAAGCAGCGACTTGCGAGTCAGTGCCCACCCGCATCCAGAAACCTGGCACGACTTCGGCGGTTTCCCGGCGGCCTTGTTCGCCGTGCAGTATCCCGCCCCCGGAAGCCCCGAACTGGCCGCGCAAGTCGTGCAGCTGCTGGGGGCCAACGGCCTCGTGGCACAACTGGACGAGCACCGCCCTTTTGATCACGGCACTTGGGTACCGCTATCGCTGATGTATCCACAAGCAGATATCCCGGTCGTGCAACTGTCGCTCCCCAGCCAGCAAGGACCGGCCCTGCAGACTCGCATCGGCCACGCCTTGGCCAGCCTGAGGGCCCAGGGCGTACTGTTGATCGGCTCCGGCAGCATCACCCACAACCTGCGGGAACTGGACTGGCATGCCGGCCCGGAAAGCGTCGAACCCTGGGCCAAGGCCTTTCGCGACTGGATGATCCAGCACCTGGCTGCCAATGACGAGAGTGCCCTGCACGCCTATCGACAACAGGCCCCCCATGCCGTACGCAGCCACCCAAGCGATGAACACCTGCTACCGCTGTACTTCGCCCGAGGCGCCGGCGACACGTTCGGCCTGGTCCATCAAGGCTTCACCCTGGGTGCGCTGGGCATGGATATCTATCGCTTCGATTGAACAGCTGGCGCAGCAGGCAAAAAAAATCCCCGAACCAGTCGGGGATTTCTTTGCCTGATCAATCAGCTCGCGAGCCGATCAATCTTCGCGGTAGCGACGCAGCTTGAGCTGCTTGCCAGCTACGCGGGTGTCCTTGAGCTTGGTCAGCAAACGATCCAGGCCTTCTTCCGGCAGTTCTACCAGGCTGAAGCTGTCACGCACCTGGATCCGGCCGATGGCTTCACGAGCCAGGCCACCCTCATTGAGGATCGCCCCCAGCAGGTTCTTGGCGGCAATACCATCGCGCGCACCCAGCGCAGTACGGCAACGGGCACGGCCCTCAGCCAGCGGCATCGGTGCGCGACGCTCACGCTCGCCACGCTCAGGACGATCACCATAGCGCTCGGAACGCTCGCCACGCGGAGCGCTGTTCGGCACCAGCGGACGCTCTTTCTCGATCGCTGCCAGGTTCAGCGCCTGACCATTGGTAGCCTTGCGCAGCAGAGCCGCAGCCAGGGCACGCGGGCTGCAA
Source organism: Pseudomonas sessilinigenes (assembly GCF_003850565.1). Classification (NCBI taxonomy): domain Bacteria; kingdom Pseudomonadati; phylum Pseudomonadota; class Gammaproteobacteria; order Pseudomonadales; family Pseudomonadaceae; genus Pseudomonas; species Pseudomonas sessilinigenes. The sequence goes on from NZ_CP027706.1 coordinate 6,701,110, forward strand.
CCGATATCGGCAGTCAGGCGGTCCAGCAGGTCGCCATGGGTCGCTTCAGCATCGGCAACCAGCGGCGACAGGCTGTTGGTCAGCTTCTTGATGCGCGCATCGAGAACGGCTTGGGCATCGGGCAGTCGAACTTCGGCAACCTTCTGGCCAGTCACGCGCTCGATCACTTGCAGCATGCGACGCTCACGCGGGGTCACCAGCAACAGGGCACGGCCTTCACGACCGGCACGACCGGTACGGCCGATGCGGTGCACGTAGGATTCCGGATCGTAGGGCATGTCCACGTTGAATACGTGGGTGATGCGCGGTACGTCCAGGCCACGGGCGGCAACGTCGGTAGCCACAACGATGTCCAGGCGGCCATCCTTGAGGGAATCGATCACGCGCTCGCGCTGGTTCTGGGCGATGTCGCCGTTCAGCGCAGCGGCTTTGTAGCCTTTGGCTTCCAGGGCACTGGCCAGGTCCAGGGTGGCTTGCTTGGTACGCACGAACATGATCAGGGCGTCGAAATCTTCGACTTCCAGCAGGCTCAGGACCGCACCAGTCTTCTGGTCAGCGTGAACCAGCAGGTGGGCCTGCTCGATCGCGGTAACGGTCTGGGTCTTGCTCTGGATCTTGACGTGTTTCGGATCCTTCAGGTGACGCTCGGCGATCGCACGGATCGACTGCGGCAGAGTGGCCGAGAACAGTACGGTCTGGCGGGACTCCGGCATGGCCTTGAAGATCACTTCCAGGTCATCCATGAAGCCCAGCTTGAGCATTTCGTCGGCTTCGTCGAGAACCAGGTGGTTCACGGTAGCCAGGACCTTCTCGTCACGACGCAGGTGGTCGCACAGACGGCCAGGGGTGGCGACAACGATTTGCGCGCCATTACGGATTGCTTTCAATTGTGGGCCCATCGGCGCACCGCCATAGACGGCCACAACGGTCACGCCAGGCATTTGCTTGGCGTAGGTTTCGAAAGCAGTTGCTACTTGCAGCGCCAACTCACGGGTTGGGGCCAGGATCAGAGCTTGCGGCTCGCGCTTGGACGGATCGATGCGGTTCAGGATAGGCAGGGCAAAGGCAGCGGTCTTACCGGTACCGGTTTGCGCCTGGCCAATCATATCGTGACCGGCAAGGATGATCGGAATCGACTGCTGCTGAATGGCCGAAGGCTCTTCATAGCCGGTAGCGACTACTGCAGCGACAATATTGGGATGAAGTTCAAGAGCGGCGAAGCCGCCGATTTCCTGGGTCATGGGTCTGCCTCTAAGTGCATCCGCAAAGACCCATGCTCCAAAGCTGCGCATGCCGTGTAAGACTCGGAGAGTCACCCTGGCAGCTTTGTCGGCGGGGATTTGCGAAAACGATTGAAAGAAATGAACGTCAAGGATAGCCCGCGAAGCGGACAAGCAGCCGAAGCTGACTTCGGGGAAATGCGTTACCTAAACGGGGCCCGGTTAAAGGCCGGCGCGCACTATACCGGAATTACTTAAAAAAGGGAGTTTTTTTTGTCGGAAAAATCCGCTCAACCCCCGATTACCACAGGCTTTGCGCAGACTCGGGCGGCACGCTACTTTTGCTCAAGCCCCGGGTAAATGGGCGCCTCGCTTAATCGGTTCACCTTTATTCGCCAAATCATCCCACAGCCGCCCTTTTGTCTTCCAAGGACAACCCCCTATGAATCAGCCCAGCGCCAGTCGCGTCAGCCGTGAACAACGTGGCCATCTGTTCCTCATTGGCCTGGACCGGATTGCCAAGCGCAACGCTTTCGATCTGGAACTACTCAATCAATTGAGCCTGGCCTACGGCGAATTCCAGGCCGACAGCCAGGCACGTGTCGCGGTGGTCTTCGCCCATGGCGAGCACTTCACCGCCGGGCTGGACCTGGCCAATGTAGCCGCCGCCCTGGCCCAGGGCTGGCAGGCGCCTCCTGGCGGTTGCGACCCTTGGGGCGTGTTCGCCGGGCCGCGGGTAAGCAAGCCGGTGATCACGGCGGTGCAAGGCTATTGCCTGACCATCGGCATCGAACTGATGCTGGCCGCCGACATCAACCTGTGCGCCAGCAACACCCGCTTCGCCCAGATGGAGGTGCAAAGGGGCATCCTCCCATTCGGTGGTGCCACCTTGCGCTTGCCGCAACTGGCCGGATGGGGCAACGCCATGCGCTGGTTGTTGACCGGGGATGAATTCGATGCCCACGAGGCCCTGCGGATGGGGCTGGTGCAGGAAGTCATGGCCAGCGAAGACCTGTTGCCACGAGCTATCGAACTGGCACAGCGCATCGCCCAACAGGCGCCACTGGGGGTCCAAGCCACACTGTTGTCGGCGCGCCAGGCGTGCCTCGAGGGAGAGGCCGCAGCCGCCCGGGGCTTGCCCCCCTTGGTGCAGAAGCTGATGAACAGCGACGATGCCAAGGAGGGCATAAGGGCCATGCAGGAAAAACGCCCGGGATCGTTCAAGGGCTGCTAACAGCACCTGCAAAACGATCTCAGGTAGCCGGGCGGATGTCCTTGATCAGCGATTGCAACGAATAGCCCAGGCGCGGCGCCAGGGCCTCGGCCCTGGCCACCAGGCCCGGCATGTCCAGATCCTGCTCCAGGTCGGCTGGTACGATCAGGATCACATTGCCCTCCTTCACCGGCAGCTCCCAGTAATGCCGGTGATACAGGCCACGCAACAACGCCGCCCCCAGGGGCTTGCCGTCATCGGTGGCCCACTGGTTGATCACCAGCCAACCGCCGGGGTTGAGACGCTTCTGGCAGTTTTCCAGAAACCCCCAGGCCAGATGACCGACACCTGGACCGACATCGGTGTACAGGTCGACGAAAATCAGGTCGGCAGGCTCGGCGCTGTCCAGCAATTCCAGGGCATCGCCAATCCTTATATAAAGCCGTGGATCATCATCCAGTCCCATGTACTCGATGGCCAGGCGCGGGACATCCGGACGCAGTTCGATAGCCTCGACGTCCTCCAGGGGCAGGAACTTCAGGCACGCCTGGGTCAGGGTACCGGCGCCCAGCCCGAGAAACAGCGCACTTTCAGGTGCGGCATGGCACAACGCACCAATCAGCATGGCGCGGGTGTAGTCATACTCCAGCCAACTGGGGTCTGCGGTGAACACGCAGCTTTGCTCGATGGCCTCGCCAAATTCGAGAAAGCGATAATCGGCCACTTCCAGGACCCGGATCATGCCGAACTCGTCGTGAACTTCGGCGAGCACTCGCTCGACGCGCTCCTCAGTCATTTCATCTCCTAATGCACCGGTGCGAACCTTGCCGGTGCCATGAACCAGCCGCTCGATGGCGAGCGCAAAGGCGCGATTGTCGACCAAGCCCGATAAGCAGGTCACGCATTAATTTGCTGCTAACATGCCTACCCCACCGTAACGCAATCGAGTACGCGATGAGCCAACCCTGGACCCCCGACAGCTGGCGCGCCTTGCCGATCCAGCAACAGCCCCATTACCCCGATGCTGCACACCTGCTCCAGGTGGAGCAGACCCTTGCCAGCTATCCACCGCTGGTCTTCGCCGGGGAAGCCCGGGAGTTGCGCCGCCAGTTCGCCGAAGTCACCCAGGGTCGTGCCTTCCTGCTGCAAGGCGGTGATTGCGCCGAGAGCTTTGCAGAATTTTCCGCGGCGAAGATTCGCGATACCTTCAAGGTGCTGTTGCAGATGGCGATCGTCATGACCTTCGCTGCCGGCAGCCCGGTGGTCAAGGTCGGGCGCATGGCCGGCCAGTTCGCCAAGCCACGCTCGGCCAACGACGAGACCATCAATGGCGTGACCCTCCCGGCTTACCGTGGCGATATCGTCAATGGCATCGGCTTCGATGAAAAAAGCCGGGTACCGGATCCCGATCGCCTGCTGCAGTCCTACCACCAGGCCACCGCCACCCTCAACCTGTTGCGGGCCTTCGCCCAGGGCGGTTTCGCCGACCTGCACCAGGTGCACAAGTGGAACCTGGACTTCATCGCCAACTCGGCACTGGCCGAGAAATACAGCCAATTGGCGGACCGCATCGATGAAACCCTGGCGTTCATGCGGGCCTGCGGCCTGGACAGCTCGCCACAATTGCGCGAAACCAGCTTCTTCACGGCCCACGAAGCACTGCTGCTCAACTACGAGGAAGCCTTCGTCCGCCGCGACAGCCTGACCAACGACTATTACGACTGCTCGGCGCACATGCTGTGGATCGGTGATCGCACCCGGCAACTCGATGGTGCGCACGTCGAGTTCCTGCGCGGGGTGAACAACCCGATCGGGGTCAAGGTTGGCCCAAGCATGGATACCGAGGAGCTGATCCGCCTGATCGACATCCTCAATCCCAGCAACGACCCAGGCCGCCTCAACCTGATCGTTCGCATGGGGGCGAACAAGGTGGGCGAGCATCTGCCACGACTGATCCGTGCGGTGGAAAGCGAAGGCAAGCAAGTGCTGTGGAGCTCGGACCCGATGCACGGCAACACCATCAAGGCCAGCAGCGGCTACAAGACCCGGGACTTCGCCCAGATCCTCAGCGAGGTCAAGCAGTTCTTCCAGGTGCACCAGGCCGAGGGCAGCTACGCCGGCGGCATTCATATAGAAATGACCGGTCAGAATGTCACCGAGTGCATTGGCGGTGCGCGCCCCATTACCGAAGATGGCCTGTCGGACCGCTACCACACCCATTGCGATCCGCGGATGAACGCCGACCAGTCCCTGGAGCTGGCATTCCTGATTGCCGAGACCCTGAAACAGGTCAAGCGCTGAGTCCGGCCAGGACCTGCTACGGCCTTCGCGGGACGCCCTCGCGAAGGCTTCAGGCCAAGAGCTTGCGCAAACGCTGTGCCCCCTCTCGCGGGCAGTTCAATTGAATGTCCGCCAGGCCCAACCAGTCAGCCATCTGCCGTAGCTGCCCGGCCAGCGCCTGCATTCCAGGTTCGTCCAGCCCCACCGCCTCTTCATGCACCGCATGCACCGCCAGTCGCCCCTGGGCACGCTCAGCCCGCAGGTCGACCCGGGCAACGATGCGCTCATCGTGCAGAAATGGCAGTACGTAGTAGCCATAGACTCGCTTGTGCAGCGGTGTGTAGATCTCCAGCCGATAGCGGAAATCGAACAGGCGCTCGGTGCGGCTGCGCTCCCAGATCAGCGAATCGAACGGCGATAGCAAGGCACTGGCGCCAACCTTGCGCGGCACCTTGAACTGGGGCAGGCAGTAAGCCGGCTGCCGCCACCCCTGAACCTCACAGGCCAGCAGCTCGCCAGACTCCAACAACTCGGCCAGGCGAGCGCGGCTATCGGCAGGATCGAGGCGAAAATAATCACGCAGGTCCTTTTCCGTCGCCACCCCCAGGGCCGTTGCCCCTTGCACCAGCAATTGGCGCTGGGCCTGGGCCTCATCCATTAGCGGCTGCTGGAGGATGGCCCGGGGAATGACCCGCTCCGGCAAATCGTACAGTCGCTCGAACCCCCGTCGCCCGGCCACCGTCACCTCACCAGCGGCGAACAGCCATTCCAGCGCATGCTTTTCATCGCTCCAGTCCCACCAGGGCCCTGCCCGCTCCTCGCGACTGGACAGGCTGCCAGCGCCCAGGGCGCCCTGCGTCTGCACTGCCGCCAGCACCCGGCTGATCGTGGCCTGCTGCTCCCGGCCGAACCGCGCCAGCTGGGAATAGATACCCTGGCCCTGACGGGCTCGCTGCATGCGCCAGCGCATCAGTGGATACATGGACATCGGCAACAGCGACGCTTCATGCCCCCAGTACTCGAACAAGGTCCGCTGCCGCCCCTGGCTCCAGGCAGCCTGATCCAGCAACTGCTGTGGATAACTGCCAAGACGGGAGAACAACGGCAGGTAATGGGCGCGAACCAACGCATTGACCGAATCGATCTGCAGTAGCCCCAGGCGCTCTATCTGCTGGTTGAGGCGTGCCGCCTTGATCGATGCTGGCGGCCGCCGCCCGCCAAATCCCTGGGCGGCCAAGGCCAGTCGTCGAGCCTGCTTGAGCGAAAAAGAATGGGCTACGGGCATGGATTCCTCCTTGTCTGAGCGCACGCTAACGCACCGACAACCGATTTGGGTAGCCACTCCTACGCTCATTTATGCATCGGGTCGTCCCAGAATGGGCGAACCCTCTCATGCTCGACATCCACTCGGGTGAGCCCCAGGTCCTTGAGCGCCTCGTCACTGAGACTGGCAAGCATCCGGCGCTCGTGACCCAGGGTGTACCAGCGGGCCACCTTGTGCCACAAGACACTGAGCGACAACCCTTGGAAGGGTGTTTTATGGACGAGTACAAAACCCTTTTGACCTTTCATCATCTTGCCCTCCAGTGGGGATGACGCCAGTGTCTGCCCAGGAATAAGATCAATCCAACGAATGTTTCTTATGCCGAACATCTCAGGATTTGATGAATGTCTCAGTTCCCCAGTATCGATACCGAAGTGCTGCGTACCTTCGTCGCCATTGCCGATGAAGGCGGTTTTACCCGGGCTGGCGAACGGGTCAATCGCACCCAGTCTGCGGTCAGCATGCAGATGAAGCGCCTGGAGGAGGATGTGCTGCAACGCCAGCTGTTCCAGCGCGATGGCCGCCAGGTCAAGCTGACCGCCGAGGGGCAGGTGCTGCTGGGCTATGCCCGGCGCATCCTGAAACTGCATAGCGAGGTGTTCAACACCTTGCGTGAGCCGCACATGGTGGGACTGGTGCGCATCGGCACCCCGGACGACTATGTGATGCGCTTTTTACCGGGAATTCTCTCGCGCTTCGCCCAAAGCTACCCATTGATCCAGATCGAGGTGCATTGCGAGTCCTCCAGGCAGCTGTTGCAACGCCAGGACCTGGACCTGTCCATCGTCACCCGGGAACCTGGCAACGAGATCGGCCAACTGTTGCGCAAGGAGCGTTTCGTCTGGGCCGCGGCCCAGTGCTTCAGCGCACATGAACAGTCGCCCATGCCCTTGGCGATGTTCAACAGCGATTGCTTTTGCCGGGTGTGGGCCTGCAATGCCCTGGACGCTGCCGGCCTGGACTATCGGATCGCCTACAACAGCTCCAGCCTGTCGGCGATCATGGCGGTGGTCAGCGCAGGGCTCGCCGTCACCGCGCAACTGGAAAGCCTGATCACGCCGGACATGCGCATCCTCGGTGAGGCCGAAGGGCTGCCCCTGCTGCCAGAGGCGAGCATCATGCTCTTGCGCAACCTCAACAAACCCTCGCCCATTACCGAATGCCTGGCCGAGCATATCGTCGAAGGCTTCAAAGCTTGAGGCCCAGCATCACTGCGCACACCACCAGGAAGCCACAGAACAGGGCACGCAACAGGCGCTCCGGCAAGGCATGGGCGACCCTTACCCCCCAACTGATACTCAACAGGCCACCTGCCGCCAGCGGCAAGCCCACCTGCCAATCCACCTCATGGTGGATACCGTAGGTCACCAGGGTCACCGCCGTGCTGGGCAGGGCCAAGGCCAGGGACAGGCCCTGGGCCACCACCTGGGTGGTGCCGAAAATACTGGTCAGCACAGGCGTGGCGACCACCGCACTGCCAACGCCGAACACCCCCCCCAGCGCTCCGGAAGCTGCGCCCAGGGCACCCAGCCAAGGCCAGGAGTAGCGCATCTGCGATTGAGCCGGGGCACTGGAACTGAACATGCGCAACAAGTTGTAGGCTGACAGGGCCAGTAGAAAGACGACGAAGATGGTACGCATCGATTGGGGATCGATCCCCACGGCCCAGATCGACCCGAGCCAGGCGAAACTGAACCCCATCAGCGCCAGGGGCGCGGCATGGCGCGCGGCGATACGGTTGTGCTGGTGATACCGCCACAGCGCCAGCATCACGTTCGGCACGACCATCACCAGGGCAGTCCCCTGGGCAATCTGCTGGTCCAGGCCGAACAGCACTCCCAGCACAGGGATGGCGATCAGCCCCCCACCGATACCGAACAGACCGCCCACTGTCCCCAGCACTGCGCCCAACAACAGATACATCGCTAACTCGATCAATGCCGCACTCCTCACCTGAGGCCTTGCATGCTACGTAGCTGGCCCTGGTACGGAAACGCATAGCAACGCACAATGGCTTTGCTGTTTTCGCATAAGCGAGTCGACCATGAATCCCAATACCCTGACTGAACAACTGGGGCTGTTTATCGATGTGCTGGAGGCAGGCAGCTTTTCTGCCGCCTCACGCCGCCACCCCCTGACACCTTCGGCCGTGGCCCGACGTATCGACAGCCTGGAGAAGGCCGTGGGTACCACCCTGTTCATGCGCACCACCCATGCGGTAGTCGCCACCGCGGCCGGCCTGGCATTCGCCGAACGGGCTCGACGGATCGTCGCCGAACTGCAACTGGCACGGGCCGAAGCCGTTTCCTTGAGCCATGCCCCGGAAGGCCTGATCCGCATCGACGCCCCGGCCGCCTTCGGACGACGCCACTTGGCTCCCGCCATTGCCGACTTCCTGATGCTCTACCCAGGCCTGGACGTGCAATTGCACCTGATCGACAGCTTCATCGACATGCAGGGCGCACACCTGGGCAAGGTGGACCTGGTCCTGCGGGCGGGACAACAGGTGGATACACGCATGGTCGCCACGACCTTGGCCAGCATCGTGCGCATTGCCTGCGCCAGCCCGGCCTACCTGAAGAACCGTGGCACTCCCCGGCATCCATCCGAGCTCGATCAGCACGACGGGCTCGACTGGGATGGCCTTGCCCCACTGTTTGCCTGGCGCTTCGAACTCGACGGCCAGTTGCAGAGCCATCGTCCCCAGCGCATCCGCTTTAGTGCCAACAATGCCGAAGCCTTGCTGTCCGGGGCCTTGGCCGGGCTAGGTATCGCCCACTTGCCCACCTGGCTGGCGAGCGAATACCTGTTGCGCGGGGAGTTGGTACCGTTGTTCTGCGAAGGTGGCCTGCCAAAGCCAGAAACCGCTGGTATCTACGCCTTGCGCATGGAGCAGCACCCCAATGCTCGCAGCCGGCTATTGCTGGAGTACCTCAAGAGCCGATTCAGCCCGGTACCGCCCTGGGACCTGGCATTGCAGAGCAGCATGGGCTGAGCTTCGGCATAATTACCTGGCGCATTAAAGGCTTGCCCGCTAGATTCAAGATCATTAACGATCAAGGCTCCAACATGACCACTGAACACACCGCCCTGCCGCCCTGCGAGCAACTGTTGCTGGATAACCAGTTGTGCTTTGCCCTGCACTCCACTTCGCTGCTGATGACCAAGGTCTATAAACCTTTGCTGCAGCAATTGGGCCTGACCTATCCGCAATACCTGGCGATGTTGGTGCTGTGGGAGCGGGATGGGCTGACCGTCGGCGAAATCAGCCAGCGCCTGCTGACTGACCCCGGGTCCCTGACCCCTTTGCTCAAGCGCCTGGAGACCGAGGGATTGCTCAGCCGTACCCGCAGCCGTGAAGACGAACGGGTGGTGATCGTCGAACTGACCGAGCAAGGCCGCGAGCTGCAGGCCAAGGCCCGGGATATTCCCCAGTGCATCCTGGGTGCCAGTGGCAGGACAGTGGAACAACTGCGCCACCTGCAGGCAGAACTGCAGATTCTACGCAGCCACCTGCAAGACAGCCTGTAAGGCACGGGCAGCCACCCGAGCTGCCTCAAAAAATATCTCATTAAAAATCAATAGATTAGACCTCTATAGAGGTCTTTTTGCGTTTGCGTTGGAAAATTTATCTTGCGCACAAAATATTTGAGCGATAAATTAATTTCGAAATTACTTAACGCGCAAATAATTTGCGAGCAACCGAAGAGGCTGAACCCATGCAAACTCTCTATACCGCTGTTGCAACCGCTACCGGTGGCCGTGATGGCCGCGCCGTTTCCAGCGACAACATTCTTGACGTCAAGCTGGCCACTCCCAAGGAGCTGGGTGGCGCAGGTGGCCAGGCCACCAACCCGGAACAGCTGTTCGCCGCCGGTTACTCGGCTTGCTTCATCGGCGCCCTGAAGTTCGTCGCCTTGCAGAGCAAGCGCAAGATTCCAGATAACGCCTCGATTACCGCCAAGGTCGGTATCGGCCAGATCCCCGGCGGTTTCGGCCTGGACATCGACCTGCATGTCAGCCTGCCCGGGCTGTCCCAGGAGGACGCCCAGGGCCTGGTGGATGCGGCGCACCAGGTTTGCCCCTACTCCAACGCCACCCGTGGCAATGTCGATGTGCGCCTGCACGTAACGGTCTGACACGACAAATCCCAGGCATAAAAAAGCCCGACTCAAGGTCGGGCTTTTCATTTACAGGATCGAACCAGGATTAAACCTTGGCGCGGCCCTTGTAAGAACCGCCTTCGCGGGTATCGATCTCGATCCAGTCGCCGATCTCGATGAAGTCGGCAACGCTCAGCTCGGTGCCGTTCTTCAGTTTGGCAGGCTTCATCACCTTGCCCGAAGTGTCGCCGCGAGCGGAACCTTCGGTGTAGTCGACCTGGCGCACGATGGTGGTCGGCAGGTCAACGGAAACCAGGCGGCCTTCGAAGAACACAGCTTCACAGACGTCAGTCATGCCTTCTTCGATGAATGGCAGAACGGCCTCGATGTCTTCGGAGTTCAGCTCGTACATGGTGTAGTCAGTGGTGTCCATGAACGTGTAGGTGTCGCCGCTGATGAACGACAGGGTCGCTTCTTTGCGATCCAGGATCACGTCGTCCAGCTTGTCGTCCGCACCGTAGACGGTTTCGGTCTTGTAACCGGTCAGCAGGTTCTTCAGCTTGGTCTTCATGATCGCACTGTTACGACCCGACTTGGTGAATTCAGCCTTCTGAACCAGCCAAGGATCGTTGTCGATACGGATCACGGTACCGGGTTTGAGTTCTTTACCAGTTTTCATTGCGAATATCCGAATTTGGATGGGATTTACAAAAATCTAGGCCGCGTATCATATCCAATTTAGGTAAAACTGCACCAGCGCCGCAGCAAGATCGGTCTGCGAGCCTTGTTCCAGACACCACTGTTCGGCATGCGCGGTGATTTGCGGCCAGTGTTGCAGGGCGTTTTTCCAGGCTTGGGCCATCCCGGACTCGGTATTCCAGGCCTGCCACAGCGCCAGTACTGCGGCCCGGGCTTCAGGGGACAGGGACCGGGTGTAAAGCGCAAGGAAGGCCTCGAGCTTGTCCAGGTGGATATCCTCGTCCTGGCGATAGATATGCCAAAGCATGGGCCGCCCCGCCCATTGCGCTCGTACGAAGGAGTCTTCACCACGCACGGCGTTGAAGTCGCAGCACCACAACAAGCGATCGTAGTCTTCCTGAGGGACAAAAGGCAGGACTTGAATCGTCAGCGAACGGCGAACCGCCAGGTCGCCCGCCCCCAGGGGGGCGACATCCAGCCAGCGCTGGACATCTCCCAGGATGCGCCCCTCGGGAACCAGGAGATGGGTGGGGCGAACATCATCGGCCAGGGCATCCAGCCAACCGTCGAGACCGGCATTCTCGTAGGCAAACAACGACATCAACCTGGCATCGGCTACCGGTGCCCCCCCCAGCCCTTGCAGGAACTCCAGTTGGGCCTGGCGATCTCCCTGGAAAGCCTGGCGTCGCCGCAAGAGATCGCTCTCACGCAGCAATCCACCAGTCCCTGGTACGAACCCTGGAAAGAAGAAGTACTTCTGTACCCCGTGAAACTTCACGGAAGGCAAACCATGGCAACCACCGATCCAGTCCTCGGCGCTCAGGTAATCCAGGTTCAGCCACAAGGGCGGCCGTTCACGTTCGGCCATGGCCTCCATATAGGCATGGGGCAATTGGCAGGCGAAGGCAGCGATGACCACATCGGCTGCAGCCACTGGCAACCAGTGTTCGGGCCATTGTCGTACCTCCACTCCCGCTTGCTGCTGGCACTCGCGCCGGATGTCGATCTGCGGACAGATCTTTTCAAAGGCACGCAAGTCATCGACCCACAGGCGCACCTCGCACTCGTGCTCGGCAACCAGTTGCCGCGCCAGGCGCCAGGTCACGCCGATATCACCGTAGTTATCGACGACGCTGCAGAAAATGTCCCAGGAGGCTTTCATTTCGGTCCCCGATTGGCAAAGGCGCCGATTGTCCGCATAAATGCCCCTGCGCAGAAGAGCCAACCTCGATTAATCTTCATGCGACAATCAGCCCTCGTTCAATACTGCCCGCCAGGAGGCAACTACCATGTCCCACCGCCCACCCGCCCGCCGTTCCTTGCGCATCAGCTTCAATGCGTTGGCGCTCAGCGGCAGCATCGCCCTGGGCCTGTGGCTGGGATTCCTGGCGATCGCCCTGACCTGCTGGCTGGCGTCGCACTTTCTCCTCGGCCCGCAAATCGCTCCGGTAGCCCAGGCAGTGCAACGATTGACCCAACCGGCAGCCGTTGCCCCAGAACCGCAGAACCGCATGTTCGAGCAGTATCAGGAAAACCTGCGCAAGAACGAGGAGTTGCAGTCGATGGACAACGCCCGTAGCAATCCGCGCAATCTGTCCAACCCCAAGTGCCAGTTCTGGTTGCAGCAGGACCAGACGGCACCAAGCGAAAAAAGCCGGGCCAATGTCCTGCAATTCTGTAATTGATCATGAATAAACAGTCGGTCTATCAACTGATTCTGCAACAGCTCCAGGACGACCTGCAGATCATCCTGCGGGCGGCACAAACCGCCTACGAAACCGCCACCCACGAAGAGAATATCGCGGAGAACAAGTACGACACCCTAGGGCTGGAAGCCGCTTACCTGGCTGCTGGCCAATCTCGGCGGGTCGAAGAGATCCGCCAGGCGCTGAGCCTCTGGCAGAGCCTGGTACTGCGCCCCTACGAGCCGCAAGCCGGCATCCAGGTCGGAGCCCTTTTGGGCCTGGAAGATGAAAAGGGCCACGAGCAGTGGTTGTTTCTAGGCCCGGACGGCGCCGGCCTGAAAGTCCAGGTCGTCGGTCAGTTGGTCACCGTGATCACCCCGCGCTCTCCCCTGGGCGCGAGCTTGCTGGGCAAATCCGAAGACGACGAGGTGGAGATCGTGGTGGCGGGCTCTCGGCAACAATTCACTGTCACCGAGGTCCGCTAGGCGGGCAGGATCAGTGGACAGGCAGCTCGACACCGTCGAACAGTTCTTCCAGCTCCTGCTTGTTGTGGCACTGGATGGCCTTGGCCATCACTTCACGCGTCAGGTGCGGGGCGAACTTCTCGATGAAGTCGCACATGAATCCACGCAGGAAGGTGCCACGACGGAACCCGATCTTGGTGATGCTCGACTCGAACAGCTCGCTGGCATCCAGCACCACCAGATCGCTATCGAGCTTGGTATCCACCGCCATCTTGGCGACGATGCCCACTCCCAGTCCCAGACGGACATAGGTCTTGATCACGTCGGCGTCGGCGGCGGTGAATACGACCTTGGGGGTCAGGCCGCGATGGCTGAAGGCCTCGTCGAGCTTGGAACGACCAGTAAAACCGAAGACATAGGTCACGATCGGATACTCGGCCAGGGTTTCCAGAGTCAGCTTCGGCAGTTTGGTCAGCGGATGGCCTTGAGGGACGACCACGCAGCGGTTCCAGCGATAGCACGGCATCATCACCAAGTCGCCGAACAGCTCCAAGGCTTCGGTGGCGATCGCGAAATCCACGGTGCCATCGGCGGCCATCTCCGCGATCTGCATGGGCGAGCCCTGATGCATGTGTAGCGCAACATCCGGATACTGTTTGATGAAGCTGCTGATCACCGGCGGCAAGGCATAACGCGCCTGGGTATGGGTGGTCGCGATGGACAGGGTGCCTTTTTTCTCGTTGGAGAATTCCTGGGCGATCTGCTTGATGCTCTCGACCTTGCGCAGGATCTCGCCAGCAGTGGTGATGATCCTTTCGCCAGCCGGAGTCACCCGGGTCAGGTGCTTGCCGCTACGAGCGAAGACCTCGACGCCCAGTTCGTCCTCCAGCAGGCGGATCTGTTTGCTGATACCTGGTTGCGAGGTGTAGAGGCTTTGGGCAGTAGCGGAAACGTTGAGGTCGTGGTGCGCCACTTCCCAGATGTAGCGCAATTGTTGGAGCTTCATATCAATCCCTCAAAGCAGAAAGACGCCACGGGTATCAGCGACGGTATATAACTATATTAATGGTCAGGAGAATAAATCTAGAACTTTTATTCAGAATTTTCCATTCCGACTTCAAGCATCTCCCTGACGTCTTCGCTGCACCAGAGGCACCAGGTAAACCGGCACTTTCGCTAACTGCAGGACCCGCGCCGCCGTGCGCCCCAAAGGGGTTTGTGCCCCGACGCCATGGCTGTGACTTCCTACGATCAGCAAATCCACCGAGAGTTTCGCCGTCTGCTCAAGAATCACCTGGGAGGGATCGCCCTGCAGGACACGCACCGACTGGATCAAAGACAGGTCCTGCATCCCTTCCCCCAGCTCTTCGCGAAAGCTATCAAGCACCCGCTGCTCGATATTGGCCATGACCGTATTCAGGCCCTGGCGATGAAACTCATTCAGCGACTGCTCGTCCAGGTAGCTCTGGAGCACCGATTCAGCGAACAGTCCCATGGGCTCCACAGCGTGGACTACATGTAAGTCGGCATTGAACGTTCGAGCCAGCTCCAGGGCATGCTGCATCACAAAAGGGGCGTACACCCCGAGGTCAGTGGCATACAGCATCGAACGAATCATATGACCTCCTCAACTGCCAAGATGGCGGAGATTGATTCAGCTTAGCAGTGCCTGGATGCATGGGAGGCCGCGGCCTCTACGGGTTTGGATAGACTCAGGTACTGGCTTCATTACTGATGCCATGGGGCACATGACCGGTGGCCACTACTTCGCGTGCCAGTTCGCAGTGCCCTGCCTGGTCATCGAAGAAGACATCGGCAGCAAAAGCCTCGAGGAAGGCGGCCTTCTCCAGCCCTCCGAGGAACAGCGACTCGTCCAGGCGGATGTTCCACTCGCGCAGGGTGCGAATCACCCGCTCATGGGCCGGAGCCGAACGTGCAGTGACCAAGGCGGTGCGGATCGGACAGGCATCAACGGGAAACTCGCCCTGGAGCAGATTCAGCGCCGCCAGGAAACCCTTGAATGGCCCACCTGGCAGGGGCTCTCGGGCTGATTGCCGCTCACTGGCCTGGAACGCCTCGAGGCCTCCGGACTGGTAGATGCGTTCCGAGACATCGGAGAACAGCACCGCATCACCGTCGAAAGCGATACGCAACTCACCGTTTTCAGCGCGTCGCGCACCACCCGACAGGATAGTGGCCGCAGCGAAACCGGCATCCAGCGCATTGCGCACATCTTCGGCATGGGTCGAAAGAAACAGGTCGCTGGCAAAAGCGGCCAGGTAGGGATAGGGACTGCGCCCGCCGACGAACGCAGCCCGGGAGATGGCCAGGCCGTAGTGCTGGATAGAATTGAAGACCCGCAAGCCGGTATCGGCACTGTTGCGAGAAACCAGCACCACCTCGACCCTCTCCCGGCCCAGGCTGGCATTGAGGTTCAAGAGTTTTTTCACCAGAGGGAAGGCATCACCTGGCTCGAGAACCTCTTCTTCGTGCTCGATCTGGTACTGCCGATAAGCCTCAACGCCTTGGGCCAGGTACACCTTGTGACTGTCACCGAGGTCGAACAACGCCCGTGACGAAATCGCTACCACCAGCTTGCCATCCAGGCCCTTGGCCATGCTCCGTCCTCTTGAGGGTGATGAACCGGGCTCAGGAACGATACCGGTCGATGAAACCCAGGGCCTGGTACAGCGCCCGGATCTTGGGCAACTCGCAACCAGCGGCCCGTGCCGCAGCCAGTGGTGCAGCATAGATTGCCTGCAGTTCCAGGGGGCGCCGGTGCAGAAAATCATGGTACATGCTCGGCCAGTAATCGGGCATGTGCTCGGTAGACCTGAACAACTGCTGGGCATAGGCCGCCGGAATGACATGGCCACAAGCCGCAGCCCCCTGCAGCACCTCTTGCATCAGGTCCTGGATCAGTTGGCGAATGTCCGGATCCGCCATCAGCGCAGTGGTGCTGGCCCTGAGCAATACCGATAGGCCGTTGTAGGGCACATTCCATACCAGCTTCTGCCAGCGCGCCTGGTGCAGGTTGTCCATGGCCTGGGAGTCGAGCCCGGCCTCCCGGAACAGCCCTGCGCCTTCCTCGACAATCGCCCGGGTCAAGGCCGGATCGACAGCAGCCGGACCGCTGTGATAACCCAGGTTCACCGCCCCCAGCGCCTGGTGCTCTATCTGGCCGGGCCCTGCACGATGGACACAGATAAAGCACAAGCCGCCCAACAGATGCAGCGAATCGGGTAGTGCACTACGCAAGGCATCCTCGACATCCAGGCCATTCTGCAGCAACAGGACCTTGGCCCCGGGAGCCGCAGCCTGGACGATCGCCGGCGCCAACTGCAGGTTACTGGTCGTCTTGGTCCCTACGAGCAACCAGTCGCAAGGAGGCATGTCTTCGGCGCGGACATAAGCCTGCACCGGATTCAGGCTCAAGATGCCATGCTGGGCATGGTTGAGACGCAGCCCCTGCTCCAAGACCGCCGGGAACTCGCTGCGCATTAAAAAGTGCACGTCAAAACCGGCCCGTGCCAGCATCACCCCGTAAAAGCCTCCAATCGCTCCAGTACCGATAATGCCAACCCGCGGTTTACGACGTGCATCCATCAAGGCAACTCCTCTGGTAATCGTTGCAACGCTTGACGCAGGCTCTCGGTGAGTTCCCTGTACGTCAACCGCGACTCTAGGCCCCCATAAAACTCGGCATCGCGCACCACGAACAAGGCCGGCAGGTGAAAGACCTGATAACGCTCCACCGCTCCACCATTGTCACCGGCATCGACCCAGCACAAGCGGTCGATCGGCAGTCCCAGCGCTGGCAATTGCACCCGGGCCCAGCGACAGCCAGCACAGCCGGGGCTGGTGAAAACCACCAGGGACACCCCTTTCAGTCCCAGCAAGGTCTGGTCGATGTCGAGATCGGTCAGTTCCGATTCGAACACTATACTGGGGGAAACAATGTCAAATGGACGACACTCGGAGTCTGCGGTCATGGGACGTTTTCTGCCTCATCCTGATGATGTTCCGGTTGAGCTGACATTACGCAAGCATGCCTGTATCTCGCGCCAGCGGCTGCACACTATCAGCCTCGGCGGCATGGCGTGCAATTACCACCGGGCCTGGCGCCGGGGCACCGCCCTCGAAGTCCACATGCCGACACTGGGGGAGAATGCCCGCTATAACGGCTACGTCGCCTGGTGCCTGAAACGCAAGCGCGGCTATCTGGTGGGCATCGCCTTCGTCGACGAGCAAACCCTGTTCAGCGCGCGCATGAGCGAACAGGTCTGCCAAATTGCCCGCTACTGCCGCCAGCATGACGCACAGAGTGAACAGCGATGCATCGAGGCCTTGGCCCTGGATTGGGTCGAACGGCATGCGCAAGACTATTCAGAAGATCGGGTGCATCAGGCTTTTATGCAGCCATAGCCCAATAAAACCGCAGCCAGCCCATTGTCGAGCCACCGCCTAACGCGCTAAGGTTCCGCTCCCCGACGCGCCCAAATCCGCTGTGCTCCGCCGCGCGGGGATCGCTGGCGGCCGGCATCCGTGACCTGACGAGTAACACGATGGCTGATTTACCGATCAACGACCTTAACGTCGCCTCCAACGAGACCCTGATCACCCCAGATCAACTCAAGCGAGACATCCCCCTGAGCGACACCGCCTTGCACACCGTGACTCGGGGCCGCGAAGTGATCCGCAATATCCTCGACGGCACTGATCATCGTTTGTTCATCGTCATTGGGCCCTGCTCGATCCACGACATCAAGGCAGCCCACGAATACGCCGAGCGCCTCAAGGCCCTGGCAGCCGAAGTTTCCGATACGCTCTACCTGGTGATGCGGGTGTACTTCGAAAAGCCCCGCACCACTGTTGGCTGGAAAGGCCTGATCAACGACCCTTACCTGGATGACTCGTTCAAGATCCAGGATGGCCTGCACATCGGTCGCCAGTTGCTGCTGGACCTGGCGGAAATGGGCCTGCCTACCGCCACGGAAGCCCTGGACCCAATCTCCCCGCAATACCTGCAGGACCTGATTAGTTGGTCGGCCATCGGCGCGCGCACCACCGAATCCCAGACCCACCGCGAAATGGCTTCCGGGCTGTCGTCGGCGGTAGGTTTCAAGAACGGCACCGATGGCGGCCTGACCGTCGCGATCAATGCCTTGCAATCGGTTTCCAGCCCTCATCGCTTCCTGGGCATCAATCCACAAGGCGGTGTGTCTATCGTCACCACCAAGGGCAATGCCTATGGCCATGTGGTGCTGCGCGGTGGCAACGGTAAGCCGAACTATGACTCGGTCAGTGTCGCCGTTTGCGAACAGGCCCTGGCCAAGGCCAAGGTCAAGCCGAACATCATGATCGATTGCAGCCATGCCAACTCCAACAAGGATCCGGCACTTCAGCCACTGGTAATGGAAAACGTTGCCAACCAGATACTCGAAGGCAACCAGTCGATCATCGGTCTGATGGTGGAGAGCCACCTGAATTGGGGTTGCCAAGCAATTCCCAAAGATCTCTCGGAACTGCAATACGGCGTTTCGATCACCGATGCCTGCATCGATTGGGAAAGCACTGAGAAGACGTTGCGCAGCATGCACGCCAAGCTCAAGGACGTCCTGCCAAAACGCAATCGCGTCTGATCGCGATTAACACGCGCAAAAACGCCGGGGCAAGCCCGGCGTTTTTCATGGTCGCTCGATCAGAGTTTCGCGCCGTGGCGCTGGTGACGCTCCATGTACCGCTCAACGTATGAGCAGGAAGGGATCACGGTGTATCCCATGCGATCGGCATACTCCAGCGCATGCTCGGTCAACGCCGCAGCGATACCGCGCCCACGCAGCGCGTTGGGGACGAAGGTGCGATAGATATCCAGGGTTTGCTTACCCAGGTCCATATAGGTCAGGTAGGCACGATGACCGTCCACATTGGTCTCGAACTGATGACCAACCTGGTCATGGTGGATGGACAACGCCTCGCTCATCACAACTCCTTGCGGGTCTGGAATACTGACACGTACCTTACCGATGTTTTTCCGGCGAAGGAACAACTTACGCCACCTCGTACCTGCTGGGCGCAAGTAGAAGCTTTCGCTTTTGCACCACGAACACGTTACAAAATATTAGGCGCCTTTGGCATGAATGCTCAAGCCACACTCGTCACAGATCAGCACAAAAATCCTCGTACACCGCCCAGAGCCTGGCCTGGCCCCATACGCAAGACATCTTTTGGCTGCACATCGCCGGACGCTGAAACTTAAGACGGGACTCACCTCTTAAAGTCACCAGCAACAAGGATAAAAAAACCGACATAGAGCCAAGGTCAAAGTGTCACAGACACGATATAGACCGACTTTAGTCTAGCCCCTGAAACAGTACTTGGAAAAATCCGCAAGCGATGCTGGCAAACAAGCAGCATCCTCCGGGCGGGAATCGAATTGAATGTTTTTTAAACAACTCCTCAAGAGAGTTGCCTGAAAAAGATTCACCACCTAGAATTTTTTTTGCTTCTTGCGTTACGTCAGTTTACTTACTACAAGTAATGGGTAGTATGTACGCCGGCTATTTCCTCACTCTGGGGTGGTAGCTACTAATAGAAAGTCCTTGAAGGGGAACACGATGAACAACGTTCTGAAATTCTCTGCTCTGGCTCTGGCCGCAGTTCTGGCTACCGGTTGCAGCAGCGTATCCAAAGAAACCGAAGCTCGTCTGACTGCTACTGAAGACGCAGCAGCTCGTGCTCAGGCTCGTGCAGACGAAGCCTATCGTAAAGCTGATGAAGCTCTGGCTGCTGCTCAAAAAGCACAACAGACTGCTGACGAAGCTAACGAGCGCGCTCTGCGTATGCTGGAAAAAGCTAGCCGCAAGTAATAGTCCCTCGGGATTGTTATCAAGCCGACCCATCTTGGGTCGGCTTTTTTGTTGCCCGATTTTGTCATCGGCAATAAAAAACCCGCCGCTACCCTCAGGTATCGGCGGGTTGGGCTGCCGCCCTTACTGCTGCATATCGAAAGGCGTAGCAGACAGAGAGGTCGCCGGCGCAGCGGTTGGCACCGCAATCTCCACCGGCAGGCCATCTTCCGCCGCGACTACGTCACGGACTACATCCCAGTTCATACGCAGGTTGTTAGCCAGGTCTTCACGCTTAAGCAAGGCGTTGATCACCGCAGTGTGTTTGTCGACCACTGAAGGATTGCCTTTATCATCTAACGGCGTATGTGCTTCCAGATAGACTTTGCCAGCGCTGATACCAAACTTGTAAGGCTCGTTGATGATACGTACGGAAGTTCCAACTGGAACCATACCGGCCATTTGCAGCACGTTGTTATTGAGCATTCGGAAACAACCGTGGCTGGTGCGCATGCCAATACCGAACTTCTTGTTGGAGCCATGGATCAGGTAGCCCGGCGTACCCAGGGTGAACTTGAATGGGCCCAAAGGATTGTCTGGCCCCGCCGGCACTATGCCTGGCAGGGGATCACCATCAGCTGCATGTTCGGCCCTGATTGAGGCCGGTGGCGTCCAGGTCGGGTTGGGAGTCTTCGCGGTGATACTGGTATGGGCGATCGGCGACCCCCACCCCTCGCGACCAATACCCAATGGGAAGGTGTAAACCACGCTCTGGCCCTTGGGGAAATAGTACAGACGGTACTCTGCCAGGTTGATCACGATACCTTCGCGAGGCCCTGGCGGCAGGATGAAACGGGTGGGAAGAACCACTTCGGTACCGGCTCCCGGCAACCAGGGGTCGACTCCCGGATTGGCAGCCACCATCTCCAGATAACCCAGGTCATTGGCGGTGCCCAAGTCGGCGAAGGTATCTTCGTACTTGGCCTTGATCACCTGAACCTGGCCTACGACATCTTCGCCAGGGGGAGGAAGAGGAAATTCCAACGCTGCAACGGGACCAGCCACACATAATGCGGCAAGTGTCAGACAGCGGGTGACGACAGGGAGGCGCGGCAACATCCGGATAATCCTTCGCTCGTACAACCAATGAAAGAGACACGATTGTACACCCCTCCCATGGCTACGGCAGCCAAGCCGGGGAGACAAGCGCAGATACATGAAATCCCTGTCGAAACACCCAATAACGGGCGCCTACAGCTCGAAACGCAACTCTGGCCAGATCGGAGGCGTACCTCGCTTCTGCGACTCCAGGATTGCCCTGCACAGCGGACAGAGCCGCTGATCCTGGAAAATCGTCCGATCTACGCTGGACCAACGTGGCTGCGCAGGCAGCAAGGTCCCACACAAGGTCCGGTCGGCGGAGCCGCCCAGCTCCAATTGACGCGTCACCAGATGCACCCGAACTTCCTGACAAGCGAACAGGTCAAGCTGTTCATCAGGCTCGATCAGTTGATAGGCAAACAAGGACCAGGCGGGACGCGGCATCGGGGGCTCCAAATCGGGGGCGCCACATTAGCCGAAACACTGCCACTAGAAAAGCGTCAAAGCAGCGGTTTTAGCGTCGGCCAGACATTTTCCAACAACTTGCCCTGGGCTGCTGCCGCTGGGTGCAGACCGTCTGCCTGCATCAAATCGGGATGCCCTCCGACCCCATCAAGAAAAAACGGCACCAGTGCCACCTTCTTGTCGATGGCCAACTGCTGGTAGACCTTGGCGAATGCCTGGGTATAGCGCACACCGTAATTGGGCGGTAGCTGCATGCCCAGCAGCAGCACCCTAGCCCCCGAGGCCTGGGCACTGTCGATCATCGAGGCAAGATTTTGTTGCAATTGCTGGGGCGGCTGGCCGCGCAAGCCATCATTGCCTCCCAATTCGAGGATCACCACCTGAGGCTTGTGCTGCGAAAGCAGCGTCGGCAGGCGCGCTTGCCCCCCAGCGCTGGTATCACCACTGATCGAGGCATTGATCACTTTGTCCGTGAAGCCCTGGTCCACCAGGCGCTTTTCCAGCAGTGCCACCCACCCCTGCCGGGTATCCAGGCCGAAAGCCGCACTGATACTATCGCCCACGATCAGGACCGTACCGGCAGCTGCATTCTGGGCCATGCACATCAAGGCCAGGCCAGCACTCAAAAACCATACACGCATCGGACTCTCCATGGGCGCAAGCATTCTCACTGCGCGGAACCTTAGCAAAGTGGTTCCCAGCGCGGAAGGCGAGCTGACTATCCTTCATGAACTCAACCTGCAGCTTGATAAGGGTGACAGCCTGGCTATCGTTGGCGCCTCCGGCTCCGGCAAATCTACCCTGCTCGGTTTGCTGGCCGGGCTCGACTTGCCCAGCAGTGGTGAAGTCATCCTTGCCGGGCAAAGCCTGAGCCAGCTCGATGAAGACCAACGAGCACGCCTGCGGGCCGAGTACGTAGGATTCGTCTTCCAATCCTTCCAACTGCTCGACAGCCTCAATGCCCTGGAAAACGTCATGCTGCCCATGGAGCTGGACGGCCGCCGCGATGCCCGCAAACACGCGACCGAACTGCTGCAACGGGTCGGCCTGGGTCAACGCCTGAACCATTCCCCCGCCAGCTTTCCGGCGGAGAGCAACAACGCGTAGCCATTGCCCGGGCTTTTGCCGCAGAACCGCAAGTATTGTTCGCCGACGAACCCACCGGCAACCTTGACAGCCATACCGGCGAACGCATCAGCGACCTGTTGTTCGAACTCAACCAGGAAAACGGCACGACCCTGGTCCTGGTGACCCATGATGAGCGCCTGGCCCATCGTTGCCGGCGCCTGATCCGTCTTGAAGCGGGCATGCTGGTCGCCCCCCAGGAGCCTTGATGGCACGCCTGTCCCTGTTGCGCCTATTCAGCCTTGCCCTACGCCAATTGTTGCGTGATGCACGTGCCGGCGAGTTGAGGGTATTGTTCTTCGCCTTGTTGGTGGCGGTCGCGGCAAGTACCGCCATTGGCTACTTCGGTGCCCGACTGAACGCCGCCATGCAACTGCGGGCGACCGAATTCCTCGGCGCCGATCTGTTACTCGAGGGCAGCTCTCCTGCGCGGGCCCAACAGATAGAGAGCGGATTAGAACTAGGGCTCGTGCACGCCCGCACCGTCGAATTCTCCAGTGTCATTGCCACCGACAACGCAATTCAGCTGTCCAGCATCAAGGCCGTGGACAACGCCTACCCGCTACGCGGTCAACTCAAGAGCGCAGCAGGTCCCTATGCCTCCGAAGAGCCCGGTGGCGGGCCCAAGATTGGCGAAGCCTGGGTCGAGTCGCGCCTGCTGACGGCATTGGAGTTGAAGGTCGGCGACAGCATCGACGTCGGTAGCAAGACCCTGCGCCTGGCCCGGGTCCTGACTTACGAGCCGGATCGCGCAGGCAACTTCTACAGTTTGACACCTCGAGTCCTGATCAACCTGGATGACTTGCAAGCCACGGGTGTCGTCCAGCCTGGCAGCCGGGTCAGCTACAAGGAACTCTGGCGCGGCCCGTCCCAAGCTCTCGAGGCTTACCGCAAGTTGATCAAGCCAGGCCTGGAGGCCAATCAGCGCCTGCAGGACGCACGGGATGGCAACCAGCAAATCGGTGGGGCGCTGGGCAAGGCCGAACGCTATCTGAATATGGCCAGCCTGGTGGCCGTGCTGCTTTCGGGTGTCGCCGTGGCGCTATCGGCCAACCGTTTCGCCGCCCGCCGCTTCGATGCCAGCGCCCTGCTCCGCTGCCTGGGCCTGTCTCGCCGGGAAACCATGTTGCTGTTCAGCGCCCAACTGGGGCTTCTCGGACTGCTGGCCAGCCTCAGCGGTGCATTGCTTGGCTGGCTGGCGCAGTTGGTGCTGTTTTACCTGCTACAGGGGTTGCTACCAAGTGATGTGCCGCCCGGAGGACTGCTGCCCGCCATGGCAGGTATCGGCACGGGGCTGGTGGCCCTGGCCGGTTTCGCCTTGCCTCCACTGGCCGCATTGGGACGAGTGCCGCCGCTTCGAGTGTTGCGTCGCGACCTGCTGCCGATTCCGCCCAGTACCTGGATGATCTACGGCGTCGCTCTACTTGCCCTGGGCTTGATCATGTGGCGCTTGAGCCTGGACCTGGTGTTGACCTTCGCGCTGATGGGGGGTGGCCTGGTCGCGGCATTGGCGCTCGGCGGCCTGTTGCTACTGCTCTTGCAGAGCCTGCGCCGCCTCTTGGCAGGCGCCACCTTGCCCTGGCGCCTGGGGTTGGGACAACTGCTGCGCCACCCTCTCGCGGCAGCAGGGCAATCCATGGCCTTCGGCCTGATCCTGCTGTCCATGGCACTGATCGCCCTGCTGCGGGGAGAATTACTGGATACCTGGCAAAACCAACTGCCGCAGAATGCCCCCAACTATTTCGCACTGAACATCCTGCCGGCTGACAAACAAGCCTTCACCGAGCGCCTGGTGCAACTCTCGGCTCCTTCGGCGCCGCTCTATCCGGTGGTACCCGGGCGCCTGGTCAGTATCAATGGAGAGCCCGTGACGGAGCTTGTCACCAAGGACTCCAGCGGGGACCGTGCTGTCCAGCGAGACCTGAGCCTGACCTGGTCCGCCGACTTGCCTTCTGGCAACAGCATCACGCAAGGAAGCTGGTGGTCTGCCCGGCCTGACGAAGCCTTGCCTGGCGTATCGGTGGAAGCCAAGGTGGCCCAGAGCCTCAAGCTGAAGCTGGGTGACCGACTGACCTTCACTGTCGCGGGCGTCAACCGTGAGGCGCAAGTCACCAGCCTGCGTACTATCAATTGGGACAACTTCCAGCCCAACTTCTTCATGATTTTCCAACCCGGTACCTTGAAGGATCTGCCGGCCACCTATCTCACCAGCTTCTACCTGAGCCCAGGTCATGACCAACAGATCGTCGAACTGTCCAGGGCATTTCCAGCGGTGACCATCCTGCAGGTCGAGGCTCTGCTGGAGCAGCTGCGCAGTATCCTGGGTCAAGTCACCCTGGCAGTGGAATATGTGCTGTTGTTCGTCCTAGCAGCAGGAATGACGGTGCTGTTTTCCGGACTGCAGGCCACCCTGGACGAGCGTATTCGCCAAGGAGCACTGCTGCGAGCCCTTGGGGCTGAACGCAGTTTACTGGTCAAGGCACGGCGCATCGAGTTCGGCCTGCTTGGTGCCGCCAGCGGGCTACTGGCAGCCCTAGGTTGCGAGCTGGTCAGCCTGGCGCTCTACCGCTTTGCCTTCGACCTGCCCTGGCATCCGCACCCCTGGCTTCTGCTGCTGCCTCTGGCCGGGGCACTATTGGTGGGTGGGGCCGGGGTCTTTGGTACCCGCCGAGCCCTTAACGTCAGCCCACTGAATGTCCTGCGCGAAAGCTGAAGGCTCGCCCTGCGGCGAGCCTACTTCACGTATTCGATCTGATTGATCCACCAACAGGTTTCGCCCGCGGGGGTCACGACAACGGCCTCGTCCCCCACCTCCTTCTTCAACAGCGCCCTGGCCATGGGCGAGTCGATGGAGATGTAGTCCTTGCGCTGATAGATCTCGTCATAACCGACGATACGAAAGCGCTTGACCTGCGCCTCGTCGTTTTCGACCTCGACCCAAGCCCCGAAGAACACTCGCCCTTCTTGTTCGGGTGCATATCCGACGACCTTCATGTCTTCGAGGCGCTTACGGATATAGCGCACCCTGCGGTCGATCTCTCGCAGAAGCTTCTTGTTGTACTGATAGTCCGCATTTTCACTGCGGTCGCCCAGAGAGGCGGCCCAGGTGACCTTTTGAGTGATATCGGGACGCTTTTCCCGCCACAGGTAGTCCAGCTCCTGCTTGAGAGCATCGTAACCATCCTGCGTGATGAGCTTGGTACTCAATTGGTGTTCCATCTCCCAGCCAGGTAAAGGCTGCTCCGTTACGTGAATGAACTACAAACGCGACCCGTCATTAGAAATGGCAGCGACTCGTTCTTCCCTTTTCGCCCTCCCCTATCAGATCTGTCCGATTTAGGTTTCAGATAGGTCAGCCAATCATAGAACCAAGCCAACAAGGTTTACGAGCCAGGCGCATTTTCAGCCACGGCCCCGTATGCGCCACCAGATACCGAAGGAACTCTATCAATGGCCAATATCATCGTCGTCGACGACCACCCACTGATTCGTATGGCTATCAAGATGGCCTTGGAAACTCAGCAGCATACCGTAGTCGCCGAAACCGACAACGGAGCGGACGCCGTCCAACTAGCACGCCGACATGTTCCGGACTTGTTGATCCTTGACCTGGGAATCCCCAACCTTGACGGTTTTTCGGTCATATCCCATGTCCGGAGTGCACAGCTAGACATCAAGATCCTGGTGGTGACGGCAAGCGACGCCAAGAATTTTGCCTTTCGCTGCCTGCTGACCGGAGCCGCTGGTTTTTTGTCCAAGGGCGAAAATCTGCACGAACTGAATAATGCCGTCAAAGCCGTCCTTTCTGGATACAGCTACTTTCCAGAAGATACCCTCAGTGCCTTGCAGCAGAACAACAAGGCCGCCGACCAGGAAAGCGTGTTGGTTTCCCGACTGACAGACCGTGAGATCACGGTCCTGAAACTGCTGGCCAGCGGCCTGAGCAACCAGCAGATCGCCCAGACACTCTTGATCAGCCACAAGACTGTGAGCACCTATAAAGTCCGCTTGCTCAAGCGTTTCAGTGTTTCCAGCCTGGTGGCACTGGCAGAGCTGGCAAAACGCAACTCGATCATTTGAATGACGGCTCGAACTAGCGGCGAACGATCAGCCCTTGTCGAGCGATGCGCGTCAGTTGCTTGATGACCTCGATCGCTTCTTGTGCCCCTGGGGCTGGAATGACAGCCAGATCGAAACTATCACTGGCAAAACGCGCCAAGGATTCGCCTTCTTCGACAAACTGGATCAGAAACGCCGCCGGCCCTACGGAGCGTTTAGGCCAACCATCGAGATAGCGCAACAAGGTCGGTTGATGCTTGCCGCAGAGGAGGATTTTCGGATTGCGCTGGGAAAGGTTCGCCGTGATTGGCGCAAGACGTAGAAGAGGGCGTGGTGCATTCATCGTATCGTGTCTCTGCCTCAAGTTTCTGCCGGGCAGGTGAGAGGCACCACCGAACCAGCGCTTTAGCGGTACTTCGAAACCTGGAATGGCTTCTGATAGTGAGCAAGCTGGCTCACCTGGCGCCCCGCAAGTAGCTGTTTAAATCGGCGCATGAGAAACATCCTAGAGAAGCTGGCAGGCCAGTGTCAAGATTCGGCCAAAACGAAAAAGGCCTGCATTGGCAGGCCTTGGATAACTTCACAACGCTCGCTCCAGGACAGTCGATAAGTCTGCGACCTCCTAAAGCTGCGTGGCTCATTTGGTGATGGCGGCGTCCAGCGACAACTTGCCAGCTCCCTCGAGCAACACCGCCAAGGTGCCCCCCAGCAACGCCAGGGCGAACTCGTAACCATTATTGGCCATGAACAAGCCATTGCTGATATGCACCGAGAAGATCGCCACCAGCAGGGTGAATGTCAGCCCCAATGCGGCAGGACGTGCGAGCAAGCCGATGATCAGAGCCAAGCCGGCAAAGAATTCGGTGCCACCGGCCAGCAGCGCCATCAGGTAGCCAGGGGCCAGGCCGATGCTTTCCATCCACTGGGCCGTACCGGCCAGGCCGCCGCCGCCGAACCAGCCGAAGATTTTTTGCGAGCCATGGGCGGCGAAAATGATGCCAACAAGAATGCGCAGGATAGTCAGGCCGTAGCCTGCACGGGTGCCCAGTACGTTTTTGATCAGAGTGCTCATGCTATGTAGTCCTGTGTAAGGTGAGGAAGTTGGTCGCCATACTAATCAGTTTTCATCATGTTAAAAGCGGAAATAACCCGTAATAACAATCAGTTTTTTCGATTATTTGCGAGACACAACTTTCCGCTCCCGAGGCTCCAGGGAATCTCGCTCACGATCAAAGGCCAGATAGTATTTGTTGACACTATTAACATAGCTGACAGCCCCCACTCCGACCTGCTCCATGGCGATACGCTCCACCTGGAAGAACCACTGGTTGGGGTTCAACCCCCGGCGCCTGGCTTCGTTGCGCATTCCCTGGACCCGCTCAGGCCCCATGTTGTAGGCCGCCAGGACAAAGGCCATGCGTTCGCGCTCATTGAGCTTGGGGCTGGAGAAGAACTTGCGCCGGATCATCGCCAGGTACTTGGCTCCGGCCTGCACATTGCTGTCTACCGATTGAATGTTACTGACACCTACTCGCTGCGCCGCAGAAGGGGTGATCTGCATCAGGCCAGTAGGCCCACTGCCGCTCTTCGCATTGGGTTGCAAGGCCGATTCCTTGAACGCCAGGGCTGCAAGGTTCAGCCAATCCATGCCCTGCTCCCCGGCATGCTTCTGCAGCACCGGACGCAGCTTCTCCAATCGCTGACGATCAGCCCGGGCCAAGGGATAGTGCACCTGATACTGGCGTCGATAGGTACGCAAGAATGCTACATCCTGATCCGCCGGGGTTTTGTAGGTCTTGAGGAAACGATCGATGCTCGCCCGCAGCATCGAAGCGTCGCGACGGACGAACCAGTGCTCCTCCCCCGGATCGCTGATCTTCAATTGGCGATCAAAACGCAACTTCGGCAGGATCTTGCTCCACCGCTCTGCAATCGGCTGCTCCACGATAGTCAGGTGGAAGATGCCCCCTTGGACCATTTCCAGCACATCCTCCACTGCCAGGCTGGGGTCGACCCACTCGATCTTGATCGGTGCCAGCTTGCGCAGCGCCAATCGCTGGTTGATCTGGCTCACCGCATCCCCGGCAGCACTGCCGGTAGTCAGGGTCAGGGTCTTTCCGGAGAGTTGCTCGGGTCGCGTATAGCGGCGCTCGCCCTTGATGCCTACCAGTAGAAGGGGAACATTGCTGGCAATTGGATCACTGGAGCTGACGGCATGCCCTGGCTGGGCCTCGAGCAATTCTCCTGGCGCCACCAGGTCCCCTTCTCCACGCTGCAAGGCGCCCAGTAGCTGGTCCTTGGCCTTGGGAATGATCTTGAGGCTGATTTCCTGGCCATCGCGGGCGTGACCGTTAAGGTATTGCTCGAACGCCCGCAAACGATGGTACTCGACACCGATAGGCTGGCCCTTGACCTCACCGGAACTATTACGGCTCTGGTTGACCAGCACTCGCAGTACGCGGCTGCTACGGATTTCCGCCAGGTCGCGCACCTTGCCCGAAGCCAGCACTTCCGGCGGGCCTGCCAAGCGCGCCATTGCCGGCAACGGCAATAGCAATGTCAGGCACAACGCAAACAACATCGAGGATCGGATCATCCGTTCTCCGCAAAGAATACTGTTCAACCCTTCGTCGCTTTTTAAGGATTGGTCGACAGAAACCGAGCGCCTTGAGCGCTGACAAGGTGCGAAAGACAGGTGAAATGGCCTCAGGACGTTGTGGCCACGATCTGCCTCCGGCAGCAAAAGACAGCTTCAACTCGTTGTAGTTCTTGGTTTTTCTTATTAAATCTACAGCTCTGATATGCTTTCCGGCCGCAGGCGGAGATAGCACCATGCAACTCATCGATATTGGCGTCAACCTGACCAATCCGTGTTTTTCCGAAAAACACCAAGCCGTTCTCGATCGAGCTTATGCAGCCGGAGTCTGTCAGTTGGTCGTGACCGGGACCAGTATCGAGGGCAGCGAACAAGCCCTGGAGCTATGCCAGCAACTGGACACCAGCGGCCAGAGACTGTTCGCCACGGCCGGTCTGCATCCCCATAGCGCCAGCGACTGGAACACCGACAGCACACGGCGCTTGCGGGCCCTGCTGGGCGAACCACAGGTACGAGCGATTGGTGAATGCGGCCTGGACTTCAACCGTGACTTCTCCCCTCGCCCGCAGCAGGAAAAGGTGCTGGAAGAACACCTGGCCTTGGCCGTCGAGCTGCAACTGCCGGTATTTCTCCACGAACGCGACGCCAGCCAGCGCCTGCTGGATATCCTCAAGGACTTTCGTGACCGTTTGCCGGCAGCCGTAGTGCACTGTTTCACCGGCGAGCGACAAGCGTTATTCAGCTACCTGGACCTGGATCTGCACATCGGCATCACCGGCTGGATCTGCGACGAGCGCCGAGGCACTCACTTGCATCCGCTGGTACGCGAGATCCCTCGTGGGCGCCTGATGCTGGAAAGCGACGCCCCCTATTTGCTGCCTCGCAGCCTGCGGCCAAAACCGAAGAACGGGCGCAATGAACCAGCCTATCTGCCAGAGGTACTCCGCGAAGTGGCCTTGCACCGGCAGGAAACACCCGAAGACCTGGCCAGCCATAGCACCGCTTGTGCCAGGGCCTTTTTTGGCTTGTCAGAAATTGGTTGATGCATATCAAGATTTTTCTGACCCCATAGGGGCACAATAATGGCACCTTGCCAATACTATTCCGCTCAATCAGAGAAGACCTTCTATGGGTGCCTGGCTTAGCAATATCTCGCTGAAATACAAATTCTGGGCGGTCAATGCGGTCGCCTTCGTCACCACCTTGTTGCTGGTGCTGTATGCAGTACAACTGGAACAGCAGGCCCGCGGCCAGAACGCCCAGGTGGCGGCTCAGGCTCAAGCTCGCCTGCTCGATGCCTGGCCTGCTGGCACAGCGCTGCCCAGCGCCGAGAACCTGGTGTATTTCTCCCGTGGACAGACACCAACCCTGAACGACCAGCCCCTGCCGCAGCTGAACGGCGCCAATGGTTGGGTCCAGCTCAACCACCTGCCATTGTTTGGCGAAAATCCGTTGCTGGGCGCCGAAGTCATCAGTCGTGCCGATGGCCAGCAAATCGCGGTGGTGGCCCATACGCCCAGCCTCGCCCAGGTTTTCAGCGATCGCTTCACCAACTATGCGGTCGCCGTATTCATCCTGATGTTCGCCATGCTCTGCGCTTCGCAGTTGCTGATCCGCTTCCTTCTCAGCCAGCTCAATACCCTGAAGGACGTGATGCTGCATGTAGAAAAGACCGGCGATCTGGCGGCCCGGGTACCGCTGTCCTGCAAGGACGAAGTGGGCCAGATGGCCAGTGCCTTCAACGCCATGCAGGCCGGCTACCAGCGAGTGGTGAATACCGTGGCCAACACTGCCCGCCAACTCGACCAGGGAGCCGCACGCCTGGCTTCGAGCATGAATGATGTGCGCCACGGCATGCTCGGCCAGCAAAGCGAAACCGACCAGGCCGCGACGGCCATCAATGAAATGTCCGCCACTGTCTACCATATCGCCCAGCATGCGGGCGCAACTCGGGACCTCTCGCAAACTGCGGACACCCTGGCCGGCACTGGGCATGAAGTGGTGGGCCGGGTACAGAAGTCCATCGCCGGGCTGTCCAACGGCGTGCAGCAGACCGCCGAGATGATCCAGAAGCTGGCCGAGGACAGCCAGAAGATCAACGGCGTGGTCAACGTTATCCACAGCATCGCCGAGCAAACCAACCTACTGGCCCTCAACGCCGCCATCGAAGCCGCCCGGGCCGGCGAGATGGGCCGGGGCTTCGCCGTGGTGGCCGACGAAGTACGAAACCTGGCCAAGCGCGTGCAGACCTCTACCGACGAAATCACCAGCATGGTCTCCGCCCTCCAGGCCGGCACCCGCGATGCCGTGGACTTCATGCAGGAAAGCTCATTCAAGGCCGATGACTGCGTACAGCAGGCCCAGGAGGCTGGCGCTGCCCTGGAGGAAATCACTGGTGCTGTTGCCCAGATGCGCGAGAGCAACACCCAGATTGCCGTCGCTGCGGAACAGCAGAGCCAGGTGGCGGAGGAAATGAACCGGGCAGTGGTCAGCATCCGCGACGTGACCGAGAACACGGTGCAACAGACTGTCGCCTCTGCGACGACCAGCAGCGAACTGGCCACCCTCGCCGGCGAACTGAGCAAGGCCATCGGCCAGCTCAAGCTCTGAATCGACGCCATCTGCCAAGGGGTGAGGCCTGCTCACCCCCTCTCTCCCAGAGCCCCGCGGTTGTGCTATCGAGCCGATAGCCAGCCTTGATTCGTCGCCGGGCGGCCCGCGCCCTATCCTTGGTCCATGAGTTTCCAGACACTAAGGATGATCATCATGGGCCAACGCCACCCCAACCTTCCCGCCTGGCAATGGCGAGTCTACCCACACAGCCACCAGCATCCGACCAACCTGGTATTGCACCTGATTGCCGTACCGCTGTTCATCGTCGGTTTCCTGCTCATTGTCTCAGGGGTGTTTTCCCTGAGCCTGGCGAGCCTGGCCATCGGAGTGGTGGGCATCCTGGCGGCCCTGGGCCTGCAACGCCACGGCCACAGCCTGGAGGCACAGGCCTCCGAGCCCTTCAGTGATCGCCAAGATGCAATACAACGCCTGCTGACAGAACAATTCGTGACTTTTCCACGCTTTGTCCTCACCGGTGCCTGGTGGCGTGCCTGGCTGCAGCGCCACCGACACTGACCTCAGGCGAAAATGGTCACCGTCTGCCGGCTCAAGGCGATCAACTGGCCCTGGGCGCTCCACAACGCCGCAGCAGCGTGACCATAGCCATCGCGAGCATGCTCGATGTCTACCCGATACTTGCACCAGTCCAGCGTACTGAGCTCCAGCAACGGCTGGACGAACTCGATCGTCCAGGTCAGGGTGCTGCCGGCCGCGGGTTTGCTCAGGTGCGGCAACAGGGCGGGTGGCCAGGCATCCACCAACGCCAGGATGTGCGCCTCGGTCACCGGCTCCTCCTTCAGGTCACCGCGCAGGCGCACCCACCCTCCCATGTCCCGGGAGCGATTGCCGGTGAAAGGCATGCCGCCGATACTCCAGCGCATCGCCAGATGACGCATGAACTCCGGGGTCACGCCCGGGATATAGGGCAGTTCCTGGCAATCGTCCCAGTGCTTCATTTCGGGCGCCGGCAAGGCCCCGACACTCACCACCGACTCACGTGATGCGCCGAAGCTGCCTTGCACCAGGGTCACGACCTGGCCTTCCTGCATCACCCGCCCCAGGACCTGGCTGACCGCCTTGCCCTCACGCAGCACATCCACTTCGAAACTCACCGGCACTTCGGGAGCCACCGGACCGACGAACGTCACCGCCAGGGAGCGCACGGGGCGATCCGCCGGGACCTTGGCCCGCATCGCTTCATACTGCAAGGCGACCACCAGGCCACCGAAGCTGGCACGCCCTTGGGCCCATTGCGCCGGAATGACCAGCGCCTGTGGCTGGTTGCGGACAGCTTCGAGCAAATCGTGGAAACGCATGAAAACCTCAATGGAGAAAGAAGACAGGGGATGTTAACCAGCGTCACGGATGCACACAGCGCCTATTCCGGCCAAAGCAGCGGACAGAAAAGCCGCGACCTGGCGGCTCACCCCTGGAAGCAATCAGCGCATAGCTTGTCCAGTACCTGATCGGAGCGGGCCTCGGCCTTGAGCATGGTGCGCCGCCATACGGCCATGCAGGGCAAGAGATCCAACTCATGCTCGGCCTGAGCTAGCCATTGCCAGCAATCGTGCCAGTCCCCCAGCACTGCCTGGGCCTCCTTCAGCCGCTTGACGGCCTTGGCAGGCAAGCGCGCCAAGTCGGGATAGGCATCTGCGCCATAACGCACGCGCTTGATCAGCAGCCGCAAGCGATGGCGATCATGGGCCGGGTCCTGCAGCGCGTCGCCCAAGATCCGCCACTGCCTGGCCAGGCGCTTTTCGATGCACTGGCGCAAGCCACCCAACAGTCCTTGGTGCTGGGCGGCCCTGAGAAAGCGCGGAAACGCATCCAGTACCATCAACAGCTGCGCCAGCTCCGGCCCACTGGCCACCGCGGCATACTCGCCTTGCAATTGCGCGGTGCGCCGATCGGCAGGCGCATGCTGGCCATGCTGATGCAGATAAGCCGCCAGCACCTCGCGATCACGGATCGGCGTGGTCACGCGTCCGACTTCACTGGCCGCGTCCTCCAACTGCTCGACACCCGGCAAACCACGCAAAGGTCGCAACAGGCTGCGCAAGCGCCGTACGCCGACACGCAGGTCATGCAGGGCCTCGCCATCCGTGGCGGCGGCCAAGCGAGCCTGGCACGCCAGCAAGTTCACATCCAGGCTCAGGATCTGAGCCACCAATCGATCGATCAAGGCAGACATCAAGGATTCCCCCAAGCACGACACACATCCGGCAGCGCACTGCCGTTCCCCTGAACGGCATCGCGGGCCGATGACCAGCCCAATGCCAGTTCATCGACCCGCGATCCCCGTATTACCGTTTCAGCGTAACGCGTATGGCGATTTAACGCCCGGCGCGAGACTCACGAATGTAGAAGCGCGCCTTCTCGGCCTTGTTGGTGCACCCTTCGAAGGCTTCGAATTGCTGCTGGGTCTTGGCCCCCGTCAGCAACGACAGTGCCTTGGAGTAACTCACGGTGCCGGCGAAACCCTCGGCCTTGGCCAGGTCCAGCTCATGCCAGGCGGCATCCAGCTGCGTGCCGCAGCTATCACGGTAGGCAGTCTTGCCTGCGCAACCGGTCAACGCCAGTGCTATCAGGGGCAAGCAGATCCAGGCTTTCATCAATGACACCTCAGGAATGGAAAACAGTCGTACAGGGTAAGACGGCGACCGCAGGAAAAAGTGCCAGGCCCATCTTCTGGAAAATATAGCCGCGCCAGTCTATCCGTGCGGCCAGCCAGGCACAGGAAAAACACCGAGCGCCCCTGCAGGCACATCGACGATTGAACCCCGGGCCGCTATGGGTGCATTGTTGCAACCTGCTTGGCGAAAGGACAGATCATGAACAAACGTGTCGCACTGGTCCTCGGCTCGGGAGGTGCCCGCGGGTACGCCCATATCGGGGTGATCGAGGAAATCGAGAAGCGCGGTTATGAAATTGCCTGTATCGCTGGCTGCTCCATGGGCGCCGTGGTAGGCGGTATCTACTCGGCCGGCAAGCTCGCGCAGTACCGCGAGTGGATCGAAAGCCTGGATTACCTCGACGTACTGCGCCTGGTGGATGTGAGCTTTCGCCTGGGAGCCATTCGCGGCGAAAAAGTCTTCGGGCAGATTCGCAAGATCGTCGGTGACGTGAACATCGAAGACTTGCGCATTCCCTACACCGCGGTTGCCACCGACCTGACCAACCAGCAGGAAATCTGGTTCCAGGAAGGCTGCCTGCATCAAGCCATGCGCGCCTCGGCGGCCATTCCCAGCCTGTTCACCCCGGTGATGCAGGGCAATCGCATGCTGGTGGACGGCGGCCTGCTCAACCCGCTGCCGATCGTTCCGGTGGTGTCCAGCCACTGCGACCTGATCATCGCGGTCAATCTCAACTCCACCAACCAGCGGCACTATCAGTTGCCGGTGATCCAGCGCCCCCCAGCCTTCAAGAGCCGCTTCGACAGCCTGATCAACTCGTTGGGCTCGCGCCTGCCATTCCGACGCAAGCAGGCCGAGCAACTGTTGTTGCTGGAGCAAGAGGCATTTAGAAGCGATGCGGCGCAGATCAATCCCTGGGTCGAAGGCGCCGAACCTGAGTCCCAACAGCCCGCCGCGGCCCCGGAAACCGACGGTGCCCCCAGGTCGGCCAGCGGCTCGTTCATCGTCGATAACGTCGGCCCCGCCTCGCTGCTGGACCTGGTCAACCAGAGCTTCGAAGTCATGCAGACGTCCCTGGCCCAGTACAAGATCGCCGGCTACCCGCCGGATATCCTGATCAACGTACCCAAGCGGGTGTGTCGTTTCTTCGAATTCTACAAGGCGCCGGAGCTGATCGCCCTGGGTCGGGAAATCGCCAGCGACACCCTCGACCGCTACGAACAGGAGCAGCTCTAGCTCAAGCTTCGCCCGTCAACAAGCGATAACCGACCCCGGCCTCGGTGACGATAAAACGCGGCCGGGTCGGATCGTCTGCCAGCTTCTGGCGCAGGTGCCCGACCACGATCCGCAGGTAATGACTGTCCTCGGTATGGGTCGGCCCCCAGATGTCCTTGAGCAGTTGCTGCTGGGTGATCACCCGCCCCGGGTGGCGGGCCAGCTGGGCCAATACCGCATATTCCTTGCGTGTCAGGGCCACTTCCACGTCCTCGAGCAAGACCCGGCGGTACGCCAGGTCGACCGTCAAGGGCCCCACCTGCAACGCCGCTTCCTGGACTTCTCCCGACGGTGCCTGGCGCAACAGGGCGCGTATGCGAGCCAGGAACTCCTGGATACCGAACGGCTTGGTGACATAGTCGTTGGCCCCGCCGTCCAGGGCTTCGACCTTCTGCAACTCGCTGGCCCGCACCGAGAGCACCAGCACTGGTACCGCCGACCACTCGCGAAATTCGCGCAGCACCTGCTGGCCATCCATGTCCGGCAACCCCAGGTCGAGCACCAGCAGGTCCGGCTTGTTCAACGCCGCCTGGGCCAGGCCCTCGGTACCGGTGCCGGCTTCAATCACTTTGTATCCTTGGGACGCCAGGCTGATGCGCAGGAATTTGCGGATCTGCGGCTCGTCGTCGATGACCAGGATGGTCGCGGTCTGGCTCATGGGTTCAGTTCAAGACAAATAAGAGACAAGAGAGTAGCGCAACGCCAATCTCCTCCAGAGGGCTTTTGCAGGAGCCCTCGCCCCTGCCACCGATCGCGTCACAGCTCACCCTCGAGTTCCGGCTGGGCCTGCAAGGGCAGGTACAGGGTGATACAGGTACCCTTCCCATCGATGCCATCGGCGACACTGATGTGCCCGCCATGGGCACCCACCATGCCCTTGCAGATCGCCAGCCCCAGGCCCGTACCCTGGCCGCCCCGATCGCCCCTGGCGGCGGTGTAGAACATGTCGAAGATCTTCGCCCGCTCCTCCTCCGGAATACCCGGCCCCTCGTCGCTCACAGCGAAACTCAGCGCCTGCTCGTCGGCGCGAACCGCCAGGTGCAGGCGGCCATGGACCGGGGAAAAACGCGCCGCATTCTCCAGCACATTGACCAGGGCCTGTTCGATCAGCGCCGCGTGTACATACAGCAGCGGAAGATCCTGGGGCAACTGCGTGCTGACCTGCAACGGCGCCAGCACCACCCGCAGGCGATTGAGCGCGCTGCCGACGATATCCGCCGGGGTGACCCAGTCGCGGGCCAGCTTCAAGGCGCCATGGCCAAGCCGGGTCATGTCCAGCAGGTTCTGGATATATCGATCCAGGCGCTCGGCTTCATCCCGGGTGCCCTCCAGCAGTTCCCTGCGATCCTCGAGGGGAATCGCCTCGCCCAAGGCCAACAGGCTATCGATGCTGCCGCGCATCGACGTCAGCGGAGTGCGCAAGTCGTGGGACACAGAGGCCAGCAAGGCGCTGCGCAGTTGCTCGGTTTCGCCGTGCAAGCGCGCCGCCTCCAGGTCCTCGGCCAGGCGCGCCCGGGCCAGGGCCTGGGCCAACGGCTGGCTGAGCGCGGTAAGCAAGCGCCGGCGTTGATCACTGAAGACCGCGCCCTCCCTGGGACACACACCCAATAGGCCCAAGGGGCCGTCATCCACTGACAGCGGCCACCACCACCAACGGCCAAAAGGCAAGGTCCCAGTGCCCAACCCCGCAGGTTGATCGTGCTGCCAGGCCCAATCGGCCGCGGCTCGCTCGGCTTCGGAGAGTTGCTGGGTGCCACCACTCTCGACCTTCCACGCACCTTGCTCATCGCGGTTGAACAAACAGATACGCAACTCCTCGCGCCCGTTCAGGTGCTGGATCGCAGCGCTGATCACCGCCTGCCGATCGGTGGCAGCCGTGAGTTTGCGCGACAGGTCCAGCAGCTCGCCGGTTTCCTCCTGGGTATCGCGCAGTGCCTGCAATTGCCGGCGCTGGCGGGCCGCAAGGTTACCGGTGAGCGCAGCCATCAGCAGGAAGAACAGCAGGGTCAGCACGTCTTCTTCGCGCTGGATGGAAAGGGAGAAGTTCGGCGGGATGAACAGGAAGTCGTAACTCAGGAACGACAGCGCGGCGCAGGCCAGGGCCGGCCCCAGGCTGCTGCGCACCGCCACCAGCAGCACTGCGGCGAGAAATACCAGGGAGATGTTCGGCAGCGCCAGGATTCCAGCCACGCCCCAGGCCAGGGCACTGGCCAACAAAGTCGCCAACAGCGCCAGGGCATAGTCGAACCACACCAGCGGATGCTTGACTCGCAACCTCGGCTGGCTAGGCAATGGCTCGCTGTCCAGGACATTGATTTCCAGGCCATCGGCGTTGCGCAGCAAACGTGCCGCCAGCCCGCCGCCGAACCAGCGCCGGCGCCAGCGACGGCTCGACTGCCCCACCAGCAACAGGCTGGCCCGCCGCTCGTTAGCGTGCTGGATCAGGGTCTTGGCCACCTCGCCCGCCCGCAGCAGGACCACCTCCCCGCCCAGGCGCTCGGCCAGTTGCTGGGCCGCCTGCAGACGCAAGCGCGACTGTTCGTCGCCAAGACGGCCGTTATCCACATGCACCAGGCTCCAGGGCAAATGCCGACGCTGTGCGACCCGGCTGGCATGGCGCACCAGGCGTTCGGCCTGGAGATCACCGTCGACGCCCACCAACAGCCGCCCGCGCACCGCCGGTGCCGCTTGCCCGAGGCGGCGATAACCCTGGGCCAGGTCGTTGTCCACCTGGGCCGCCGCGGTCTGCATCGCCAACTCGCGCAGGGCCGTGAGGTTGGTCTGGCTGAAGAAGGCATCGATGGCCGCCCGGGCCTGCTCAGGCACATAGACCTTGCCATCGCGCAGGCGCTCCAGCAGCTCCCGGGGCGGCAGGTCCACCAGTTGCAATTCATAGGCCTCCTGCAGCACCCAGTCGGGCAAGGTCTCGCGGACCTGGACCCCGGTGATGCCGCGCACCTGGTCATTGAGGCTCTCCAGGTGCTGGACGTTGACCGTGGTGAACACGTCGATGCCCGCCGCCAGCAGCTCCTGGATGTCCTGCCAGCGCTTGGCATGGCGGCTGCCCGGGGCGTTGCTGTGGGCCAACTCGTCCACCAGCGCCAGCTTGGGCCGGGCATTGAGCAAGCCATCCAGGTCCATCTCCTCCAGCAGCACCCCACGGTATTCCGAGCGCAGCAGGGGCTGTTGCGGCAAGCCGCCCAGCAGTGCCTCGGTCTCGGCCCGTCCGTGGGTCTCCACCACCCCGGCCAGGACCTTGACGCCCTGGCGCATCTGAGTATGGGCGGCCTGGAGCATGGCGTAGGTCTTGCCGACCCCGGGCGCGGCGCCGAGAAAGACCTTGAGCCGGCCACGCCCGTCCCGGGGCAGCTCGGCAAGCAGCGCGTCGGCGCGACCGGAATTACTCATGGGGCATCTCTCTGCGACAAGACAATGGGTTTCAATCGTCACTCCTTGGGGCTCGAGCATCGCAAAAGCCCCTTTCGGGGCTTTTTTAAGGCTCGCCAGATTACAGCCGCTCCAGGGCCAGGTTCAGGGCCAGCACATTGACCACCGGCGGGCCGATCAGCGGCCGCTCGGTGTGCTCTGCCACCAAGGCTCGGAGCCGGTCGGCTGGCAGGTTGCGTGCCACTGCAACTCGCGCCAGTTGATAGTCAATCGCCTGCGGTGGCAAGTGCGGATCCAGGCCGCTGCCGGAAGTGGTCAGCAACGCCAGGGGCACCGGGCCCTGCCCGGGCACCAAGAGCTTGTTGGCATCTTCGATCACCCGGGTCGCCAGCGCCGGATTGCTCGGTGCCAGGTTGCTGGCCCCGCTGGCCACCGTGGCAAAGGCACCTGCGGAGGGGCGCGGGTGGAACCAGGCATCACCGACAAAGTCCTGGGCGATCAGGGCCGAACCCCGCACCTTGCCGCTGTCATCGCGGACCAGGCTGCCATTGGCCTGGTCCGCGAACGCGACCTGGGCCACTCCAGTGACCACCAGCGGATAGGCCACGCCGGTTATCAGGGTCATCAACGCGATCAGGCTCAAGGCCGGACGCAATACGCTAGACATCTCTCAATCCTCGATGGGTCAATCCCGGCCGCCTACACCAGGTGCGCGGCGGTCAGCAGCATGTCGATCAGCTTGATCCCGGCAAAGGGCACCACGATGCCGCCCAGGCCGTAGATCAGCAGGTTGCGCCGCAACAGATGGGCGGCACTCGCGGCCTGCACCCGTACACCGCGCAAGGCCAGGGGAATCAGCACCACGATGATCAGCGCGTTGAACACGATCGCCGAGAGAATCGCGCTCTGCGGGCTGGCCAGGCGCATGATGTTGAGCACGCCCAGCTGTGGATAAATCGCCGTGAACAAGGCCGGCAGGATGGCGAAGTACTTGGCCACGTCGTTGGCGATGGAAAAGGTGGTCAAGGCTCCACGGGTCACCAACAATTCCTTGCCGATCTGCACCACGTCCAGCAGCTTGGTCGGATCGCTGTCCAGATCGACCATGTTGGCCGCCTCGCGAGCGGCCTGGGTGCCGTCGTTCATCGCCATGCCGACATCGGCCTGGGCCAGGGCCGGAGCATCGTTGGCGCCGTCACCGCACATGGCCACCAGGCGTCCGTCGTTCTGCTCGTGGCGGATGCGCGCCAGCTTCTTCTCCGGCGTGGCCTCGGCCAGCACATCGTCGACCCCAGCTTCGGCGGCGATGGCGGCGGCCGTCAGCGGGTTGTCGCCGGTAACCATCACGGTACGGATCCCCAGTTTGCGCAACTCGGCGAAACGCTCGCGGATACCGGGCTTGACCACGTCCTTGAGGTGAATCGCGCCCAGCAACCGGCCAGCGGCGCAGACCAGCAGCGGAGTGCCGCCGCTCTGGGCGATCTTGTCGACCTCCCGGGCCAGTGCCGGAGCCAGGTCATCGCGCTTGAGGCCAACGAAATCCAGCACCGAGTCCACTGCCCCCTTGCGGTAGGCCTGGCCACGATAGTCGACCCCGGACAAGCG
This sequence comes from Pseudomonas sessilinigenes, assembly GCF_003850565.1. Classification (NCBI taxonomy): domain Bacteria; kingdom Pseudomonadati; phylum Pseudomonadota; class Gammaproteobacteria; order Pseudomonadales; family Pseudomonadaceae; genus Pseudomonas; species Pseudomonas sessilinigenes. Next base: position 6,741,805 of record NZ_CP027706.1, read on the forward strand.
GGTCTCTGCGCTGAAAGGCACGGCCACCAGCAACTCGCTGCCCGGCTCGGGCTGTGGATAAAGTTCGCGCAGGTATTCGACGATGGACTTGCCTTCGGCCGTGTCGTCGGCCAGGGATGCCAGCAAGGCGGCCTCGGCCATGTCCCCGGCGTTGATGCCCGGGGCCGGGTGGATGGCGCTGCACCGGCGATTGCCGAAGGTGATGGTGCCGGTCTTGTCCAGCATCAACACATGCACGTCCCCGGCGGCTTCCACCGCCCGCCCGGACTTGGCGATGACATTCAGGCGTACCAGGCGGTCCATGCCGGCGATGCCAATGGCCGACAGCAGGCCGCCGATGGTGGTCGGAATCAGCGTCACCAGCAGTGCCACCAGGAACACCAGCGGCAAGCTGCCATTGGCGAAATGGGCGAACGGCTGCAGGGTCACCACCACCAGCAGGAAGATCAAGGTCAGGCCGATCAGCAGGATGTCCAGGGCCACCTCATTGGGGGTTTTCTGGCGCTTGGCGCCTTCCACCAGGGCGATCATGCGGTCCAGGGTCGACTCCCCGGGATTGCTGGTGATACGCACCAGCAACCAGTCGGACACCAGCCGGGTGTTGCCGGTCACCGCCGAGCGATCGCCACCGGACTCGCGGATCACCGGCGCCGACTCCCCGGTGATCGCCGCTTCGTTGACCGCGGCGATGCCTTCGATCACTTCACCGTCACCCGGGATCATTTCCCCGGCATCGACCCGCACCACATCGCCTTTGCGCAGGTTGGCCGCTGGCACCAGCTGGAAGCTGCCATCAGCACTCCTGCGCCGGGCGCTCAGGCCTTCGCTGCCGGCCTTGAGGCTGTCGGCACGAGCCTTGCCACGCCCTTCGGCCAGGGCCTCGGCGAAGTTGGCGAACAGCACGGTGAACCACAGCCACAGGGCGATCTGCGCGGCCACGAAAGTCGGCACCGCAGTGTTGGGCACCAAGCACAGCACAGTGGTGAGGATCGCGGTCAGCTCCACCACCAGCATCACTGGCGAGCGCTGCAGTTGCCGTGGGTCGAGCTTGACGAAAGCCTGGACCAGCGCCGGGCGCCACAGGGCGGACAGGCTGGTGGCCGACGACGGCGCAGAAGAGTGCTTGGCCTTGGCCGCCGCATCGGCGACCTTGTTCGAGGCGGGAACATGCATATTCATCATCAGATCCTCAGAAGCCCATGCTCAGTTGTTCGGCGATGGGGCCCAGCGCCAGGGTCGGCAGGAACGTCAGGCCACCTACCAGCAAGATGGTCATGGTCAGCAAGGCCACGAACAGTGGGCCATGGGTGGGAAAGCTGTTCTGGCCTACAGGCGCGGGTTTCTTCAGGGCCAGGCTGCCAGCCAGGGCCAGTACCGGCAGGATGTAGCCGAAGCGACCGATCAGCATGCCCAGGCCCAGCATCAGGTTATGAAACGAGGTGTTGGCGCTGAAGCCACCGAATGCCGAGCCATTGTTGGCGCTGGCCGAGGTGTAGGCGTACAGCAGTTGGCTGAAGCCGTGGGGCCCAGGGTTGCTGATGGCTCCGGCCGGTCCTGGCAAGCTGGCGGCCAGCGCCCCCAGCACCAGCACGCCGATGGGCATGACCATCAGGGTCAGTACCAGCAGTTGCACTTCCCTGGCCTGGAGCTTCTTGCCCAGGTACTCAGGAGTGCGCCCGATCATCAGGCCGGCCAGGAATACCGCGATCAGCACATTGAGCAGCATGCCGTAGAGCCCGGCGCCGACACCGCCGAAGATTACCTCGCCCACCATCATGTTGATCAGCGCCACCATGCCGCTCAGCGGGTTGAGGCTGTCGTGCATGCCGTTGACCGAACCGTTGGAGGCGGCAGTGGTGGTCACCGACCACAGCACCGTGGCCGTGGTGCCGAAGCGCATCTCCTTGCCCTCCAGCGGCGCTGCCTGCTCCACGGCCGGATTGGCCAATGCCGGGTTGGGTTGGTATTCGGCCCACAGCGAGGTGGCACCGCCGATCAGGAACAGCGCCAGCATGCAGGCGATGATGGCCCGGCTCTGGCGCATGTCCTTGACGTAATGGCCAAAGGTGAAGACCAGCGCCACCGGGATCAGGATGATCGAAGCCAGTTCGAACAGGTTGCTCCAGGCCGTGGGGTTCTCGAACGGATGCGCCGAGTTGACCCCGAAGAAGCCACCGCCGTTGGTGCCCAGTTGCTTGATGGCAATCTGGCTGGCCGCTGGCCCCAGGGGAATCATCTGGTCGTTACCTTGCACGGTCAGGGCGTCCACATAGTGAGCGAACGTCTGCGGCACGCCCTGCCAGACCAGCAGCAAGGCCAGCAGCAGGCACAGCGGCAACAGGCCGTAGAGGGTGGCACGGGTCATGTCCGCCCAGAAGTTGCCCAGGGTGCGTACCGAGCGTCGGCCAATACCCCGGCACAGGGCCACCAGCACCGCCAGGCCGGTGGCCGCGCTGACAAAGTTCTGCACGGTCAGGCCGGCCATCTGGCTGAGGTAGCTCAAGGATGCCTCGCCGCTGTAGGCCTGCCAGTTGGTGTTGGTCATGAAGCTGACCGCGGTATTGAAAGCCAGGGTCCACTCCTGCCCCGGCAGGTGTTGCGGGTTGAGGGGCAAGTGGTCCTGGAACAGCAGGATGAAGAACAACAGGGCGAACCCGGCGAGGTTGAACGCCAGCAAGGCCAGGCTGTACTTCTGCCAGCTCTGCTCCAGTTGCGGATCGACCCCGGCGATGCGGTAGCACACACGTTCCACCGGCCCCAGGACCGGGGTCAGCCAGGTACGCTGGCCTTCCATCACTTTGTAGTAGAAGCGTCCCAGCCAGGGCGCAGGCACCAGCACCAGCGCGAAGAAGGCGAGGATCAGCCAATAGTCATAACTGTGCATCACCGTCGCTCCTAGTTCCGATCCGCGCACAACAGTGCAATCAGCAGGTAAACGAACAGGCCCACTGCAAGCAGTAACGACACCGCGTCCAGAATGTTCATGGAATGTCTCCGAGGTACGGCGATTGCCGCGAATGCAGACATTGTCCGCAGGCTGCCTGTAAAGGAACGAGAGCGACGGGATGGGTGGCCCATAAAGAAAGCGTAAAGACTCACCCCAAGGACGTTTACCAGAGCCATCACAAGGCCTGGGTGATGCCGGCGGCAGCGCTGGCGCCTCTCTTGAGCTCGCCCTGGCTAACCACCCTATATGCCTGCTTTATAAGCATGGCCTGGCCCAAGGCAGCGACCGGACAGGTATTTTGCGGGGCTGGCCGGAACTGGGCTGTATCTGCCTCCGGCTCACTGGGCGTCGACGAGCATGTACTGACAGACGCCACGCTCTGCGGCACATGGGAACGCTACCCGGCAGAACGATCAGGCATACAATGGAACCCACGCAAAGTGCTTTGACTCAAAGCACCATAGACTGACTCCAGCACGAATCCACGTGCCTGGAGCACGCCCCCTCAAGGAGAATCCTATGCCCTGGTATGCCTGGTTGATTCTGGTGGTTGCCATCGGCTCCATCGTCGGCGGCTTGATGCTGCTGCGTGACACCGCCAGCAAGGTAGAGCTGACCGAAGAGCAGCGCAGACGCGTGGCCGAGCGCAACGCAGAGATGGATGCCAAGGAAGCCCGTGACCGTTGAACCTGCCGGCCCCTGCACCCAAGGTGAAGGGGCCGTTCGCGGTTTATCGCTCCCAATCGGCCTGGGCCATCTGCAAGCCGTGCAAACCTTTGTAGGCTGCTCGCTCAGGCGGACTCCAGCCATCGAGCAATGACGGAGCCAGGCGGTAGATCTCCACGCCCAACGGACGGCAGACACTCAGTGGGTCCTGGGCCTCGGGCCCCCACATGGGTAATGACAGGTCGCCCCCCGGACACGTCGACAATGCGCAGAGCAAGTCTATCTCGGCGAAGAACTCCAGATAGTCCCCCTTCTGCGCCGGGCAGGCCTTCATGAAATACAGATCGTCGTGATTCAGGCCCGTGCACTGGAAGATATTCAATACGTCATGCACATCGAACTCGGTGAGGCCGTAAGGCAAGACAGCCCGAGTCAGATTCGAGTGGCAGTGGTGGTGAAAATCCTCGCCAGTGAGCATTCGATTCACATAAGGGTCGCAGCGGGTCCCCAGCAAATCGTGCAGGCGCCCACCATGCTCATCAACGCCATAATGTGCCAGGCTGTCATCGGTAATGGTGACCAGGGGGCGCAGGAACGGCAGGTTGGACCAGAGCCGATCATGAGTACTGACATGTGCCCCCTGTAATTGTCGGGTCCGCGCAGCCCACAAGCGCTCCCGCGGGTCATCGGCGTTCCAGACATTGAAGTCCCCCACCTGCGGTCCCACGGGGGTAGTTACCCGGAACACGTGACCAGCCGGGACCTTCCAGGCCCGACCGGTGCGGATGGGTACTTCGAACTGCTCGATCAACGTGCGTTGTGCCTGGTTATCGCGGATACGCTCGTAAAAAGCCGTATCCACCTGTAGCGCCGAACCTTTACTGACCTGATAAGCCGCCGGGTAGTCCTTGTACATCGGTATGCTCCTTGCCTGCTGATGGATGGATTAGCTGAACATGCTCAATAGCAAACGCTCGGAGTCGTGTAGATACGACTCCATGGCCTCGCCGGCAGAGTGTTTGTCGCCCTCTGCCAGCCATTCATGAATTTGGTGGTCACGCGCCAGCCAGGGTGCCTGGAACAGCGCTTCATCCGGTGCGCTGAAGAACAGCAGCCGCAATTGCGCGACGACTTTGGTGAAGAACTCATCCAGCAGGCGCGAATCCAGCAATCCCACTACATGCTGATGGAAACGCAGGCCATGGGTGCCGACGGAGCGCCAATCCTCTCGCTCCCGGGCCAACTCGGCGGCTTCGAGGGCCTCAAGCATATAATCGGACTGGTATTCGCGCAGCGGCCTGGCGTTGGCAATCGCCTGCAGCTCAAGAGTCCGGCGAACTCGAAACAGGTCGCGCACGTCGTCGCTGTTCAAGCGCCGCACGGTCATGCCCTTATGACGAATGTAGAGCGCCAGGCCATCCTGTCCTAGACGATGCAACGCCTCACGAATGGTGTTACGCGAAGCATTGTAAGTCCTGACCAGTTCACTCTCGAGCAGCGGCATGCCGGGTGGAAAGCGCCCACCAATGATATCTGCACGCAACTCCAGCGTGATGTAATCCGCCAGGGACAAACCATTGCTCATGGGAAGCTCTCGTGATTGTTCAACAATAGTTGAATAACCAGCAATCACTTATCGTGCCAACTGTTGGCAACCCGGAGTTCTCTGAAAGTTGTGAAAAAACTGTAACCGGGAGCTAAAGACGACTTATAAGTAGAGTGTGATCTGCCAAACCTTGGTTAAAATGGCGACCTAGTTGTGGAGGTTTCTCATATGCGTTATTCAGCAGATCATAAGTCCCAGACCCATAAACGCATTATCAAAGAAGCTTCGGAAAGGTTCCGCCGTGATGGCATTGGCGCAACGGGTTTACAGCCATTGATGAAAGCGCTGAACCTGACGCATGGCGGCTTCTATGCGCACTTCAAATCCAAGAATGAGCTGGTGGAAAAAGCACTCAAAGCCGCCGCCGCCGAACTGGATGCGCATTGCGAGCTGTTGTTCAGTCAGGAGCAACCGCTGGAAGCCTTTATTGACAGCTATTTGTCGGAGTGGCACCGAACATCACCGGATCAAGGATGCCCATTGCCAACCATGTCTTCAGAGCTGGGATTAAGGGGACAACATAGTCCGACTACGGATATGGTGCTGGAAGCTCGGTTGAGCCAGATCGAAACCGCCTTGGGAAACAAGAATGTTGCTGGAGAGGCTTTAGTGTTGATGTCGACATTGGTGGGCGCGTTGGTGCTGGCCAGAAGTGTGGAAAATCCGACGTTAGCGACGCGCATCCTGGAAGTAGTGCGTGTCGGTTTGAAAACGCAGGTTTCGGAGAGTAGAAGGGCCGATCAATGATCGGCCTTCTATTCTGGCACTACGCTACTGAATGACCAGCCTGTCGCGATTCTTCTCCAGCAAGGCCTTGCCTATGCCTTTTACCTCCAATAACTCATCCACCGCCGTGAAGGGGCCATTACTTTCACGGTAGGCCACGATCGCCTTGGCTTTCGCAGCACCGATCCCAGATAGATCGCGGCTCAGGGTCTCAACGTCAGCAGCGTTAAGGTTAACCTTCGCGGATTGCTGTGCTTGAGTCAGCTCTTCACCACTCGACATTGAGTCAACAGACTTGCCAGGTGCAGCAGCAGCGGAAAGAGAAATACTGACCAGGAACGCGACGATCAAGGAAGAAAATACAGTTTTATACATATTAGACAAACTCCATGGTATCTGTTGGAAAGCAGCTTCCTAAGCTGCACCTAAAATTTAGGCGATATCATGAGTTAGTCAAAAAACCATCATTGCAAAATATTAAACTTGCAAGTTTGAGATATGAAAACACCAGCGACATATATCAGTACAAGCCACCCCCAGGAGGCTCCACTCTCTTTAGATTGACACTCTAGAAAACACCAAAACCTAAAAAACAAACAGGCATAAAAACCGAAGAACCTAGCCTCTTTTAAAGATTTTCATTCCTTGTATCACCTCGCCAGCACGCTAAAAACCAATACAATGAGTAAAGCCATACACGAAGTACGCTATAGAACCTAGCATGGGGGCAAAGCACTCGACACTTTATTCTTTCAGATCATCTTGATTGTTTACGATAACAAAAAACACTCTACAGCTCTGCTACTCTCGACTCCATAACGACAGACAATAACGCCTTAATTACTAGCCAAACCTATATCACCGTCCATGACCATGGTGAAATAACAAAAGAAGATTTTTAAAAATGCCCTGATGAACGACCACTATTCTTCGCACTCGTTATAATTGAAGATGATATAAGGATTGGAGAGAACGTAGTGATTCTAAAAGGCATCAAAATAGGTAAGGGCTCTTCTGTGATAAGGGCCGATGCTGTTGTAACGAAAGGCGTCCCGCTACTCAATCGCAGCGGGTATACCTGCGAGAGCACTAAGGACCCTTTAAGTCCTCCCAACCATTGGGGGCGACCTCAAGAGATTTGAATGCACTCGCTAAGCTGGGACCCGATGTTGTCCTCCCGCTCTCTTTCTGGAGCCAGTCCAACCATTTGGATATCTAGGTGGTGGTATTCAAACCAGTGCTCTTCATCTTCCTCAACAAGCCCCACAACCGGGTCAAGATTTTGTACTGGGAGCGCAACGGCTTCTGCCTTTGGTTTAAGCACCCGAAATACGAAAGAGCCAGATAGAGACCCGACCAGTCAGTCTTGGAAATGGCTGCTAGCCAGCGGCCTACTGGATCGAAAAGTCGTGCGGTTTGATTACACATCCAGTCATGCGCAGGAGGAGCCACCGTGCCTGCTGAAAGTTACCGTGGCTATTTCATGACCGACGATTACGCTAGTTATAACGTCTTGGAATTGCCGCTGGACGTTGAGTGACTGGCATACATGCTCCATGTACAACGTCAGTTCACGGACGCGCAAAAAGTGCAGCCCAAGGGCGAAACCGGACAGGCCGATATCGCGCTGACGATGATCAACAAGCTGTACGAGATCAGGCGCGAACTCAAGGACGTCAGCGATGAACAGCGGTTTATTGGCTGCCAGGAAAAGAGCCTGCCGATCCTGGCCCAACTGAGTAGCTGGCTGGATCAAACACCAGTGCACTAGGTAAAGCTGTGCATTATCTGGCGCGCAACTGGAGCCGAGTGGAGCGCTATACCGATGCGGTTTACCTGCCCATCGACAACAAGGCGGCCGAAAGAGCGATCAAGCCGTTTTTCATCGAACACAAGGCATGGCTGTTCAGCGATACCGTCAACCGCGCCAGTGCCAACACGAAGATCTACAACCTGGTTGAGACCGCCAAGGTCAGCGGCCAAGAGCCCTATACGTGGCTGCGCCACGTACTTGAGTGGCCACCGAATACCTCGACAGTAGTAGATTACAAAACACTGCTACCGTGGAACTGCTCGCCAGAGATGCCACGGTAAACTCTTAAACCACTGCTGGATAGGTGGCACATGGATCACATACGTTAAAGCAAGCTCAAGGCTCAAGGCGACGTTGTTGATGAATCCAATCAACAATCTCTCCATCAGGAGAGTAACCGCTCACCGTGTCACGTAATAATTGACGCACACGATCATAATCATCATCAGCAACCGCAGACAGAAGATCCTCCAGCTTCAACTTGAGGATATCCCATGAAATATAATCCTCATTAGCGCTCATAATCATAGGATGAAGAGTTGCTGCAACGTTATCGCCGATCAATAACTCCTCATAAAGTTTTTCACCGGGACGCAGCCCGGTAAACTCTATAGCAATATCCCCATGAGGATTTTTCTCTGAGCGCACACTCAGTCCAGACAAATGGATCATTTTTTCTGCCAGCTCGACAATTCTAACCGGCTCCCCCATGTCCAGGACAAAGACGTCCCCTCCAAGCCCCATCGAACCCGCTTGAATAACCAGTTGAGCAGCTTCTGGGATAGTCATGAAGTAACGAGTTATCTTGGGATGCGTTACAGTTAACGGCCCCCCAGACTTGATCTGCTTATGGAAGAGTGGAATAACCGAACCTGACGAGCCGAGCACATTACCGAAACGAACCATTGTAAAGCGCGTTTTATTCAAACAAGAAACATTGGATTCATCATCAAATAGAATGGGAGCCAGTTCTCGGCTGAGTGCTTGCAGAGTAAGCTCCGCCAGTCGTTTGGTACTGCCCATTACATTGGTTGGGCGCACGGCTTTATCAGTAGAAATCAATACAAAGTTCTGCACACCAGCCCGCAGTGCCGCCTGGGCAGTATTAAGCGTGCCGATGACGTTGTTCAGAACACCTTCAGCAATGTTATGTTCAACCATCGGCACATGCTTATAAGCTGCCGCATGATAAACAGTATTGACATGCCACATCTTCATGACATCAAGTAATTTATCCTGATCGCGAACGGAGCCCAAAATGGGAAGTAAGCGCACCGGCAATGATTCCCTACCAACGCGTTGCTCCAACTCGGACAAAATACTATAAAGATTAAACTCGCTATGTTCGAACAGTAAGAGTACCGTCGGGCGTAACTCTAGAATCTGCCGGCACAGTTCAGACCCGATAGAGCCTCCGGCCCCGGTAACCAATACACTTCGGCCCTTGATACAGCGCTCGAGTAACTCATGGTGTGCAGGAACTGCATCTCGACCGAGCAAATCGCCTATGTCAACCTCTTGAATATCATCGACTTTTACACGACCGCTAGCCAAATCCATAAAGCCTGGCACACTACGAACGTGAAGTGGAAAGCCCTCGAGCAGGCCAAGAATCTCGCGACGGCGACCTCGAGATGACGAAGGAATAGCCAGCAGCACCTCTTGCGCACCGGTCATTTCAATCATCTGCTGAATATGCTTCGGTTTGTAAACCTGTAACCCCGAGATAATACGATCCGCAATACTGCTATCATCATCGATAAAAGCAACAGGTCGCATTACTCGCCCCATTCTCAATGCGGCTACCAACTGATTACCGGCAGCCCCCGCACCGTAAATGGCAACTTTGGAAAGTCCGTCATCACGATTGGTGAACGGGACGTGTTTAATCGTTGCAAACCAGTCACCGAGAAAGTACTGCCGCATGGCAACTCGCATGCCACCAATCATGATCAAGCTCAACCACCAATAGTTGAAAATGATGGAGCGCGGAACGACATTTTCGTGGTTACTGTACCAATACACTACGAATGCCAAAATCAATGACGAGAGACTGACGGCTTTAATAATGGTAATCAAAGCATCATTACCAAAATATCTCGTTACCGCTCGGTACATACCAAATCGTATAAACAGCGGTATCGCAACAATAGGGGCACAAATGAACAACCAAAAATGCATTTTGACTGGATTGATCATTTCATCAATGCCAAGGCGAACGACAAAGGCCATCCACAACGCGACCCAGACCAGGGAGATGTCCACAGCCACCTGTAGAACGCGTTTCTGGCGACGCGAAAGGTTTAACAAATGTATTCGAACGTTACCCATAAATCCTTTCAATCTCCGTCGCTCCCAAAACCCTATCAATTATCACTTGTACATATTCAGCAGGTTATTTCGAGCGCACCAACAGACTTAAACCTAAGCAGTAGCCTCGCTTAGCACTTCGACAAGCACCCGGCAGGTTAAATCGATCTGTTCCTCAGTCAATGTGGGGTGAACCAAGAACATCAAGCTAGTTTCGCCGAGAATTTGTGCATTTACCAAACGCGAATCCGGACGCCACCCGGTGTCATCAAATGCTTTTTCAAGATAAACCTCAGAGCAAGACCCTGAGAAAGCAGGAACGCCTCGCGAAGAAATTTCTGCAAGAATCCGATCGCGGGACCATTGCGCCTTCAGAAGCTCTGGACGGACAAAAACATAGCACTTATACGCCGCATGGCGGTCCTCTGGTGGCAAAGCCGGAACACGTAAAGCGGGTAACGACCTGGCACAATCCCAAATACGCCGCGCATTGGCTTCGCGGACAGACTGCCATTCGATCATCTTGCGAAGCTGTATACGCCCGATAACGGCTTGAACCTCCAGCATCCGCCAGTTGGTACCAAAGCTCTCATGCAACCACCGGAAACCTGGAGCATGCTCGCGCTGATAAACGGCCTCCCAGCTCTTTCCATGATCCTTGTAAGCCCACATGTCGGCCCAGAGACTGCGATCATTCGTGGTCACCATACCACCCTCCCCTCCGGTGGTCATGATCTTGTCCTGGCAGAACGACCAAGCACCTACATGTCCAATGGAGCCTACTGGACGTCCCTTGTAAAGTGCACCATGAGCTTGAGCGCAATCTTCAATGACCTTCAAATCATGGCTTTCCGCCAGAGACATGATAGGGTCCATATCACAAGGCCAACCTGCTAGATGAACGCATATAATTGCTTTCGTACGAGGGCTCAAGACTTGGCGAATGGTGTCCGCGGTAATGTTTTGCGAGTCACAATCAACATCAGCAAAAACCGGTATAGCCCCTGCATTTACGATGCTCGAAACGGATGCGAGGAACGTACGAGAGGTTACAATAACCTCATCGCCGGCACCGATCTTCAGAGCTTTTAGCGCAAGGTCCAACGCCACCGTACCGTTAGCCAACGCAATGGCATACTCGGTATTAGCAAACGCAGCAAACTCTTTCTCAAACTCTCGACATTCTGTTCCCGTCCAATAGTTAACCTTATTCGAAAGAATCACGGATCGGACAGCGTCAGCCTCTTCATTTGTAAATGACGGCCAAGGAGCGAATGGAGAATTCAGCACGAGAAATATCCTTAAATGTAATTTCTAAAATAATTAGAATATAAAGATCAAAATTGGACAGTGCATGCAGCCCAAGAAAGACCTACACCAAAACCAACGCAGACAACCATATCACCTTCTTTCAGACTACCTTTAAGCAAGGACTCTTTTAACGCAATAGGTACAGTAGAAGACACTGTGTTTCCACAATGCTCAAACTCCCTAACAAACTTTTCCTCAGGGAGCTTGAGTCTTCTATTCAACGTATCAAGCATAAATTTATTGGCTTGATGGAAGACAAAATGATCAACATCCTGTAGCGTAAAATTCTCGTCAAATAGAGAATCGAATAACTGTGGAACTCGCTTCAGGGTAAACTCGAGAACTGCCGCACCATCCATATAAAGGTTAGCGTCTGTTCTGACGTTACCGCTCCCATCCTTACGAACTTCTGGTTCTGGATTGAGCGAGGCTGGAAATCTTGAGCCACCTATAGGTACTATAAGACTCTCCGCACCAGAACCGTCCGTGCCATAACGGAATCGATCTAGAGCTACCTGCTCACTAGCAGCTTGAATTAGCGTGGCAGCAGCAGCATCACCGAATAGGGTGCGAACGCTTTTATCACCTTCGTTGATATACTTGCTGTAAGTTTCCGCAGTGACAAGCAAAACATTCTTGACTTGGCCTGTCTCTATCAGACCTTTTGCAAGGCCCATACCATAAATAAAACCCGAACAGCCTTGATTATAATCAAATGCCGCACATGCAGTGGAAATTCCCAAACGATGCTGAAGAATACATGCCGTCGCGGGCAGAACATAATCCGGACTTTGCGTACATAATATCAGGCAGTCGATCTCAGAACGTTCGACGACGCCAGATGCAAATATCTTTTCACAGGCTTTGAAAGCAAGATCCGAGGCGCATTCATTCTCTGCAACAATCCGACGATCCTTGATACCCGTTTTACCGAATATCTTCGCGACATCCCACTCAGGGAATTGCTGAGCCAAGGCTTCATTACTCAATGATTGGCTAGGCAATTCATATTCAATTGCAGTGATTTTTGCAAATTTCATATCTATTACCCAGAAATCCGTTTAGCAGGAACACCGAAGACTGTTACTCCTGGCGCAACCTTACGAATAACAACGGATGATGCGCCAATAACTGCATATTCGCCAACTACCACTTTGGGAACTACGACCGCATGCGACCCCATGAAAACTCCCTCGGACAACTGGACACCTCCCGTGATATCACAGTGTCCGCTGATCGTGCTGTAGCTACCGACAGAGGTATCATGCCCAACGGTGGTTGCAGAGTTCACTGTCACGAAATTACCAATAATCAAGTCCGTCGAGAGTACAGTGTGGGGGCAAATCACAACCCCTTCACCCAGCATTACACGAGTCCCGACTATCGCGCTTGGGTGAACCAATGAAAAAAAACGGGCGCCCTTGGCTAGCAGTTTCTCCGACACAGTTTTTTTAATCTTCGGATTGGCGATAGCACACACTAAAAGAATGTCATCTTGAGGCTCGAAACCATCAATCGATGACAAAATCGGGGGCATTGCCTCAAAACGTTCTAGTGCTGCCGAGGAGTCATCAAGAAACCCAATGATTTCATATTCATCAGGTTGTGCGCTTTGAGAAATCCAGTCTCTGAGCCAAACGTGAACCTCTCGGCCAAAACCACCTGCACCTACGATTACAAACTTCTGAATGCTCATGCCAGATACCCACCATCAACCACCAACGAGGTACCGGTTACCCAACGAGCCGCAGGCGAAAGCAAATAATTCACCGCGTACGCTACATCAAGCGGTGTACCAAAACCCAACGGGTGTTTACGCTCAATGAGTTCCATCGAATCCGCACCAACCAAATCCTTGAGCGAATCTGCCATTTCCGTCCTGACGACGCCAGGCGCAACACAATTAACCCGGATACCTTCACGTGCTAATTCGATAGAAGCTGCTCTGACCATGGACTCTACGGCCCCCTTACTCGCACAGTAACCCAAGAGTGCAGGCTCGCCCGCCTTAGCCATCACTGACGAAATCAGCACAATACTTGAAGAGCTCTGGCAGACACCTTTCTGACGAAAGGCCTTGATCAAGGAAAAAGATGACGTGACATTCGTCGCCATGACTTTTTCCCAGTGTGACAAACTGGTAGCCCGGATGGGCATCGGCGCTTGAATACCTGCAGCATGAACAAGACCATCAAAGGGAGCAGACTGCTTTGCCAAGCTTTTCATCCAAGCGGAGACATCCACCGTAGTCAGAAAATCCACCGCTGCAATAGAATGATTTTCACCTATTAGACGCCGCTGTGTTTCTTCCAAACGCTGCTGATCTCTGGCCACCAGAGTAATACGCGCGCCTTGCGAACTTAACCAAACTGCAACTTCACGACCAATACCGGAAGACGCACCGGTTACAAGAATGTGCTTCCCTTCAAGAGAGAATGGATTCGGGTAAGTCATACTCGCTCCTTCGAATTACCGGTAATCGTCATCGGGCTGACCCATACTTTATCAAAATCAATAATACAGCCTGCCCAAGAGTAACCAACACCGAAGCCAGCAAGCATCATCAAACCTGTCACTCTATTGTCTTTCTGCAGCTCCGCCAGAGATACCGCGAGCGGGATCGAGGTACAGCTAGTATTCCCAACATTTTCCACATCAAGCAGCACTTTTTCACGGGGTAGCTTCATACGCTTAACCAAATGCTCAAGCATGAATTTGTTCGCTTGGTGAAAAACATAATGATCGACGGCCGCACCGTTATCGGCACGACTCTCATGAAGCGCCTTCACCAACGGTGCTACTCGTGCCAACGTGAAAGCAAAGATCTCCGCACCATTCATGTACAGATCGAACGGCCCCCGAACCTCAGGTTCATTGACCTCACTTGTCTTCCCAGTGCGATCACGAAAGCCTCCTGCCGGGACAATAAGATTGCTCGCACCTTTTCCATCAGTTCCCAGCACAAAGGATATCGGTTGCGCATCCTCATCATATTTAAGCAGTGTCGCAGAACCAGCATCGCCAAATAGCGCAGCTACCGAGCGATCATCCTCCGAAACAATTTTGCTGATAGTATCGCCCACTAATAATAACACTCGGCGGCTGCCCCCCCCCGAGATCAACGAGGATGCGAGCCAGAGTCCATACACATACCCAGAGCAGCCCAAAGCAACATCAAACGCTGCGACTTTTGTTGAAAGCTGCAACCGATCCTGCAAAATACAAGCTGTTGCTGGAAGAGTATGATCATGAGTTTGAGAGACAAAGATCAGGGTATCAATAGATGTGCGATCGATATCAAGATCCGCAATCAGACGTTCAGCAGCTGCAACACAAAGATCCGATGAGCACTCCTGATCTACAACATGACGGCGCACAACACCAGTACTCGTCATAATCTTCTGGATAGTCTCCTCCCCGAATTTTGTTGCGAGGTCAGACACTTCCGATACATTCTGCGGCACCGAACAGGCAATGCCTTCAACACGAACGTTTCTGATGACTCGCACGTCCTTAAATTCTAGCTCTGACATCTTACCCATCCTCTCTGGCAGCCCTGGAGTCTAATTTTTCTAAAGAAATAATATGAAAAAGGCTACTTGATCCACTTTGAACAAGACTGACGAAAATGCACAATCTTCTGCTCTAACGAACTCAAATATTTAGGCGCTATGACTGACCACGAATCGCTAGGTATTCTCTTGCAAATCTGGTGATCCTCATCAAATACCTTTCTATTCAGCTCAGCCGATGACTTGGAGAAAAGCGTTGAAACTTCACTGTAACGTGCTTCTGATGTACGAGCGGGATAAAGTCTGCTAGTGAAGAAGGTGCGGTCAGCCCTAGGCGAAGGAAAAAAATTCTGCATTGAATATGAATAACCATAAGTCGATGAGATCATCGCAAATGGAAAAAGAAATATACTCATGTAGCCTTGATAGGGGTCTGTCACCTGAAAAAACTTTCCAAGGCCTGAAAGCCGACGGCGCACCTTTTCATCCTCGACAGGCGAATACCAAATGGAGTTTTCGCCTTCAAAAAAATTCTCGCCAACACCCAGCTTTAATGTTGCAAGCGTGTCACGGTGAATAAGAGGAATGTGATACGGCTCTAGTGCGTTCTCCAGTGCAATGCTCCAGTTACATTCAAACTCATAGCGATTAAAGTCAGAACAACCTTGAACATCCTTACTTAAGCGCTCTACAACCTTAAATGTTTCCGCTCCAATCTGCTCACATAGAGAGGTGATAGGCTTCACACCAAAAAACACAAGCTCACCACAGGTAGTCAGTTGAAACTGATTCAATGAAGCATGTTCAATATCACAACCTACGAAAGAGGCTACATTAGGTATTCTCAAACGTCCTGCCGAAAAACTCCATCCGTGATACTTGCAAACGATCCCTCGGTTGCCACTATCTTCCACGAAAAAGCGGCTACCTCGATGCGGACAGCGGTTATCAAACGCGATCAAGTTGCCTTTATCGTTGAATATCACGACTTCAAAATCTAAAACATCAAAACGTATAAAATCCCGGTCATTTGGCAAGTCCGAACTAAAGCACAAGGGGTGCCAATACGACTCAACTAAATCCCTCTGTATTTTTGTTGAGTCCAATTTATTATGCATACTTCCCCTCGTTAAGTTCCTGCATGGCACTCTTACTAATGACCAACGCACCGATAGAAACTTTAAATATCATAAATTAAAAAATCCAAGCCACCCAAAAATCCTAAAATTCTTGAGCAGCATGGACACAATACAACACGCTAATTTTCCGTTAAAACTCAAGCTGATACGAGCGCGACCACTTCATCTACCGTTTCGCACTTATTCAAGCGATCGGCAGAAACAGAGACATCACGCTCTGATAGCAAGGCGATGAAAGTTACAACAGCGATAGAGTCCCAGTCCAACTGATCACCCGCCTTAACGCTTCCTTCGTCAGCCTCTTTAGCTTCTGCGATCAAATTCAGAATATCGACGCTCATTTCTTTTTCCCGTTATCAATTGCATTATCGGTGGAACCCTTGAAGGCTTCCATAGTTGCTTGACCTTCTTGATTTATGCCCTCTCGCAAGAACACTTTTTTGAAAGTCAAAAAAATAATCTTCAAGTCCAACACTAACGACTGGTTGTCCACATACCAGACATCCAACCTGAATTTTTCCTCCCAGGACAGCGAGTTTCGACCGCTGACCTGAGCTAGCCCGGTCACTCCAGGTCGAACCAAATGCCTACGATTCTGCTCCGTACTGTATAGCGGCAGATACGACATCAGCAAGGGTCGAGGCCCGACAATGCTCATGTCTCCTTTTAGGACATTGATCAAGCCTGGCAGTTCATCCAAGCTGCTGGACCTCAAAAAACGACCAAATTTGGTCAAGCGCTCCGAGTCTGGCAGCTGGACGCCGTTGGCGTCGACTCCGTCCAGCATCGTCCTGAATTTCAGCATTTCGAAAGGCTTGCCTTGAAAACCAGGCCTCACCTGCCTGAATAGCACGGGTCCGCCCAGATAGTATCGAACCAGTAGATAGGTGATCACCATTAAAGGAGACAATAAAAGCAAACCCAGCGCG
This sequence comes from Pseudomonas sessilinigenes, assembly GCF_003850565.1. Classification (NCBI taxonomy): domain Bacteria; kingdom Pseudomonadati; phylum Pseudomonadota; class Gammaproteobacteria; order Pseudomonadales; family Pseudomonadaceae; genus Pseudomonas; species Pseudomonas sessilinigenes. The sequence goes on from NZ_CP027706.1 coordinate 6,758,764, forward strand.
GAAAATACTACATCAATCAGTCGCTTCATAATATCAAAACAACCCCAAAAGGAAGAACACACCCAGCACACGACATTCAGACTTTTTTCTCCTGAACGAACCAGAATGGGCCATCAACTTCAATCGATCAAAAAAACTATAGTTCTTAACCAATGCGAGAATTTTTGCTTCTTTCTCCCCCGCCCCACAATACTCAGCAATCCACAACACGTTAGACCTGTACCAACCATCACGAACAAGTTTAACTTTCGCCAACAAACCCTGCAGCGTCGTCATGGCACCATATACATTACTAGAATGTTGTCTATAAAAGATTGGGGCATAATAATCGTAACACCACTGCATATTATGCGCTCGAGCGATAGCATATACCAACCAATCATGAGAGCGACCTATGAAATCACTGCTATGAAGATGAGCGATAGACTGTGCAACAGTTGTGGCGAGCTTCGAGGTCATTACATAGGTACAACCCGCCGAGGCCCCCTGAAAAAGATAGTCAAACTCTTTAGAGGGATAGGACTTTTTCAGATAACTCGCCTGCCCTTTGGAATTAGAATAGGCTACTAAATCGGAACTATAACCTTCAAAACCGCCTTCTGACATTTTGCTGACGGCTCGACTCATCTTTTCAGGATCCCAAATATCATCTTGATCCGAAAAAGCAATATAGTCATAAAAACCAAGTTCTACCTGGGAAAGAATCCTAAAAAAATTGCCAGCTGCCGATCGAGTGCTTTCGGAATCTTTAAGTATAAATACATTAGACAACTCCGAAAAACGCTCAATAGTACTTACTGTCGAATCAGTTGAGCCATCGTCGCGAATATAAATATCAACATCCACTCCCAACTGAAACAAAATTGAATTGACTTGAGAAACAATGAATGATTCACCATTGTATGCCGCCAATAGCACTGCAATTTTAGCCATCATGCTTCTCCCGTATTTCGAAGAATGTCCATAAAAACCAGAGCAAAGTAAGCAATTGCGAGCATCACATCCACCTGCCTAAACCGGCTTCGATGCTCACCACTAAATAGAAAAGCACCCTTGGCAAGCAGACACGCCCCCAAGACATACAATGCGAATCGGATGCCAACTACCTCACTTAGCGAAAACGAAAGGGCCGTCAGCATTACTGAGCCACAAATGAATATTTTTGAGCGACTCTGTACGTTGGAATTCTGGATCGTTGTGTAAGCGATAACCCAAATAAAAATTAAAAATGCTTTTTTCACAATTGATGTCTGCGGCAACTCCAAAAAATAAACCGAGCGAATTCCTATGTTTAATTTGGAGACCACAGAAAACAAAGCAAGCGTAATAAACTGAGAAAAAACAATCAAACAAAAAGAAAACCACAACGTGATTTTATAAACTATAGGGCTAAAAGCCTTGAACACCCGAGAGATCAGACAACTGAAAGAATACAATACAACCAAGATAAGAGCCGAATCATGAAAAGAAACCGCAAGAAGCGCCAAAAATAAAAATTTCAAATTGAAACGCATACCAGAAGCAGCGATATAAGCGACCAATATATAAGCGGGGGATGCCCGAAGGGCCGTAGTAATCAATAAAGGTCCCAGCGCCGCAGTAAAGAAAAACCAACCACGCCGAGACAACATCGTCTTATTTGCGCCAAAGTAAAAGCAAAATGCCACATAAAAAATCTGTACAAACAAAGCAAAAGCATCGACAACACGATCAGCGCTATCAAAGACCTGTAGACCATGTCCCAAAAACAGGCGAGAAATCCACTCCGCCATATATTCATCTTTACTGAATAAATAGCCACCATTATTTACAATAGTTACATAATTCGAGTAATCTGGAAACGCCCACCCCCCCATAATATAGTAGGCAATGAGAAGGCCTACTACGAACAACACATTCAGGTAGACGTACCAATTTTCAGTTAAGAATCTAGGTGACGAGGGTCGCACCTCTGGCCTAGCACTTACCCTATCTTCCAAATTCACTGACTACTGCCCATTATGAAATAAAACAATAAAACCCCAACAACCAACAATATCTGTGCAACTACTTTCCCGGCAATAATCTTACTTGCACACAAAAACTCATTACCAGAGTCAAGCGCTTTAAAAAAAACGCGATCAACATATGTAAACATAATAATTGAAGCACAAAAATTCATTAACTGCCCAGTATACGCTAGCGTCATCCGAACCTCAGGATACCTCACACTCAACATAAACGGCATAATAATTGCCAAATTAATAAATAAGCTTACCAACACAGAAAACCAAGTAAGCCTAGAAAAAAAATCCAGCTCAACTCGCCACCAATAAGGTTTTTTACCTGGCTCTCCAAAAACTTGTGTGAAACCTAAGCATTGAAGAACTCTAAGTATTGGACTGGTAAAACTAAATTTACACACCAGCAAGATCATGACTAACCCCAAACACATGGAGTAGCCAAACATCGCGGGCACACCAATGGTACTAATCTTACTTTCCAACAAAAGGGAAATACTAAAGACTGAAACCATATTCATGATTCTTGCTAAATATTGAATCCAATTTGCCACTGCCAAAACTTGAGTAGTGCCATCCACATTAACCTTGGCTCGCACCATGACAGCATAGACGTCAAAAACCTGTGCCCCCACCAACGTAAGTATAACTATAAGTTCAAAAAAACTTACCAAATCACTATTCATCCCCCCCCGCTTCTTGACTTGTACCCAACTTAAACCCATGTGCAGCCCTCCGTACACTCCTCAGCGTAGGTTCAACTTACACCCATGCTTAACGCCACCACCAGTAGGGTGCCAGAAAAAAGCTTGGCCATTATGCCTGACAGCATCGATCCATGATAGCACGAGGCTCGCCATGTCAAGGGAAACGCCCTCGAACCACCGAGTCTTGATGCCTTTGCCCAGTGGATAAATTCAAAACCCCTTCCATAAAGTCAAGCCGATCACACCTGTCTTAATACCAGTCCTAGAACTCGGCTATCAGACTGGACCAAATCAAAGCCTACCTTCGCAAAGGGTTGCCGGCATACCACTGTCGAAATTCGCGCCATTATTTTGCCACCTTACGAAAACCTACCTGTCGATTTCACGAACTATAGGCGAATCACAATCTGCAAAGAATTTGAAGAGTATTTGCTGGATTACCTAAGGACTCTCCGTACAAGGTATGCACTCCAAGAATCCCACATTCAAAGCGCTAAGCTGATTCCCGATACTGTCTCCCCGATCTCTTTCTGGAGCCACTCCAACAATGCTGGGATTCGACGCCAAAATCGAAAAGTCTATGCCTGCGAACTTTCAAAAAATCCATCAACGACCTCGCTTGGACATCAAGATGGCGGTGTTCGCCCCGTGCTTTTCGTCTTCCTCAATAGACCTCACAATCAGGTCAAGATTTTGTACTGGAAGCTCAACGGCTTCTGCCTTTGGCCTAAGCATCTGGAATCCGAACAGTTTAATAATCGCCCAACGCCGCGGACGAGGCGATTACCCTCAGCGTCCAAGAACTGAACTGGCTGCTCGACGGTTTTGACTTCTGACATAACCGCCCTCATCCAGTTTTGACGCCGCGCTAGGTAGCGTGACTCGGTATAATCCAGGCCATGACTTCTCTACCCCACGACCTTCCTGATGATCCCGTTTCACTCAAGCAACTGCTGCTAGAGGCGCTCGATCGCCAGGAGGAAACAGCCAAGGTTTATCAGCCCCACATCTTCGACCTGAAAGAACAGATCAAGCTATTGCGTGACCGCCTGTTTGGGCGCAAGCCCAAGCAAACCGTTGAATCCAATATACCGCAACAGACTTTGTTCAATGAGCCTGAAGGCGAACCCATGCCCTCAGGCCGTGACGCTGATGAGAAAGTCGTTGCACCGACACCACGCTATGGTAAGCGCAAGCCCTTGTCTGCCAATCCGTCACGCATCGAAGTCTTCCATAAACTGCACGAACAGGAACTGACCTGTACTTGCGATTGTCGCAAACATGCCATCGGCAAAGAGATCAGCCAGCAACTGGACATAGGACCTATGCAGATCCAGGTCACTAAACATGTCCGCAAGATCTACGGTTGCCAGGACTACGAAGCGATGCTGGCAACTACTGGCAAACCTGCGCAACTAATGGAAAAGAGAATGGGCAGCCCGAGCGCATTGGACACGCTGTTACCAACCAAATACGTCGATGGTCTGCCGCTACACCGCTTCGAAAGTGCGCCGAGCCGGCACGGTATCGAGCCCCCTCGGCAAACACTGGCCCGCTGGGCTATTCAGTACAGCGAACACTTCCAGCCGCTGCTTAATTTGATGTATGACAACTGCTGGAAAGTCCGGTGTTCACTGCGATGAAACCCGAGTCCAAGTATTGAAAGAACCGAATAGAGGCCCGAGCAGTCAGTCCTGGGTGTGGTTGAAAGCCAGTGGACTGGCCGATCGAAAAGTCGTGCGGCTTGAGTATACAAGCCGTGCGCAGGATGAGGAGCCACCGCGCCTGCTGAAAAGTTATCATGGCTACTTCATGACCGTCGATTACGCCGGTCATAGCGTCTTGGAATTGCCGCCGGACGAGCGACTGACGTGCATGCCCCATGTACAACGCAAGAAGGTATGGCTGTTCAGCTATACCGTCAACGGCGTCAGCGCCAGTGCGAAGATCTACAGCCTGGCTGAAACCGCCAAGGTCAGCAGCCAAGAGCCCTATACGTGGCAGCGCCACGTACTTGATCGGCCACCAAATGCCTCGTCGGCAGCAGATTACGAAACACCGCTACCGTGGAACCGCTCGCCTAGAGATGGCACAGTAAACTCTTTACCCACTGTTGGGCAGGTGGGGGTTATGGATCACATACTCACTCGTTCATACCAGATCTCATTTGAATGAAAATGAAGGATAATCATATGAAGACTGGCATGACGAAAAAACTCAAACACCACATACATTCGGTACTTTATGCTTGATTCTATTTTAGTTACTGGTGGTGCAGGCTACATTGGTTCTCATGTAGTCGTTACTTTGCTACAATCGGGCCATAACGTTATTGTATTGGATAATCTATGCAATAGCTCAGCCAGCTCACTAGATCGCGCCTATCAGATAACTGGACGAAAACCAGTTTTTATACAAGGGGATGTTCGCGACAGAGAGCTATTGGACAAATTATTTACACAGCACCAGGTTTCCAGCGTACTGCACTTTGCAGGACTTAAGGCTGTAGGCGAGAGCACACGCGAGCCACTAAAATATTATGAGAACAATATTGTAGGAAGCGTCGGGCTTTGCCAGGCCATGGCTTCAGCTGGAGTTTTCAAACTAGTATTCAGCTCATCGGCTACCGTGTACGGGGAGCCCGAGCAAATGCCTATTAGTGAGAGTTTCGCGACAGGCGCACCAACCAACCCTTACGGGCGCTCGAAACTAATGACCGAACAGGTTCTCATGGACTTAGCCTCTTCGGATCCGCGATGGAGCATTGCGTTGTTGCGCTACTTCAACCCCGTAGGCGCACATCCGACGGGACTAATAGGTGAAGACCCCAATGGAATACCAAATAATTTGCTGCCTTACATCAGCCAAGTTGCAATAGGAAAGCTCAAGGAACTTACAGTTTTTGGATCAGATTACCCCACAAAGGATGGCACAGGTGTCCGTGACTATATCCATGTGGTTGATTTAGCCGAGGGACACTTAAAAGCCTTGCAAGCCATCAACGACAAACAAGGACTCAATGTATGGAACTTGGGAACAGGTAGAGGGTATAGTGTTCTTGAAATGATTCGAGCTTTCGAACAGGCGAGCAATCGAGTTATTACTTATCGCATGGCACCACGTCGCCCAGGAGATATTGCAGAATGTTGGGCTGCCCCGGATAAAGCCGAAAAAGAACTTGGCTGGAAAGCTGAACGCACTCTGAACGACATGATGATTGACACTTGGCGCTGGCAGTCTTTAAACCCTAACGGTTACACTGAATAAAGCTTAGTAAGAGCAGATTCCGTTTCCGAAAAATGCCCAACGCACCGCGCAGGGCATTTTTGTTGTGAACTCGTATTGAAAATATAAGATAAGCTTACTCATTACTTTAATTATCTATCCATGCCCCTAAAGCTATTTATACGACAGCTAAATTTTCTAATATTTTCAAAACGCTAGTAATCCTTCCACTTTAGGCCTGCGCCCTCATCAGACAACGCACTAAATGAACAGGCTTGAACTAAAAAACAAAGACCATGAGATTTAAACCCTATCAATGCTTTGCCAAACCTCCCCTACCATATAGCACTACCAGTGCCGGTCGATATTTCCTCATATAAAACCAATGAAAACGCCATCACTATCTGAGCGTTATTCTGGGCCTTTAAACGCTTTCGTCACTGGATGAGTGTTCTGAGCGCTTTACATTGCAACCATGAGGCCGCCTCAAGCTGAAAAGGAACTGGAAGTTGCGCCTGCTATTCTGCAACAGAGCACAAGGCAATGCACATCCAGGTGAAATATGAAGTCATTGGTTCAAAAAATAATTACTTAAAAAAGATGCAACGAAGGCAAGCTACGCATAGCGCCCCTTCAAACTGAAGCGCTGCCTACTCTTCATCCTCATTGACCCGATCACGCAGTTCTTTTCCCGGTTTAAAGTGAGGAACAAATTTTCCATCAAGACTGACAGATTGCCCAGTCTTGGGGTTACGGCCTACACGAGGAGCGCGGTAGTGTAATGAGAAACTGCCAAAGCCACGAATTTCAATTCGATCACCAGTGGCCAGGCACTGGGACATTTGCTCAAGCATAGTTTTGATGGCCAACTCAACGTCTTTGGATGAGAGAAGCCCTTGATGGGTGACAATTCGCTCGATCAACTCCGACTTCGTCATATTTTTCCCTTCTTTTTCAAGCAGCTAGGAAAAGCACACCGAAGGTTTTAGCATGGCCAGATTAATTTGAACAGCCCAGGATTGACTTATCTTCGATAAAGAGGACTTACCTGTGGAGCTGTAGTCAGTCCAGAACCAGTCTTTCTACGAGCCAACACTGGAGAAATGTCGCAACCTGAAAGAGATACAACAACCATCACAGCATTGAGCCGCGCACCCCTCCAAAAAAACCATCTAGCCCTGAACCCCGGCACACTACTGCTTGCGCCGTTACCAAGCCTGTAGTCCTCTGTAGCAAGGGATTCAGGGCAGGCCCATTCAGGACGAAAAAAAAGCACAAAAAAGGGCGACCGAAGTCGCCCTTTTTATGGTCAAGTAGAACTTAGTTCTGCTTTTCCATTTGTGCACGCAGCAGGTCACCCAGAGTGGTAGGACCAGCAGCGATATCCGAAGTAGCTGGCTTGTCGCGCAGGCTTTGGATAGCTTCTTTCTCGTCTTCAACGTCTTTCGACTTGATCGAGAGCTGGATTACACGGCTCTTACGGTCAACGCTGATGATCTTGGCTTCAACTTCTTCGCCTTCCTTCAGGACGTTACGCGCATCTTCAATGCGGTCACGGCTGATTTCAGAGGCTTTCAGAGTAGCTTCGATATCGTTGGCCAGGGTGATGATGGCGCCTTTGGCGTCAACTTCTTTCACAACACCCTTAACGATTGCGCCTTTATCGTTCTCTTGTACGTACTCGGAGAACGGATCGCTTTCCAGCTGCTTGATACCCAGGGAAATGCGCTCGCGCTCTGGGTCAACAGACAGGATGACGGTGTCCAGCTCGTCGCCCTTCTTGAAGCGACGTACGGCTTCTTCGCCCACTTCGTTCCAGGAGATGTCGGACAGGTGAACCAGACCGTCGATGCCGCCGTCCAGACCAATGAAGATACCGAAATCGGTGATCGACTTGATGGTGCCGGAGATCTTGTCGCCCTTGTTGAACTGGCCAGAGAAGTCTTCCCATGGGTTGGACTTGCACTGCTTGATGCCGAGGGAGATACGACGACGCTCTTCGTCGATGTCCAGAACCATAACTTCCACTTCGTCGCCGACTTGTACGACTTTCGAAGGGTGGATGTTCTTGTTGGTCCAGTCCATTTCCGAAACGTGTACCAGGCCTTCAACGCCCTCTTCCAGCTCAGCGAAGCAGCCGTAGTCGGTCAGGTTGGTTACACGAGCGGTAACGCGGGTGCTTTCTGGGTAACGAGCCTTGATGGCAACCCACGGATCTTCGCCCAGTTGCTTCAGGCCCAGGGAAACACGATTGCGCTCGCGATCGTACTTCAGAACCTTGACATCGATCTCGTCGCCAACGTTGACGATTTCGGATGGGTGCTTGATGCGCTTCCAAGCCATGTCGGTGATGTGCAGCAGGCCGTCGACGCCGCCCAGATCAACGAATGCACCGTAGTCGGTGAGGTTCTTGACGATACCTTTGACTTGCTGGCCTTCCTGCAGGGATTCCAGCAGAGCTTCACGCTCAGCGGAGTTCTCGGCTTCGAGGACGCTACGACGGGAAACGACAACGTTGTTGCGCTTCTGGTCAAGTTTGATGACTTTAAACTCGAGCTCTTTGCCTTCCAGGTGCGTGGTATCGCGCACTGGACGGACATCAACCAGAGAACCTGGCAGGAACGCACGGATGCCGTTAACGTCGACAGTGAAGCCGCCCTTAACCTTACCGTTGATAACGCCCTTGACCACTTCTTCGGCTGCGAAGGCTGCTTCCAGAACGATCCAGCATTCAGCGCGCTTGGCTTTTTCACGGGAGAGCTTGGTTTCACCAAAGCCGTCTTCAACCGAATCCAGAGCAACGTGAACTTCATCACCAACATTGATGGACAGGTCGCCAGCATCGTTGTAGAACTGCTCAAGCGGGATCAGCGCTTCAGACTTCAGACCAGCGTGTACGGTTACCCAACGCGCTTGGTAGTCGATGTCGACGATAACACCGGTGATGATGGAGCCTGCCTGAAGGTTCAGGGTTTTTAGGCTTTCTTCAAAGAGTTCCGCAAAGCTTTCGCTCATTTTAATTCCTGTTGATGAGGGCGAAGAATCCGCCCATCTGCCACATTCCAGACAATGTGGGTTACGTTCATATAAAAGAAAGATCGCAGGACTATGACTGGTCCCCCGCGACCTTCCTTGTTCACCCGGCGATATCGCGAATAGCGATTTCGCTCAAGATGCGTTGCAACACCTGATCGATGGATAACTCCGTGGAGTCCAGCTGAATAGCGTCCACCGCTGGTTTAAGCGGGGCCACGGCTCGCTGGGTGTCGCGCTCATCGCGCTCACGAATCTCATCTAGCAGACTCGACAGACTAACACCATCGACTTTTCCCTTCAACTGCAAGTAGCGGCGGCGTGCACGCTCCTCGGCACTGGCCGTCAGGAAAATCTTCAATGGCGCATCGGGAAACACCACCGTTCCCATGTCACGTCCATCGGCCACCAGCCCCGGCAGCTCGCGAAAAGCCCGCTGCCGCTGCAACAGCGCCTCGCGTACCGCTGGTAGAGCCGCAACCTGAGAAGCCCAGGCACCGACCTGCTCATTACGCAGGTCGTCGGTCACATCGTCGCCTTCCAGGATGATCCGTTGCGGATGGCTTTCGGTCGCACCAAGAAACTGAACGTCCAGGTGAGCCGCCAACAGCTTCAACGACTCTTCATTGGTCAGGTCGACCCCATGATTACGCGCAGCGAACGCCAACAATCGATACAAGGCACCAGAATCCAGCAGGCACCAGCCCAAATGCTCGGCCAGCTTGCCAGCGATGGTGCCCTTGCCCGAACCGCTAGGCCCATCGATGGTAATTACAGGGGCCTTGCTCATCACGACTGGGCCTCTTGCGCGACACGAATACCAACCTCGGCGCAAAGCGCGAGGAAGTTAGGGAAAGAAGTGGAGACGTTGGCGCAATCATGGATGCGAATTGGCGCGTTGGCACGCAGCGAGGCCACACTGAACGCCATGGCAATTCGGTGATCGCCATGACCATGGACTTCACCGCCGCCAATCTGGCCACCATCGATGATAATGCCATCCGGCGTCGGTTCGCATTTGACGCCCAGCGTGAGCAAGCCGTCGGCCATGACCTGGATACGATCGGACTCCTTGACCCGCAGCTCCTCAGCCCCACGCAACACCGTGCGCCCTTCGGCACAGGCGGCCGCGACGAACAGTACCGGGAACTCGTCGATCGCCAGCGGGACCAATTCCTCCGGAATCTCGATCCCCTTGAGCTTGGCTGCGCGCACATGCAAGTCTGCAACCGGTTCGCCACCCACTTCACGCTGGTTTTCCAGGCGAATGTCGGCCCCCATCAAGCGCAGGATGTCGATGACTCCGGTACGAGTCGGGTTGATCCCCACATGCTCCAGCACCAGTTCGGAGCCTTCGGCGATCGAAGCGGCCACCAGGAAGAAGGCCGCGGAGGAGATATCCGCCGGCACCTCGATATGGGTAGCCTTGAGCTTGCCACCGGAGGCCACCGAGGCGGTCGCCCCTTCAACATCCACCGAATAACCGAAGCCGCGCAGCATGCGCTCGGTATGGTCGCGAGTCGGCGCTGGCTCGGTCACAGTGGTCTTGCCTTCGGCATACAGCCCCGCCAATAGCAGGCAGGATTTCACCTGGGCGCTGGCCATCGGCAAGGTGTAGGTCAAGCCCTTGAGCTTGTGCCCGCCACGAATCACCATCGGAGGACGACCTTCGGCCGCCGTCTCGATTACCGCACCCATTTCCCGCAACGGGTTGGCCACACGGTTCATCGGACGCTTGGACAGCGACGGGTCGCCAGTCAGGGTGCTATCGAATGTTTGCGCCGCCAACAAACCGGAAAGCAGGCGCATCGATGTACCGGAGTTACCCAGGTAGATCGGCCCTGGCGCTGGCTTCAAGCCATGCAGGCCAACGCCGTGGATGGTCACTCGGCCGTGATGCGGGCCTTCGATAACCACGCCCATGTCGCGAAAAGCCTGCAGCGTGGCCAGAGCATCTTCACCTTCGAGGAAACCCTCGACTTCAGTGGTGCCCTCGGCCAAGGAGCCGAGCATGATCGAGCGATGGGAAATCGATTTGTCACCTGGTACGCGAATCCGCCCACTCAGGCGGCCACCAGGATTTGCCAGGAAAATCATATCGTTGGAGTTCATAGCGTCCACATAGGCCCGACGGGCCAGGATTTTGCCGAAATGCTCGCGGGCTACCCGGGCGCGAGTGAATACGCCCAACAGCTGGTGCCCGTCCCCTGTATCGACCGCGTCGCGCAAGGCGTCGAGGTCATTGCGAAATGTATCGAGTGTGCGCAGGACCGCTTCGCGATTAGCGAGAAAGATGTCGTGCCACATGACCGGGTCACTGCCGGCGATTCTGGTGAAATCGCGGAACCCGCCGGCAGCGTAACGGAAGATGTCGAGATTTTCACTGCGCTTGGCCAGCGAGTCGACCAGGCCAAATGCCAGCAAATGCGGCAGATGGCTGGTTGCAGCCAGAACTTCGTCATGACGCTGGACCTGCATATGTTCGACATCTGCCCCCAATTCACGCCACAACCCATCGACCAGCGCCAGCGCCAGCGGATCGGTCTGCGCCAACGGCGTCAGGATTACCTTGTGCCGACGAAACAGCTGAGCATTGGAAGCCTCGACACCGCTTTGCTCGGAACCGGCGATCGGGTGCCCGGGCACAAAACGCGCAGGCATGCCGCCAAAGGCCTCGGTAGCCGCCCGCACCACATTACCCTTGGCACTGCCGACATCGGTCAGCACCGCCCGCCCCAGATCCATGCCAGCCAGCTTGCCCAGCAGCTTCTCCATGGCCAGGATCGGCACTGCCAGTTGAATGACATCGGCCCCCTGGCAAGCCAGGGCGAGGTCTTCCTCACAGCGGTCCACCACCCCCAGCTCGACCGCCAACCGACGGGACTGGGGATCCAGGTCGACACCAACAACTTCGCGGCACATGCCACTTTCACGCAAGCCCTTGGCAAACGAGCCGCCAATCAAGCCGAGGCCAATCACCACCAGGCGACCGATCATAGGTACAGCAGATTGCATTGGAATGACATCAACCACGGGCCATGACCTTGGCCAGGGCCTCAAGGAAGCGAGTATTTTCCGCTGGCAGGCCAATGGTCACCCGCAGGTGGTTGGGCATCCCGTAATTGGCCACGGGACGCACGATCACACCCTCACGCAACAACCCTTGGAACACCGGAGCCGCCTCGCGCCCCAGGTCCACGGCGACGAAGTTGCCCTTGGACGCAATCCAGCTCAGCCCCAGGTCACGGAACCCCGCCTGCAGCTGGTGCATGCCGGCCTCGTTCAAGCGACGACTTTCAGCCAGGTACTCCTCGTCTTGCAGCGCCGCGCAAGCCGCCGCCAGGGCGAGGCTATTGACGTTGAAGGGCTGACGCACCCGATTGAGCACATCCGCCACAACTGCGGTCGAGAGCCCATAGCCGACCCGCAGGGCCGCAAGGCCATAGGCCTTGGAGAAGGTCCGCGACACCAGCAGGTTCGGGTAAGCCGCCAGGAAATCCAGTCCATCGGGCAAGTCACTGCCCTCGGCGTATTCGATATAGGCCTCGTCCAGTACCACCAGCACATGGGCCGGCACATCCTGGAGAAACTCGTCCAGGGACTCGGCATCGAACCAAGTCCCCGTCGGGTTGTTGGGGTTGGCAATGAACACCACCCGGGTTTGCCCATCGATAGCCCTGAGCATGGCGGGCAGGTCGTGCCCCCAGTCCTTGGCCGGGACCACCTTCGCCTGGGCACCCACCGCCTGGGTGACAATCGGGTAGACAGCAAAGGCATGCTCGCTGAATACCGCGTTCAGGCCCGGGGCCAGGTAGGCGCGAGCGACCAGTTCGAGAATGTCGTTGGAGCCATTGCCCAGGGTCACCTGCTCGACCTCGATACCGCAGCGCTGGGCCAACAGGGACTTGAGAGCGAAACCGTTGCCATCCGGATAGCGGGTCAGCTCGGCCAGCTCCTCGCGGATCGCAGCCAGGGCCTTGGGACTGGCACCCAGCGGGTTCTCGTTGCTCGCCAGCTTGACGATGGTCGCCGGATCGATATCCAGCTCACGGGCCAGTTCGTCCACGGGCTTGCCCGGAACGTACGGCGAAAGTTGTTGCACGCCTGGCTGCGCCAGGGCGAGGAAGTCGCCACTCATTGTTTAAGCCTCAGAGAACCGCTTTCGGGTAGGAACCCAGCACCTTGAGTGCCACTGCTTCCTGGCTGATCTTCTCCAGCACACCCTTGACCAGCGGGTCGCGGTGGTGGCCGACGAAGTCGATGAAGAACACATAGGTCCATTTGCCGCTACGCGAAGGACGGGTCTCGATTCGCGTCAGGTCGATACCGTTGTCGTGAAACGGCACCAGCAGCTCGTGCAATGCACCCGGCTTGTTGCTCATGGAGACGATGATCGATGTCTTGTCGTCGCCAGTCGGCGGCACCTCCTGGCTACCGATCATCAGGAAGCGCGTGGAGTTGTCCGGACGATCCTCGATCTTCTCGGCCAGACGAGTCAGGCCGTAAAGGCTCGCCGCCATGTCACCGGCGATCGCCGCCGAGTTCCATTCGCCCTTGACTCGCTTGGCCGCCTCGGCGTTGCTCGATACCGCCACACGCTCGACATTCGGATAGTGCGAGTCCAGCCACTTGCGGCACTGGGCCAGGGACTGGGCATGGGAGTAGATACGACTGATGCTGTCGGTCTTGGTGTTCTCGCCCACCAGCAGGTGATGGTGGATACGCAACTCCACCTCACCGCAAATCACCATGTCATGCTCGAGGAAGCTATCGAGCGTGTGGTTAACCGCACCTTCGGTGGAGTTTTCCACAGGCACCACGCCAAAGTTGACGGCACCAGCCGCCACTTCGCGAAACACTTCGTCGATCGCAGCCATCGGCTTGCTGATCACCGCATGGCCGAAGTGCTTCATCGCCGCCGCCTGGGTAAAGGTCCCCTCAGGACCGAGGTACGCCACTTTCAGCGGCTGCTCGAGCGCCAGGCAAGAAGACATGATTTCACGGAACAGCCGCGCCATTTCTTCGTTGTCCAGCGGGCCCTGGTTACGCTCCATCACCCGCTTGAGAACCTGGGCCTCGCGCTCGGGACGATAAAACACCGGGGACTCGCCTTCCGTCAGGGTAGCCATCTTGACCCGGGCGACTTCCTGGGCGCACCGCGCACGCTCACTGATCAGCTCCAGGACCTTTTCGTCCAGGGCATCAATGCGCAGGCGCAAGGCCTTGAGTTCTTGCTCAGACATCAGCCATGTTCCTTCTCGAACTCCGCCATGTAGGCCACCAGCGCGTTGACCGCATTGATGTCCACGGCGTTGTAGATGGAAGCCCGCATGCCACCCACCGAGCGATGGCCCTTGAGGTTCAACAGGCCACGCGCGTCCGCGCCGGCGAGGAACGGCTTGTCCAGGCGGTCATCGGCCAGGCGGAACGGTACGTTCATCCACGAACGATCGACCTTGTTGATCGGGTTGCTGTACAGGCCGCTGGCATCGATGAAGTCGTACAGGGTGCGCTGCTTGACGTCATTGAGCTTGGCAATGGCCTGCACCCCACCCTGCTCCTTGAGCCATTCGAATACCAGGCCGGACAGGTACCAGGCCAGGGTCGGCGGAGTGTTGTACATCGAACCGTTATCCGCCGCGACCTTGTAATCGAGCATGGTCGGGCACAACGGCCGGGCACGCCCCAGCAAGTCTTCACGAATGATGTTCACCAGGATGCCGCTAGGGCCGATGTTCTTCTGCGCACCGGCATAGATCATGCCGAAGCGAGAGATATCCACAGGACGCGAGAGAATGTCGGAGGACATGTCGGCCACCAACGGAACCTCACCGGTTTCTGGAATCCAGCTGAACTCCAGGCCACCGATGGTTTCGTTCGGCGCGTAATGCACATAGGCCGCATCTTTCGACAACTGCCACTCGTCCTGCCCCGGAATCGAGAAGTAATCGTAGGGCTTGGCGCTGGCCGCCACATTCACCTGGCCATAGCGAGAGGCTTCCTCGATGGCTTTCTGCGACCAGATGCCGGTGTCGACATAGTCGGCCTTGCCGCCTTCAGGCAACAGGTTCAGGGGAATCTGGGCAAACTGCTGGCTGGCGCCGCCTTGCAGAAACAGCACTTTATAGTTCGAGGGGATATCCAGCAGGTCACGCAGGTCCTGCTCGGCCTTGGTGGCGATGGAGACGAACTCATCGCTGCGATGGCTCATCTCCATGACCGACAGGCCCTTGCCATGCCAATCCAGCAATTCGGCCTGGGCACGCAACAGGACAGCTTCAGGTAGCGCAGCGGGACCTGCGCAGAAGTTATAGGCTCGTTTGCTCACATCCACTCTCGCTATGCATTCACGGTAGCGGACAGAGCAAACACTCTGCCCTGCTACGATTTATTTAGTCTTGCGACTCTTCTTCGGCTGCGGCACCTGCCTGGCCATCGCTGGTCTCATCCGACTCGGCTGCCGTACGCTGCGCAGCTTCCTCGAAGTCACCGCCCTCCTCGCCTTCCAGCTCGTCACCCTCGATTTCCGAAGGTTCCTGCACGCGCTCAAGGCCTACCAGGGTCTCGTCGTTGGCCAGCTTGATCAGGGTCACGCCTTGGGTATTACGGCCCAGGCTCGACACTTCGTCGACACGGGTACGCACCAGGGTGCCCTGATCGGAAATCAGCATGATCTCCTCTCCGTCCAGCACCTGCACCGCACCGACCAGACGACCGTTACGCTCGTTGCTGACCATGGCGATAACGCCCTGCCCGCCACGCTTGTACTCAGGGAACTCGGTGATGGCGGTACGCTTGCCGAAACCACGCTCGGAAGCGGTCAGGATCTGGCTGCCCTCTTCCGGAATCAACATGGAGATCAACTTCTGGCCTTCTGCCAGGCGCATGCCGCGTACGCCGCGAGCGGTACGCCCCATGGCGCGGACATCGGACTCCTTGAAGCGCGTTACCTTGCCGCCGTCGGAGAACAGCATGACTTCACGCTCGCCATCGGTGATCGCAGCGCTGATCAACACATCGCCCTCGTCCAGTTCCAGGGCAATCAAGCCGACGCTGCGTTGACGACTGAAGGACTCAAGCGGTGTCTTCTTCACCGTACCGTTAGCGGTAGCCATGAAGATGTAATGACCTTGGGTGTACTCCTCCACCGGCAACATGGTGGTGATGTACTCGCCATCGTCCAATGGCAGCAGGTTCACCAACGGACGGCCACGAGCCGCGCGGGAGGCTTCTGGGATCTCGTAGGTCTTGAGCCAGTACACCTTGCCCTTGCTGGAGAACAGCAACAGCGTGGTATGGCTGTTGGCGACCAGCAAGTGAGCGATGTAGTCCTCATCCTTGACGCCAGTGGCCGACTTGCCCTTGCCACCACGGCGCTGGGCCTGGTAGGCCGCCAACGGCTGGGTCTTGGCATAGCCGCCGTGGGAAATGGTCACCACGCGCTCTTCTTCCGGAATCATGTCGCCCAGGGTCAGGTCGAGGCGCGCATCGAGAATCTCGGTGCGGCGCACATCGCCGTACTCGGCGCGAATCACTTCCAGTTCCTCACGGATCACTTCCATCAAGCGCGTAGCGCTGTTGAGGATGCGGATCAGCTCGCCGATCTGATTGAGGATCTCCTGGTACTCGGCCAGCAGCTTCTCATGCTCCAGGCCAGTCAGGCGGTGCAAGCGCAACTCCAGGATGGCTTGCGCCTGCTCCGGGGACAGGAAGTACTTGCCATCGCGCAGGCCATACTGAGGGTCGAGGTTTTCCGGACGGCACGAGTCCGCGCCAGCACGCTCCACCATGGTCATTACCGCACTCGACTCCCAAGGCGTGCTGACCAGCGCTTCCTTGGCTTCCGACGGCGTCGGCGACGCCTTGATCAGGGCAATGACCGGATCGATGTTGGACAGGGCAACCGCCTGGCCTTCGAGGATATGGCCACGCTCACGGGCCTTGCGCAGCTCGAATACGGTACGCCGGGTGACCACTTCGCGACGATGGCGGACGAACGCTTCCAGCAGATCCTTCAAGTTGAGGATCCGCGGACGGCCATCGATCAGCGCAACGATGTTGATACCGAACACGCTCTGCAGCTGGGTCTGGGCGTAGAGGTTATTGAGGACCACCTCCGGAACTTCGCCACGACGCAACTCGATCACCACGCGCATACCGTCCTTGTCGGACTCATCGCGCAACTCGGTGATGCCTTCGAGCTTCTTCTCCTTGACCAGCTCGGCGATCTTCTCGATCAAGCGTGCCTTGTTGAGCTGATAAGGCAGTTCGGTAATGACGATCTGCTGGCGACCGCCGACCTTGTCGATGTCCTCGACAGTCGAGCGGGCGCGCATGTAGATACGGCCGCGACCGGTGCGATAGGCCTCGATGATGCCTTCGCGACCGTTGATGATCGCCGCGGTCGGGAAATCCGGCCCCGGGATGTACTGCATCAGGTCATCGACCGTCAGCTCGGGGTTATCGATCAGCGCCAGGCAGCCGTCGATGACTTCGCCGAGGTTGTGCGGCGGAATGTTGGTCGCCATGCCCACGGCGATGCCGCTGGAGCCGTTGACCAACAGGTTGGGGATCTTGGTCGGCATGACCGCGGGGATCAGTTCGGTGCCGTCGTAGTTCGGCACCCAGTCCACGGTTTCCTTGTGCAGGTCGGCCAGCAGCTCGTGCGCCAGCTTGGTCATGCGCACTTCGGTGTATCGCATGGCCGCCGCGTTGTCGCCGTCCACCGAACCGAAGTTGCCCTGGCCGTCTACCAGCAGGTAGCGCAGGGAGAATGGCTGGGCCATGCGGACAATGGTGTCGTATACAGCGGTATCGCCGTGCGGGTGATACTTACCGATCACGTCACCGACCACACGGGCAGATTTCTTGTACGGCTTGTTCCAGTCGTTACCGAGCTCGCTCATCGCGTACAGCACACGCCGGTGCACGGGCTTCAAGCCATCGCGCGCATCAGGCAGTGCCCGCCCGACGATTACGCTCATTGCGTAGTCGAGGTAGGACTGTTTCAGCTCGTCTTCGATATTGACCGGTAGGATTTCTTTGGCCAGTTCGCCCATGAGAAGCCTGATTCCTTTTTCTGGTGAAACTTCGCCACATCCAGACAGGACGAACGAAGCTCGCCGCTGCAGGCCTAGTGCCATGCACCGACTTACGACAAATCAACAAGTTATGCCATGGATTTGCGCAGTAGAGGCGGTCGCGTCGAACCGCCTTGGAAACCGCCGGATGTTATCACAATCGCCGCCACGCACCTATCCCCCTGATGCGCATGGAGCATAGTTAGTTGACCGGTGACCGCCTGATAAGGGACGACAGGCGCTCAGAGACCCAACTCGCCCCTATTCATGAGGTTTTTTACCCACCTGGCAGCTATTCCCACGAGCCTGAATCGACCACCTGGCTCCCAGGTCTCAATGCAAGCGCTTGCGGCACATCAACTGGGCCAGCTTGGCCGCATCCGGACGCTCGACTACGCCCTTTTCAGTGACGATCGCGTCGATCAGGTCCGCAGGTGTAACGTCGAACACCGGATTGAAGACCTCGACTTCAGGCCCCACCCGCTTGCCATCCAGCTCTAGCAGCTCCCGGGCATCGCGCTCCTCGAGGACGATGTCTTCGCCACTGGCCAGCCCCATGTCGATGCTCGAACTGGGCGCCACCACCATGAAGCGCACACCGTGATGCATGGCATTGACCGCCAGCTGGTAGGTACCGATCTTGCTGGCCACATCTCCGTTGGCAGCGATCCGGTCAGCACCGACGATCATCCAGGTCGGCCCCTTGGTCTTCATGATATGTGCCGCGGCGGAATCAGCATTCAAGGTCACGGCAATACCGTCGCCGGCCAGCTCCCAGGCCGTCAAGCGCGAGCCTTGCAGCCCAGGCCGGGTTTCATTGACATACACCCGCTCCACCATGCCTTCCAGCCACGCCGCGCGAATCACCACCAGGGCCGTGCCAAAACCACCCGTGGCAAGGCCTCCGGCATTGCTGTGGGTCAATAGCGCCTGGGGATTGCCCTGGTGCCTGCGAATCAGCTCGACCCCAAACTGGGCCATGGTCAGGTTCGCCTCGCGATCACTTTCATGAATCTCCAGGGCTTCCTGCTCCAGGGCCGCCACTGGGTCGGCACACTCCTTGACCCGCTCCAGGCGCTCGCTCATGCGATTCACCGCCCAGGAGAGGTTGAACCCGGTAGGGCGTACGTCGGCCAACCGCTGGAAATCCGCCTGCGAGGCCGCGACCCAATCGCCACCCGCGGCAAAACGCGCCCTGGCCGCCAGAACCGCGCCATAGGCCGCGCTGATGCCAATGGCCGGCGCGCCGCGCACCGCCATCGAGCCGATGGCCTCGATCACTGCGCCGACGCTGTCGCAGGCGATCCAGCGCTCCTCAAGAGGCAAGGCTCGCTGATCGAGCAGATACAGGGTGCCATCTCGCCAAGCAATGGCCTTCACCTTCTCCGCAGCCAACAGACGATCGCGCATCCCTCACCCCGTACTCATGACAAAAGCCGCCGATTATAGCGATCCCCCCGCGAAGACGCTCGGGTATACTTCGCCATCCTTCTATTCGCAAAGCCCTGGACCGATCCTCGATGCCGAACCGTGAAACCGCGCTCGACCTTCTGCTGCTGCCCACCTGGCTGGTGCCCGTGGAGCCAGCTGGCGTCGTGCTCAAGGAACATGGCCTGGGCATCCGCGATGGTCGCATCGCCTTCATCGGCCCACGCAGCGCAGCCCTGAAGCAGCAGGCCAGCGAAGTGCGCGAACTCCCGGGCATGCTGCTCAGCCCAGGACTGGTCAATGCCCACGGGCATGCGGCCATGACCCTGTTTCGCGGCCTGGCCGACGACCTGCCATTGATGACCTGGCTGGAGAAGCACATCTGGCCCGCCGAAGCCAAATGGGTCGATGAGAGCTTCGTCCACGACGGCACGGACCTGGCGATCGCCGAACAGATAAAAGGCGGCATCACCTGCTTCTCCGACATGTACTTCTTTCCCAAGGTTGCCAGCGAACGCGTCCATAACAGCGGCATCCGCGCCCAGATCGCCATCCCCGTGCTGGACTTCCCGATCCCCGGCGCCCATGACGCCGACGAAGCCATTCGCCAGGGCGTAGAACTGTTCGCCGACCTCAAGCACCACCCTCGCATCAGGATCACCTTCGGCCCTCATGCCCCCTACACCGTCGGCGATGAGAATCTGGAGAAAGTCCGGATGATCGCCGAGGAACTCGACGCCTCGATCCACATGCATGTGCATGAAACCGCGTTCGAAGTGCAGCAGGCCATGGAGCAGCGCGGCGAACGGCCATTGGCCCGCCTTGCCCGCCTGGGACTCCTGGGACCACGCTTCCAGGCCGTTCACATGACTCAAATCAGCGATGAGGACCTGGCTTTACTGGTAGAAACCAATACCAGTGTGATTCATTGCCCAGAATCAAACCTGAAACTGGCCAGCGGCTTCTGCCCGGTGGAGCGCCTGTGGCAAGCCGGGGTCAATGTCGCTGTCGGCACCGACGGCGCCGCCAGCAACAACGACCTCGACCTGCTGGGCGAAACCCGCACAGCGGCGCTGCTGGCCAAGGCCGTATCGGGTTCGGCAACGGCCCTGGACGCCCATCGCGCCCTGCGCATGGCGACCCTCAACGGTGCCAGGGCCATGGGCCTGGAGACCGAGGTGGGCTCCCTGGAAATCGGCAAGGCCGCGGATCTGGTGGCATTCGACCTCTCCGGCCTGGCCCAGCAACCGATCTACGACCCGGTGTCGCAGCTGATCTACGCCACCGGTCGCGATTGCGTAGCGCACCTGTGGGTAGCCGGCAAGCAGCTGCTGGATGACCGGCAACTGACTCGGATGGATGAGCGACAACTTGGCGAAACCGCCCGCAGCTGGGGCCAACGCATCGGCGGACACGCCCAATAACCCCGGCCTTGAGCTGAAGCTTGAGGCCATACAAAGATTTTTTAGCTTTGGAGCATTACCCATGAGCAACGTCGACCACGCCGAAATCGCCAAGTTCGAAGCCCTGGCCCATCGCTGGTGGGATCGCGAAAGCGAGTTCAAGCCCCTGCACGACATCAACCCACTGCGAGTCAACTGGATCGACGAACGCGTCAACCTGGCCGGCAAGAAGGTCCTGGACGTCGGCTGCGGCGGCGGCATCCTCAGCGAAGCCATGGCCCAGCGCGGCGCTACAGTCACCGGCATCGACATGGGCGAAGCCCCGCTGGCAGTTGCCCAACTGCACCAGCTGGAGTCCGGCGTCAACGTCGAATACCGGCAGATCACCGCCGAAGCCCTGGCCGAGGAAATGCCTGGAGCGTTCGACGTCGTCACCTGCCTGGAGATGCTCGAACACGTTCCCGACCCATCATCGGTGATTCACGCGTGCTTTCGCATGGTCAAGCCTGGCGGCCAGGTGTTCTTCTCCACCATCAACCGCAACCCCAAGGCCTACCTGTTCGCCATCGTCGGCGCCGAATACATCATGAAGCTGCTGCCTCGCGGCACCCACGACTTCAAGAAATTCATCCGCCCTTCCGAACTGGGTGCCTGGAGCCGCTCCGCCGGCCTGACCGTCAAGGACATCATCGGCCTGACCTACAACCCACTGACCAAGCACTACAAGCTGGCAGCGGACGTGGACGTCAACTACATGATCCAGACTTTGCGAGAGGAGTAAGACATGGCCATCAGAGCCGTTCTTTTCGACATGGATGGCACGCTGCTCGATACCGCACCGGATTTCATCGCCGTTTGCCAGGGCATGCGCCGCGACCGCGGCTTACCGCCCATCGCCGACCAGCACATCCGTGACGAGATTTCCGGCGGAGCCCGGGCCATGGTTGCCGTGACCTTCTCCATGGACCCGCAATCCCCGGGTTTCGAGGAGCTGCGCCAGGAGTTTCTCGAGCGCTACCTGGAGAACTGCGCCGTGCATAGCCGGCTCTTCGATGGCATGGGCGAGCTGCTGGAAGACATCGAACGAGCGAACCTGACGTGGGGCGTGGTCACCAACAAGCCCCTGCGTTTCGCCGAGCCAATCATGCAGCAGCTGGGACTGGCCGAGCGCTCGGCCCTGCTGATCTGCCCGGATCACGTGAAAAACAGCAAGCCGGACCCCGAACCACTGACCCTTGCCTGCAAGATGCTTGATCTGGACCCGTCCACCGTCCTGTTCGTCGGCGATGACCTGCGGGACATCGAGTCGGGTCGCGATGCTGGCACCAAGACCGCTGCCGTGACCTATGGCTACATCCACCCGGACGACAACCCCCGGCACTGGGGCGCCGACGTGGTGGTCAACCACCCACTGGAACTGCGCCAGGTCCTGGATAACGCATTGTGCAGCTGCTGAGCCGCACGTCCGGCCGAACGCCGGGAACGCTCCAATTTCTGTTGAGGTCCCTTTATGTTTGACTACTCCGCTCGCCCCGAACTGCTCAAGGACCGGATCATCCTGGTCACCGGCGCCGGCCGCGGCATCGGTGCCGCCGCCGCCAAGACCTACGCCGCCCATGGCGCTACCCTCCTCTTGCTCGGCAAGACCGAAGCCAACCTGACCGAGGTCTACGACGCCATCGAGGCCGCCGGGCACCCGCAACCGGCCGTGATCCCATTCAACCTGGAAACTGCCCTGCCGCATCAGTACGACGAACTGGCAGCCATGATCGAAGCCGAGTTCGGCCACCTCGACGGCCTGCTGCACAATGCGTCGATCATCGGTCCGCGTACCCCGCTGGAACAGTTGTCCGGGGAAAACTTCATGCGAGTCATGCAAGTCAACGTCAACGCCACATTCATGCTGACCAGCACATTGCTGCCACTGCTCAAGCTGTCCCAGGACGCCTCGGTGGTCTTCACCTCCAGCAGCGTGGGTCGCAAGGGCCGTGCCTACTGGGGCGCCTATGGCGTATCCAAGTTCGCCACCGAGGGCCTGATGCAGACCCTGGCCGACGAACTGGACACCGTGGCGCCGGTACGTGCCAACAGCATCAACCCAGGCGCGACCCGGACCAGCATGCGGGCCCAGGCCTACCCGGGCGAGAACCCCAGCAAGAACCCGATGCCCGAAGAAATCATGCCGGTCTACCTGTACCTGATGGGCCCGGACAGCACCGGCATCAATGGCCAGGCTTTCGACGCACAATAACGCCCCACCGTTCGTCGCGACGGAATACCGTCGCGACTCCTCGATAAAGCCCGCGTCCTGCGAGGTTTTAGCCAAACAAATGTCATCTACGGTGACAGCATTTTTCAGCTGCAATTCAAGCATTTGAATTCAAAAGAGTTTTACTCATCTGAACTGAATGGCACGAGTTTCGCTCTAAGAGCACTCAAGACACCGTGCCTTGGCACCGTGGAAAACGGCTTTTATCGGGGCGTGGAAGCCCGAGATGAAGCGGCATAAAATATGCGCGATTGTCCTACGGGACTGAAGGAACAGTACGACGCGCAGCTCCGAGCCGCTCTCACCCAGCCAGTAAGACCCTATACCGTGCTCAGGGGGCGCAAGCTCAGATGAAGATTCCCACCCAGAACAACGCAATTGACTTTGATAGCGCCAAATTGCAACGCCTGGGCTTTACTCAACAATCGCCACTGCTCAAGCAGCCTGTGAGCCTGGCGCAATTGCGCCAGCAACTGGGCCTGCAATTGCAGACCAGCCTGGAGCCGCAGCGCATCCTTGGTCTGTTCTTTCGCGAAGTACAACGCCTGGTCCCCCTGGACGCCCTGCACTACCAGCACGCTCCCAGCGATCTGCGCCTGGAATTCGGCCAGCGCGGGCACCACTCCATCAGCTACAGCCTCAGCCACGAAGGCGAGCCCATGGGCGAGCTGCTCTTTCGCCGCAACCAGCGCTTCAGCGATAGCGAGCAGGCACACCTGGAATCATTGCTGTCTACCTTGCTGTACCCGATGCGCAATGCGCTGCTGTACCGCGCCGCAACCCGTAGCGCCCTGCGAGATCCGCTGACCGATACCGGCAACCGCATCGCCATGGATCAGACCCTGGAGCGGGAAATCGAAATGGCTCGCCGCCACCTGCTGCCATTGTCACTCCTGATGCTGGATATCGACCACTTCAAGCGCATCAACGACAGCTACGGCCACAGCACGGGCGATGAAGTACTCAAGGCCGTTGCTGCCTCGATCAAGGGGCAATTGCGCAATGTGGACATGGTCTTTCGATTTGGCGGGGAGGAGTTCCTGGTCCTGTTGTCCAACACCGGTCGCGAAGCGGCGGCAATGGTGGGAGAGCGCCTGCGCAATGCCACCCAAGTACAGGAATATCGGGCCGACAATGGCAGCCCCATCGAGCTGACCGTCAGCCTAGGCTGCGCAACGCTATTGCCGGGAGAGTCCGCCGAGAGCCTGTTACGCCGTGCGGACAGTGCGCTGTACGTCGCCAAGCGCGAAGGGCGCAACCGACTGGCGATGGCCGGCTGAACGCGGTGAAAACATCGCCACAAGCACGGTTGCTTGCGGCGATCTTGCCTGCCAACTGCTGACTCAGCCCTCGGCCAGCGCCAGGCGCTCGCGGGTTACCGTGACCTTCTCCAGTTGCATGCAACGCTCCAGGAACAGGTACATGTAGTCATAGCTCTTGCAGATCGCCTGGCGCAGCTCCACTTGCAGGGCCTTGCTCGGATTCAGCCCCGCCAGGGTCACGATGATCTCCAGTGCCTCCCAAGGGTGGGCATCATCGTATTGCGCATGCATCTTCAACCACTTCATGGCGCGCTTGCGATCGTCCTCAGGGAAGGAGGCCGCATAGATGCCATTGGAGCAGACCAGGGCCGACCACTCGCCAGTGGCGCCTTCAATGGCGTAGTTGGTGGCGGCAATGGCGACGATCAACGAGTCCGCCGAGCTGGTATGCCAGCACCAATGGCTCAACGCATGCAGTTCCGGTGGCACCTGCTGCGCCTGCAGGTCTTCCAGGGTCACCCCGTGGGCCCGGCTCCAATGCACCCAGTAATCGGCATGATTGAGCTCGACTCGAATGTTGCGCATCAGCCAGCGGCGCGCCATGTCCTCACCTGGATGGCGGGCAAAGCGAGTCTTGGTCAGGTTCTGCGCCATGTACAGGGCGAATTGCTCCACCACCGGCCAACCGCCGATGAGGTACTGGCGCATGACCTTCGGGCTGAGCTTGTTATCCCGCATGCGCTGGTACAGCTCATGCTCTACGACGCGGCGCTTGCTCTCGCTGCAGTCCTGGATCAATTGCTGGGTCCAGGCGGGGTAACTGGCAGCTTCCATGAGCGGGCCGGTTCGGCTGAATGTGTCGATCACTGTCGGGCTCCTTTTGATTGTGATGTATGGATCCAAAAGAGGTTTCAACGGAACGTGCCGGGCGCCTTGAACAACAGGGGCCGTGGCCGCACGGGTCGACACTGCAAACTGTCACAGGTAAACAACTGCGGGCGCTCAATGAGGTAGCCCTGAGCATAATCCACGCCGATCTCGAGCAATGCCTGCTCGATCTGCGGTGTTTCGACAAACTCGGCAATCGTGCGCTTACCCATGACATGCCCGATGTGATTGATCACTTCGACCATGGCACGGTTAATCGGGTCGTCCAGCATATCCTTTACGAAACTTCCATCGATCTTTAGGAAGTCTACAGGCAAATGTTTGAGATAAGCGAACGACGACATTCCCGCACAAAAGTCATCCAGGGAAAAATGACAACCTAAGCCCTTGAGTTCATTTATAAAACGAATTGCACTGCCCAGATTCGCGATTGCGCTGGTTTCAGTAATTTCGAAGCAGATCATCTTTGGCGGCACGCCATAGGCGGCAAACTGCTCGCGCAGGAAGTCGAGGAACTCGTCATCGCCAATCGTGATGCCGGACAGATTGATCGCGCACATCGCCATCGGCCCTTCGCGCCCCTCTTCGATGCACTGGGCGATGACCTTGAATACATTCTGTACTACCCAACGATCCAGGGCCGTCATCAAGCCATAGCGCTCGGCCGCCGGGATGAAGCTGTCCGGGAGGATCATGCGGCCCGCCTCGTCATGCAGGCGCAGGAGAATCTCGACATGTCCAGTATCACCCTCTACATGCCCCAGGGCGGTGATCTCCTGGGAGTAAAGGCAGAACCGGTTCTCCTCCAGGGCCATGTGCAAGCGCTGGACCCAAGCCATCTCGCCAAAACGCAGGGACAGCTCCGAATCGTCGGCATGATAGACCTGCACCCGATTACGGCCCTTTTCCTTGGCCATGTAGCACGCCATGTCGGCAGCGCGCAAAGACGCCTCCAGGGTCGTTGGAGTCTGCGCAACATGCACCAGGCCGATGCTCACGGTGGTCACGAACGGCCGGCCCTTCCAGACGAAATGCAGGTTCTGCACGGTCTGGCGCAGGCCTTCGGCAATTTTCTCCGCGGCCTCCGGCGAGCAGTTCTCAAGCAAGATGCCGAACTCATCCCCACCCAGCCGGGCCAGGGTATCGCCTTCGCGCAGGCCCGATTGCAACAGCGCGCAAATATGGCGCAGCAACTCGTCACCGGCAGCATGGCCACAGGTATCGTTGACCAGCTTGAACTGATCCAGATCCAGGAACATCAGTGCATGCCGGGCCGGCTGGCGCGCCAGGTTATGCAGGGCCTGCTCCAGGCGGAACTCGAATTCCCGGCGATTGGCCAGCCCGGTCAGGGCATCATGGGTCGCCTGCCAGGACAGGTTGGCGATGTACTGGCGCTCCTGGGTCATGTCATGCAGCACCAGCACCGCACCGCTGACCTTGCCGGCATTGCGGATCGGTGCCCCGACCAGAGTCACCGAGACCGTACTGCCATCCAGGCGCTGAATCAGCTTGGAATGCTCGCTGCCACCGCTGAGCCGGCCACTGAGGATATGCTCGATCAAGGCAAAACCGTCGGCCTGGGCATTTTCATCCAGCACGCTGAACAGCGCCGCCAGGGGTAGGCCCACAGCCTGCTCGGCCTTCCAGCGGGTCAACTCCTCGGCGGCCGGGTTCATGTAGGCGATGGCCCCCTCGACGTCCGTGGTGATCACTCCATCGCCGATGGACTGCAAGGTGATCTGCGCCCGCTCCTTTTCCAATTGCAGGGCACTGGCGAAGGCATGACGTTGCGCCAACAGCTTATGGGTACGCAACAACGCCAGCGCGATCAGGATCAGCGCCGTGGCCAGGTTGGTCACCAGCAACAGCCGCAGGATCACCCGTGACCCCTCGCCCAAGGCATCGCTGAAAGCCTTGGCAGCCGGGGTGACGCCATCGTTGATCGCAAAGATCTCACTCTTCCAGCGCTGGATATCGGCTTCGCTGGCGGTATTGTCGCTGATGCCCCGGTGCATCTCCCGCGCCACCGTATCCAGTTGCAGCAGGTAGCTGTCCCCTACGGTCCAGCGGTCGATGGCTTTTTCCAAGTAGCTGAAATGGCGGAAATTGAGATACAGCCAGATCAGGCTGGAAACATCGTCAGGGTGATTGCCGCCTTTGAGAATCCCCAGGCGGGCAGCCTCCAGGTCCGGCGGCTGGCGATCCAGGGCCACGCGCAGCTCATGCCCGCCCTGGGGCACGGCGATCGCATTCTGGTATTTGAGGAAGGCGCCTTCGTCGCGGCTGTCCGCATACAGGCTCAAGTAGTAGATGGCGTCCTTCTGGCCCTTGGACCACAGGCTTTCGCCGGCGACATAACCACGCACAGCCGATAGGACATACAGGCTGAGGCCACCCAATAGTGCCTGGAACACCACCACCGCAATGAAGGGCCAGACAATGCCCAACAACCGTGGCGTTGCGAAAGTCCGCTTTTGCTTCATGAGGGTCCTTGCTTCAGCACTGCCAAATGAACACCCAGTAGTCCCGCCTCAGACAGCACAGATTAGGCTAATTTGCGCAGCCCTGAGGCAAGGCAAACGACTGCCGGATGGGGCCTCTTGCTAAAAGCCTCCACCCGCTGTTTCTGAAACGGTCAATACACCTGGAAATTCAAGCACTAAGCACAGAAAACAGGATAAAACTCAAGGTGATCTAACCTGCTGCAAATGCCCATAGAGCTTGGCATACAAGCCGCCATCGGCGATCAACTGCTGATGGTCGCCATCTTCGGCGATCTGCCCGCCATCGAAGACCAATACCCGGTCGGCCTGCTTCACCGCCGAGAGCCGGTGCGCAATGATCAGCGTAGTCCGCCCCTGCAGGAAACGCGTCAATGCCTGATGCAGGTTGTACTCGGTAGCGGCGTCCAGCGCAGAGGTCGCTTCATCGAGTATCACCACCTTGGGTTCGGCCAGGACCATCCGGGCGATCGCCAGGCGCTGGCGCTGGCCGCCGGACAAGCGCACCCCGGAGCGCCCGACCACGGTATCCAGCCCTTGAGGCAGGGCCCTGACCGTCACGTCCAGCTGGGCGATCTCCAACGCCTGCCAGCAGGCATTGTCGCTGCGCTCGCGGCCCATGGTCAGGTTGGCCCGGACCGTATCGTTGAACAGCGCTGGATGCTGCAGCACCACCGCGACGTTCTCGCGCACGGTATCCAGGCCGATCTCCTGCTGCGTCGAACCACCGAAGCGAATGCTGCCGGTCTGCGGCGTATACAACCCCAGCAACAGCTGCACCAAGGTGCTCTTGCCACCGCCACTGGCCCCGACAATGGCCACCTTCTCCCCGGGGGCGATGGACAGGTTCATGTTGTCCAGTACCCGCTCATCGCCATAACCGAAGCTCAGGCCACGGACCTCGATACCGACGGTCTCCCGGCCCTGGAACGGGTCCACGCCTCCTGCATATTGCGGTTCATCGGCGCGCGCCAGCAGCTCGTTGATCCGGGTCAACGCCCCGCCCGCGGCGTAATAGGCGTACTGCAAGTTCAGCAATTGCTCCACCGGACCGATCATGAACCACAGGTAGCTGAACACTGCCAGCATCTGGCCGATGGACAAGTCGGAAAACAGCACCGTGAGCATGGCAGCGGCGCGAAAGATATCGATGCCGAACTGGAACAACAGGCCGCTGGCCCGACCCGAAGCATCGCTTTTCCATTGCGAGGCCACGGCATAATCCCGCACCTCCTCGGCCCGTTGCCCAAGGCGGCCAAGGAAGTAGCCCTGGCGATTGCCCGCACGCACCTCCTGGATAGCCTCCAGGGTCTCGGTCAGGGCTTGGGTGAAACGCGAAGTGCTGTCGTTTTCCAGCTTCTTCAAATGCTTGACCCGCTTGCCCAGCTGCACCGTGGCAAAGATCACCAAGGGGTTGAACAACAGGATCAACAAGGCCAGCTTCCAGTGCATCCACACCAGGATCCCGGCCGTACCCACCAACGTCAGCATGGCCACCAGGAAACGACTCAAGGTCTCGCCGACGAACTTGTCCACGGTGTCCAGGTCGGTCACCAGGTGAGTGCTCACGGTGCCGCCCCCCAGGCTTTCATACTCACCCAGGGAAATGCGCTTGAGGCGCTCGATCAAACGGACGCGGATGCGGTAGACGATGTCCTTGGCCAGGCTGGCGAACAGTCGCGCCTGGACCACGTTGAACACCAGGGCCGAGCATCGCAGGATCAGGGTCACCAGCAACATCAACCCGATGTAGCCGGCAGCGCTGTGCCAGGAACCCGGCAGGAAGCGCTGCATGATCTGCAACGCTCCATCGCCATGCCCCAGCAACACTTCATCCACCAGCAACGGCAGCAACAGCGGAATGGGCACACTGCACAGGGTGGCCAGGACCGCCACACCGTTGGCGATCCACAACGACCGCTTGTGCTGCAGGGCCAGGCGGCGGATTTCCGCCCAACTCAGACGATCGACGGCCTTCGCGCCAGCGCCTGGATCGACCGGCTCAGGCACAGGCGGCACGCTCCAGCCAACGCCCCAGCAGCGGCGACAATTGGTCGAGCGGCTGGTAGCCGTTGGTCAGCAGCGCCAGCTGGCCATTGCGTTCGGCCAGCAAGGTGGGAAACCCGGCGATCCCCAGATCCTGGACCCAGGTGAAATCCGCCGCCGTGGCCGCATGCTGGTCAGCCCGGTCGAACGCTGCGGCGAATTCGATGCGCGGCACCCCGGCCTGCTCGGCCAGCTCCACCAGGACACTGGCCAGGGTCACATCCCGACCCTCGACGTAGAACGCCCGCTGGATCAGGCCCAGCAGGCTCCAGGCACAATCTGCTGCCAGCCCGCGAGCCGTGACGATGGCCCGGCAGGCCGGCTCGGTGTCGTAGACGAACCCGTCAGGCAAAGCCCCCTCGAACGTGAAGGGCTGGCCGGTCGCCTGTTGCACCGCCTGCCAGTGCTCGAGGATATAGCGCCGGGTATTGGGCTCCAGCGCCGAGCCACTGCCGGTGCGCAACCCGCCCACCACCAGGTGCAGTTCGACCCCGGCGGCCTTCGCCTGCTCGGCAAGGGCCTGGGCCACGGGCGCAAACCCCCAGCACCATGAACACATCGGGTCCATCACATACAGCAGGCGGGCAGACATGGCTCAGGCCTCGGTGGATGCTTGCTTGTAGTTGTAGCCAATCGGGTGCGGCTGGTTGCGAGCCTTGGCCAACTCGATCTGCTTCTGCCGGTCGATGGCGCTGCGGCGGGTCTTCTCGCTCAGCGTATCCCAGCAATGTGGGCAACTGATGCCAGGCACGTAGTGCTCGGAAGTGCGCTCCTCGACGCTCACCGGAGTACGGCAGGCATGACATTGATCGTAGTCGCCTTCGCTGAGGTCGTGACGTACGGTGACCCGGTTGTCGAACACGAAGCAGTCGCCCTGCCACTTGCTTTCTTGCTGCGGCACTTCCTCGAGGTACTTGAGGATCCCGCCCTTGAGGTGGAACACCTCGCCGAAACCTTCGCTGAGCATGTAGCTCGAAGCCTTCTCGCAGCGAATGCCGCCGGTGCAGAACATCGCCACTTTCTTGTGCTTGCTGGGGTCGAAGTTGGCCCGGATGTAGTCCGGGAACTCACGGAAGGTGGTGGTCTTCGGATCGATGGCGCCCTCGAAGGTGCCAATGGACACTTCATAGTCGTTGCGAGTATCGATCAGCAGCACCTCGGGGTCGCTGATCAGGGCGTTCCAGTCCTGGGGCTCGACATAGGTCCCGACCTGCTTGTTCGGGTCCACGCCCGGCACACCCAGGGTGACGATTTCCTTCTTGAGCTTGACCTTGGTGCGGTAGAACGGCTGCTCGTCGCAGTACGACTCCTTGTGGTCGATGTCGTGCATGCGCGGGTCGTTCTTGAGCCAGGCCAGCAGGCCGTCGATACCTTCGCGGCTGCCGGAAACCGTGCCATTGATGCCTTCCTCGGCGATCAGCAGGGTGCCCTTGATGCCGTTGTCGAGCATGGCCTGCAGCAAAGGCTCGCGCAGGCTGACGTAATCTTCCAGGGTGACGAACTTGTACAGTGCCGCCACGACGATGGGTTGAGTCATGGGTAATCTCCAGGTGGCTACCCTCGCAAAGGGTGAACCGGATGCAAAAAAAAACGCGCCGGCTAAGCGGCGCGTTGCGTATTGTAACAGGAAGGCGGTGGCAAGCTCCAAGTCTCGAATGGCAAGCGACCCACCGAGCCGGAAATCCCGGAGTTGCAGCCTGCCGCCGAAGCCCGCGGCTACTCCTAGGGATGACCACCGGCACAGGTTGGCGAAGCCGGGGCCGCGCCGATCGTTTCCCACTCCTGGGGCGTATAGGTATGCAGCGCCAGGGCATGGAACTGGCCCATCAGCTCGCCCAGGGTGGCGTAGACCTTTTGATGGCGCTTGACGCTGTTGAGGCCGGCGAACTGCTCGCTGACCAGCACCGCCTTGAAGTGGGTTTGCAAACCACGGCTATGCATGTGGCTTTCATCCAACACTTGCAAATGCTCAGGCTGCAGGCCCGCCAGCGCCGTTTCGATCCGTTGTTGCATGGTCATCACGAGCTCCGCTTACTTCTTCTTCGCCGGAGCGGCCTTCGGCTCCAGCTCAGCGGTCATGTCGGCCAGCAGCTTGTTGACCACCGGTACCGCGCTTTCCAGCTTGCCCTGGGTCATCTGCGCCGATTGCTGGGTCAGCTGGGGCATTTTTTCCAGGACTTTCTTGCCCAGCGGCGACTGGTAGAAAGCCACCAGGTCCTTGAGCTCCGATTCACTGAAGTTGCTGGTGTAGAGCTTGACCATGTCCGGCTTCAGCTTGTTCCAGCCGATCGCCTGGTCCAGGGCGGCATTGGCCTTGGCCTGGTAGGTTTCCAGCAGCGCGCGCTTGGACTCCGGAGCCTTGGTCTGCTCGAAGCGCTGGGCGAACATCTGCTGGACTTGCATGTAGACCGGGGTACCGAGCTTGTCGGCATGGGCCAGGGTCAGGAAGGCCTCGGCACTGGCGTTGTGGCTGGCGGTATCGGCGAGAACCTGGCCGCTGGCACACACCAGAGCAACCGCGGTACAGATGGCGCGAAGACGAGTCATCGAGTTTCCTTTTCTAGCAAGCGAGGTAAAACCCCAAGGGCGCCCATTCTGCGCCTATTGATCCGCGTCCCTCAACCCCGGCCCAGGACAGCCCCGGGTTTGCCCGGGCAAACCCGACAAAACCCGGTCAAGGGAACCCGGGCCACGGATCACGGCCTAAACTGGCCAGTCAGACTAGGAGGATCGCCACGATGAATCGAATCGAAACTGACAGCCTGGGCCAGGTTGAAGTCCCGCAGGAAGCCTACTGGGGCGCGCAGACCCAACGCTCGCTGGTCAACTTCGCCATTGGCAGCGAACGCATGCCACTCTCGGTGCTGCATGCCCTGGCCTTGATCAAGAAAGCCGCCGCCCGGGTCAACAACCGTAACGGCGATCTGCCCGCCGACATCGCCCGGCTGATCGAACAAGCCGCCGACGAAGTGCTGGCCGGCGAGCATGACGACCAGTTCCCGCTCGTGGTGTGGCAAACCGGCAGCGGCACCCAAAGCAACATGAATGTCAACGAGGTCCTGGCCGGACGGGCCAACGAACTGGCTGGCAACCCTCGCGGCGGCAAGACGCCAGTGCATCCCAACGACCACGTCAATCGCTCGCAGAGCTCCAACGACTGCTTCCCCACGGCAATGCACATCGCCGCGGCCCAGGCCGTGCAGTTCCAGTTGCTGCCGGCCATCACCGAGCTGTCCGGCGGCCTGGCCGAGCTGTCGGCAAGGCACATGAAGCTGGTGAAGACCGGGCGTACCCACATGATGGATGCCACACCGATCACCTTCGGCCAGGAAGTCTCGGCGTTCATCGCCCAATTGAGCTACGCCGAACGTGCGATCCGCGCTGCCCTGCCGGCCATTTGCGAACTGGCCCAGGGCGGGACCGCCGTGGGCACCGGACTCAACTCGCCCCACGGCTTCGGGGAAGCCATTGCCGCCGAACTGGCTGCTTTGTCTGGCCTGCCGTTCGTCACCGCGCCGAACAAGTTCGCGGCCCTGGCCGGCCATGAACCACTGACCACCCTGTCCGGCGCGCTCAAGACCCTGGCCGTGTGCCTGATGAAGATCGCCAACGACTTGCGCCTGCTGGGCTCGGGCCCCCGGGCCGGGCTGGCGGAAGTCAAGCTGCCGGCCAACGAGCCGGGCAGCTCGATCATGCCGGGCAAGGTCAACCCGACCCAGTGCGAAGCCCTGTCGATGCTGGCCTGCCAAGTGATGGGCAACGACACCACCATTGGTTTTGCCGCCAGCCAGGGCCACCTGCAGTTGAACGTGTTCAAACCGGTGATCATCCACAACCTGCTGCAATCGATCCGCCTGCTGGCCGATGGCTGCAGCAACTTCCAGCACCACTGCATTGCCGGCCTGGAACCCGATCCAGTGCAAATGGCCGCCCATCTGGAACGTGGCCTGATGCTGGTAACGGCGCTCAACACCCATATCGGCTACGACAAGGCCGCCGAGATCGCCAAGAAGGCCTATGCCGAAAACCTGACCCTGCGCGAAGCGGCCCTGGCACTGGGCTACCTGGACGATGCGCAGTTCGACGCCTGGGTTCGTCCGGAAAACATGCTGGAAGCCGGAAAACAGGGCTGATACCGAAAGCGGGCGGTTGTCTGCACGAAACCGCCCGTGATCGTCACCCGACGGCGCCGCGCCGACGCCGTGCCCGCAGCCCTTCGATCAGCGACGGCCCCAGGGCCGTCAACGCAGACCCCAGCACCACCAGCAGCGCACCGCCGTAACCCAGGCCGTTGATCTGTTCCGCGTGCACGTACGCCGGCCACATCCAGGCCGCCCAGGCCACGGCGGCGAAGGTCACCAGCGGGGTGATGGCCAGGGTCGCGCTGACCCGCGATGCCTCCCAATGGGCCAGGGCTTCGGCAAACGCGCCATAGGCCACCAGGGTATTGAGGCAGCAGGCCAGCAACAGCCAACCTTGCAATGGCGTCAGCGCCAGGACCTCCAACGGATGAACCCAGGGCGTGAGCAGCAAGGCGCAGGACAGGTAGATCACCATCATTACCTGCAACGAGTTCCACACACTCAACAGCTGCTTCTGGCCCAGGGCATAGAAGGTCCAGACCGCCGATGCCGCCAGCACGGTGAGCACGCCAGCGGTGTAGTCGCCCAGGGACGTCAGCAACTCGGCCAGGCGCTGGTTGAAGAACAACCCAAACCCCACCAGCAACACCAGCAGGCCCAGGCCCTGCCCCAGGCTGAAGCGCTCCTTGAACACCAGCACACTGGCGATCAGCAGCAAGATCGGCCCCATCTGCACCACCAGTTGCGCGGTGCCCGGGCTCAACAGGTTCAGGCCCATCAGGTACAGCACGTAGTTGCCCACCAGGCCGCCCACAGCAAGTGGCACCAGCCAGGCGCCCCGCGGCCCGAGCCGTCGCCAGTCGGGCAAGCGCCGTACCGCCGCCAGGTAGATCAACAGGCACCCGCCGGACACCAGCAAGCGAAACCAGGTCACCGTGACCGGGTCCATCGCTTGCAGCACTTGCTTGAGCTTGATGGGCAGGATGCCCCAGAGCACCGCGGTCACCAACGCGAGGAACAGGCCATAGGCCCAACGACCGGATGAAACGTGCATGCCAACCCCACAAAACCTGCCAGCGACGGGCACATTCTAGGGCCGCAGCCCAGGGTGACACAGCAGCCGTGAGCGGCCGAGCGCAAACAGGACAGTCCAGGTCGCAAACACGCAAGCCGGCCCCATCGGAGCCGGCTCGTATAGCGCCAATCAGCCTAGCGCACGGCCTCGAACAGCCCGGTAGCGCCCATGCCGCCACCCACGCACATGGTGACGATGCCGTAGCGCAGGTTGCGCCGCTGCAGCTCACGCACCAGGTGCCCGACCTGGCGCGAGCCGGTCATGCCATAGGGGTGGCCGATGGCGATCGAGCCGCCATTGACGTTGTAGCGGGCGTTGTCGATCTCCAGGCGCTCGCGGGCATACAGGCACTGGGAAGCGAAGGCCTCGTTGAGTTCCCACAAGTCGATGTCGGCGATGCTCAGGCCCTTGGCCTTGAGCAGCTTGGGTACCGAGAACACCGGGCCGATGCCCATCTCGTCCGGCTCGCAGCCAGCCACAGTGAAGCCACGGAAGAACGCCTTGGGCTTGAGCCCCAGGGCCAGCGCCCGCTCCAGGCTCATCACCAGGGTCATCGAGGCCCCATCGGACAACTGCGAGGAGTTGCCAGCGGTGACCGAACCATCCTCGGCAAACACCGGCTTGAGCGCCGCCAGGTTCTCCAGGGTGGTGTCCGGGCGGTTGCAGTCGTCGCGATCCACCACGCCATCGAGGATCTGCACCTGCCCGGTGTTCTTGTCCTCGACCTTGTACTTGACCGCCATCGGCACGATCTCGTCGTCGAACAGGCCGGCGGCCTGGGCCTGGGCGGTGCGCTGCTGGCTCTGCAGGGCGTAGCGGTCCTGGCTTTCACGGCTTACGTTATAGCGTCGAGCCACCACCTCGGCGGTCTGGCCCATGGGGAAATAGATGCCTGGTACCTGCTCCTTGAGCAATGGATTGATCAGGTTCTCGGTATTGACGCTCTTCATGGTCAGGCTGATGGATTCCACCCCGCCGGCGACGATGATGTCGCTGCAGCCGGAGGCGATCTGGTTGGCGGCGATGGCGATCGCCTGCAACCCCGAGGAACAGAAACGGTTGAGGGTCATGCCCGCGGTGCCGGTGCCCAGGGCCGAAAGCACCGCGACGTTGCGCCCGATGTTGTAGCCCTGGGCGCCTTCGTTGGAGCCGGCGCCGACGATGCAATCCTCGACGCTGGCCGGGTCGATGCCAGTGCGCGCCAGCAGCGCATTGACACAATGGGCGGCCATGTCGTCCGGGCGGGTTTGGTTGAACTTGCCCCGGAAGGACTTGGCCAGGCCAGTCCGCACGCTGTCGACTATCACCACTTCACGCATGACGCTCTCCTTGTTGTTGCCAGCTCAAGAGCGTCGAGCATAGATCCGCGGCCAACAGGCCGCGACGATCATTCATTAGCCGTATGCGCGGCCATCGACCTACTTCTTGTGCTTCTTGTCGTGCCGCTCGCTGCGCTCGAAGGCCTCTTCCAGCGCCCGGTTGAGGGTACGCAGGACCTTGACCCGGGCCCAGCGCTTGTCGTTGGCCTCTACCAGGGTCCAGGGCGCCACTTCGGTACTGGTGCGGTCGACCATATCGCCCACCGCAGTACGGTAGTCATCCCACTTGTCACGGTTGCGCCAGTCGTCCTCGGTGATCTTGAAGCGCTTGAAGGGGATCTCTTCGCGCTCCTGGAAACGCTCCAGCTGGGTGTCCTTGTCGATGGCCAGCCAAAACTTCACCACGATCACCCGGGCATCGGCCAACTGCTCCTCGAAGTCGTTGATCTCGCTGTAGGCCCGCAGCCAGTCGGCCGGACTGCAGAAGCCCTCGACCCGCTCCACCAGCACCCGGCCGTACCAGGAACGGTCGAAGATGGTGAACTTGCCCCGGGCCGGGATCTGCCGCCAGAAACGCCAGAGGTAAGGCTGCGCACGCTCGTCTTCGGACGGCGCGGCAATCGGCACGATGCTGTACTGGCGCGGGTCCAGCGCCGCCGCCACCCGGCGGATGGCGCCGCCCTTGCCCGCCGCATCATTGCCCTCGAACACCGCCACCAGGGCGTGCTTGCGCATGCGTTTGTCGCGCAACAGGCCGGCCAGGCGCGCCTGTTCGGTAATCAGTTGCTCTTCGTAGTCGTCCTTGTCCAGGTGCTGGGTCATGTCCAGGCTGTCCAGCAGGCTCAGCTGATCCACCGAGAGTGGCAACGGCGCGGCATTGACCTGGGCCGGCTTGAGCGGCATGCGGGCCAGGGCGCTCTGCAATCCCTCCAGGAGAATCCGTCCCACGGTGAGGCTGCGGTAATGCGGGTCGACACCCTCGATCACATGCCAGGGCGCATAGTCGCGACTGGTGCGGCGCAACACCCGCTCGCCATACTTGACGAACTTGTCGTAGGTCTCCGATTGCTGCCAGTCCAGCGGGCTGATGCGCCAGCTGTGCAGCGGGTCTTCCTGCAAGGCCTTGAGCCGGGCCTTCATCTGTTTTTTGGACAGGTGGAACCAGAACTTGAAGATCAATGCGCCCTCATCGCAAAGCATCTTCTCCAGGCGTTCGGCAGCATTGATCGCCTGGTCCAGGCGCGGGTCCTTGATCTCTCCATGCACCCGCCCCTGGAGCATCTGGCTGTACCAGTTGCCGAAGAACACCCCCATGCGGCCCTTGGCCGGGAGCATCCGCCAATAGCGCCAGGCCGGTGGCCGCGACAGCTCCTCGTCGGTCTGCTGGTCGAAAGTACGCACCTCGATCAGGCGCGGGTCCATCCATTCGTTGAGCAGCTTGACCGTCTCGCCCTTGCCCGCTCCTTCCACGCCATTGATCAACACGATCACCGGGAACCTGGCCTTCTGGCGCAACTCGAACTGCGCCTCCAGCAAAGCTTCGCGCAAGGCCGGCACTTCGGCGTCGTAGGTTTCCTTGTCGATGGCGTGACCGATTTCAGCGGATTCGAACATGGGTGGCTCCCTTCCAAGAATTTTCCAAGACTAGCGGATGGCCCCAGGCCAGGGAAAACAAATCTCCGAGCACCAACGCCTTGCCATGGATCAAGCGCCAACCCGGTGATCGGCTAGAATGGCCGCCTTGCGCCACACGAGCCGAACATGACAGCAGAACTGCCCCACGCCCAGCTCGACTGGGACGACCAAGGACGCCCGCGTTCGCGGGTCTTCGACGATGTGTATTTCTCCACCGATTCGGGCCTGGATGAAACCCGCCACGTCTTCATCGAACAGAACCGCCTGGGTGAACGCTTCGCCGCCCTGGCCGCCGGCCAGCGCTTCGTCATCGGCGAGACCGGCTTCGGCACCGGGCTGAACTTCCTCTGCGCCTGGCAACTGTTCCGGCAACAAGCGCCGGCCGGCGCGCGCCTGCATTTCGTCAGCGTCGAGAAATACCCCCTGAGCCACGCCGACCTGCAACGGGCCCTGGCCCTGTGGCCGGAACTGGCCGAGCTGGCGCAGCCGCTGCTGGGGCAGTACCAGGCGATCCACGGCGGTTTCCAACGCCTGGTGCTGGACGCAGGCAGGGTCACGCTGACCCTGCTGATCGGCGATGCCCTGGAGCAACTGCCGCAACTGGACGCCCAGGTGGACGCCTGGTTCCTCGACGGTTTCGCCCCCTCGAAAAACCCCGAGATGTGGACACCCGAGCTGTTCGCCGAACTGGCTCGCCTGGCCGCACCGGGCGCAAGCATCAGCACCTTCACCAGCACCGGCTGGGTGCGGCGCCTGTTGAACGCCGCCGGCTTCAAGATGAAGCGCACCCCGGGCATCGGTCATAAATGGGAAGTGCTGCGCGGTGAGTTCCTTGGCTGGCCCGAAGAAACTCCCGCTCCGGTAGCAGCCAAGCCCTGGTTCGCCCGCCCACCGCTACAAGGCAAGACCGCCCTGGTGATCGGCGGCGGCTTGGCGGGTTGCTCCAGTGCCGCCAGCCTGGCCGCCCGTGGTTGGCAGGTTCAACTGCTCGAGCGCCATGGGCAACTGGCCCAAGAGGCCTCGGGCAATCCCCAGGGCGTGCTCTACCTCAAGCTGTCGGCCCACGGCACGGCGCTGTCGCAGATGATCCTCAGCGGCTTCGGCTATACCCGCCGCCAGCTGGAGCACCTGCAACGAGGCCTGGACTGGGACGGCTGCGGCGTCCTGCAACTGGCGTTCAACGCCAAGGAAGCCGAGCGCCAGGCACAACTGGCCACGGCCTTTGCCCACGACTTGCTGCATATCCTGGACCAGGAGCAAGCCCAGGCCCGGGCCGGCATTGGCCTGGAACACGGCGGGCTGTTCTTCCCTGAAGGGGGCTGGGTCCATCCGCCGGCGCTGTGCCAATGGCAAGCCGGGCATTCAGGCATCCAGGTCCTGACCCATCGACAGGTGCTGGAACTGCGCCGGGTCGACCAGCAGTGGCAGGCCTGGGACGGCGAACAGCTACTGGCCAGCGCTGCCGTGGTGATCCTCGCCGGCGCCGCCGAGATCAAGCAGTTTCCCCCCAGCGCCGAGTTGCCCCTCAAGCGCATCCGTGGGCAGATCACCCGCCTGCCGCAAACGGCGCGCAGCCAGGCCCTGGCCACGGTGGTCTGCGCCGAAGGCT
The DNA here is from genome assembly GCF_003850565.1 of Pseudomonas sessilinigenes. Classification (NCBI taxonomy): domain Bacteria; kingdom Pseudomonadati; phylum Pseudomonadota; class Gammaproteobacteria; order Pseudomonadales; family Pseudomonadaceae; genus Pseudomonas; species Pseudomonas sessilinigenes. Next base: position 6,798,326 of record NZ_CP027706.1, read on the forward strand.
ATGTCGCCCCGCCCCGGCTGGGGGAGCACACCCTGGGCGCCAGCTTCGACTTCAACAGCCAGGACCTGGCCCCGACCACCGCCGAGCACGCGGGCAACCTGGAGATGCTGCGGGAGATCTCCAACGATCTGCTGCAACGCCTGGACGCCGAGCACCTGCCCCTGGAAGACCTGCAAGGCCGTGCGGCCTTTCGCTGCACCAGCCCGGACTACCTGCCCATCGTCGGTCCGCTGGCGGATGCCGCCGCCTTTGCCCACACCTATGCCGCCCTGGGCCGGGACGCCCGCCAGGTACCGGACCTGCCCTGCCCCTGGCTCGAAGGCCTGTACATCAACAGTGGCCATGGCTCACGTGGCTTGATCACCGCACCGCTGTCGGGGGAGCTACTGGCCGCCTGGCTGGAAAACGAGCCCCTGCCACTGCCCAGGAGCGTGGCCGAGGCTTGCCATCCGAACCGCTTCGCCCTGCGCCGGTTGATTCGCGGCAAGCCCTGAAACAGAGCCTCTGCAACCGCATACCCGAGGCGCAGCCTGCTCCTTCCCTGCCCTACCCCGGCCCGTCCGGGGTTGGACAGGACCTGGCGCTTATAACCCATCGATCTAAAACTCCCGAGTTATGCACAGGTCAGTTTCCTGGTAGCCGTCATTTTGGCGGCGACGGATTGACTCTTCCCCAACGGAAAAAACCGGTAAGGACTTATGTGCGGATTAGCTGGAGAACTACGTTTCGATCACCAACCTGCCGACCTTGCGGCAATTGAACGCATCACCCACCACCTCGCCCCCCGCGGCCCCGACGCCTGGGGCTTCCACAGCCAGGGCCCGATCGCCCTGGGCCATCGCCGCCTGAAGATCATGGACCTGTCGGACGGCTCGGCGCAGCCCATGGTCGACAACCAACTGGGCCTGTCCCTGGCCTTCAATGGCGCGATCTACAACTACCCCGAGCTGCGCGCCGAACTGGAAGCCAAGGGTTATGCCTTTCATTCGGGGGGCGACACCGAAGTACTGCTCAAGGGCTACCACGCCTGGGGCGCCGAGCTGCTACCCAAGCTCAACGGCATGTTCGCCTTCGCCATCTGGGAGCGCGACAGCAAGCGCCTGTTCCTGGCCCGCGATCGCCTGGGGGTCAAGCCCCTGTACCTATCGCGCACCGGCCAGCGCCTGCGTTTCGCCTCGACCCTGCCGGCACTGCTCAAGGGCGGCGACATCGATCCGCTGCTCGATCCGGTCGCCCTCAACCACTACCTGAACTTCCATGCCGTGGTCCCAGCCCCCAGGACGTTGCTGGCCGGCATCGAGAAACTGCCGCCAGCCACCTGGATGCGCATCGAGGCCGATGGCCGCAGCGAGCAGCAGACCTGGTGGACCCTCGCCTACGGCCCGGCCGCCGACGAAACCCGGCTGACCCTGGAAGACTGGCGCGACCGGGTGCTGGACAGCACCCGTGAAGCGGTGGCCATCCGCCAACGGGCGGCGGTGGACGTCGGCGTGCTGCTGTCCGGCGGCGTCGACTCCAGCCTGCTGGTGGGCCTGCTGCGCGAAGTCGGGGTGGACGAGCTGTCGACCTTCTCCATCGGATTCCAGGATGCCGGCGGCGAACGGGGCGACGAGTTCCAGTATTCCGACCTGATCGCCCGGCACTACGGCACCCGCCATCACCAACTGCGCATCGCCGAGCACGAGATCATCGAGCAGTTGCCGGCGGCGTTTCGCGCCATGAGCGAGCCGATGGTCAGCCACGACTGCATCGCCTTCTATTTGCTGTCCCGGGAAGTGGCCAAGCACTGCAAGGTGGTGCAGAGCGGCCAGGGTGCCGACGAGTTGTTCGCCGGCTACCACTGGTATCCGCAGGTGGACGGCGCCAGCGACCCGTACGCTGCCTACCGCGATGCCTTCTTCGACCGCAGCTACGACGACTACGCCGCCACCGTGCAACCGCAGTGGCTGACCGCCAACGATGCCGCCGGTGATTTCGTCCGCGAACATTTTGCCCGGCCCGGGGCCGAGGCCGCCGTGGACAAGGCCCTGCGCCTGGACAGCACGGTGATGCTGGTGGACGACCCGGTCAAGCGCGTGGACAACATGACCATGGCCTGGGGCCTGGAGGCCCGCACGCCATTTCTCGACTATCGCCTGGTGGAACTCTCGGCCCGGGTCCCGGCGCGCTTCAAGCTGCCAGACGGCGGCAAGCAGGTACTCAAGGAGGCCGCGCGGCTGGTGATTCCCAGCGAGGTCATCGATCGCAAGAAAGGCTACTTCCCGGTACCGGGGCTCAAGCACCTGGAGGGCAAGACCCTGGACTGGGTCCGCGAACTGCTGCTGGACCCGAGCCAGGACCGCGGCCTGTTCAATCCGGCGATGCTCGACCGCCTGCTGACCGATCCCAGGGGCCAGCTGACGCCGTTGCACGGCTCCAAGCTGTGGCAACTGGCGGCGTTGAACCTGTGGCTCAGTGAACAAGGAATCTGACCGATGAAAGCCCATGCTACGGCCTACAGCCAACGCCTGCTGCGCGGCCAGGCCCCCTCCTACGAACGCTTGCAGGCGCGTTTTGCCGAAGACGGCAGCGAGCCAGGCAACGACCCGGTCGCCGTGCACTGCGGCTGGGGCCGCCTGCTGATCGGCCATACCTTCCCCGACGCCGCCCGGCTGGCCGAGGAACTGCTCAACGAGCGTCCCGGCGAGCGGGACATCGCGCTGTATGTGGCCGCGCCCCAGCAGGTGCTGGGGCTGGAGCCGGCGCAGCTATTTCTTGACCCCTCCGACACCCTGCGCCTGTGGTTCAGCGACTACCGCCAGGCCACCCGGGTATTCCGTGGCTTTCGTATCCGGCGTGCGCAAAGCGCCGCCGACTGGCAGGCCATCAACCAGCTGTACCTGGCCCGGGGCATGCTGCCCATCGATCCAGAGCGGCTGACCCCACGCCACCAGGGCGGGCCGGTCTACTGGCTGGCCGAGGACGAGGACAGCGGCGCCCTGATCGGCAGCGTCATGGGCCTGGACCATTACAAGGCCTACCAGGACCCGGAGCACGGCAGCAGCCTGTGGTGCCTGGCCGTGGACCCCGACTGCAGCCGACCGGGCGTTGGCGAGGTGTTGGTGCGCCACCTGATCGAACACTTCATGAGCCGTGGCCTGAGCCACCTCGACCTGTCCGTGTTGCACGACAACCGCCAGGCCAAGAACCTCTACGCCAAGCTGGGCTTTCGCACCCTCTCGACCTTCGCCATCAAGCGCAAGAACGGCATCAACCAGCCGTTGTTCCTTGGCCCTGGCCCCCAGGCGCAGTTCAACCCCTATGCCCGGATCATCGTCGAGGAAGCCCATCGCCGGGGTATCGACGTACAGGTCGACGACGCCACGGCCGGCCTGTTCACCCTCAGCCACGGCGGGCGCCGGGTGCGCTGCCGGGAATCCCTGAGCGACCTGACCAGCGCCATCAGCATGACCCTGTGCCAGGACAAGAGCCTGACCCACAAGGTGCTCAAGGGCGCCGGACTGAACCTGCCGGCCCAGCGCCTGGCGGGTAACGCCGATGACAACCTGGAGTTCCTCGACGAGCATCGACGGGTGGTGGTCAAGCCCCTGGACGGCGAACAGGGCCAGGGGGTGGCGGTGGACCTGCGCAGCATCGAGGAGGTGCAGCAGGCCATCGACCAGGCTCGCAAGTTCGACAGCCGGGTGCTGCTGGAAAGCTTCCACGAGGGCCTGGACCTGCGCATCCTGGTGATCGGCTTCGAAGTGGTGGCCGCGGCCATCCGCCGCCCGGCACAGATCATCGGCGATGGCCAGCACTCCATCGGCGCGTTGATCGAAGCCCGCAGCCGCCGACGCCAAGCGGCCACCGGTGGCGAGAGCCGGATTCCCCTGGACCACGAGACCCAGCGCACCCTGCACGCCGCCGGCTACGACTACAACAGCGTGCTGGAACCCGGCGAGCTGCTATGCGTGCGGCGTACCGCCAACCTGCACACCGGCGGCACCCTGGAAGACGTCACCGACATCCTCCATCCGCAGCTGGCCGATGCCGCGGTGCGCGCGGCTAGGGCCCTGGATATCCCGGTGGTCGGCCTGGACCTGTTGGTGCCGGCGGCGGACCAGCCCGAATACGTGTTCATCGAAGCCAACGAGCGTGCCGGGCTGGCCAACCACGAACCGCAACCGACGGCCGAGCGCTTTGTCGACCTGCTGTTCCCCCTCAGTCAACCAACCCCCTGAGCCCCTGGGACCTGCGGCGCCAGCGAGTGCCGCAGGTCTTGGACGAAGCCATCGCTGGGCGTTTTTTCATCAGGAGTTTCCATGACCCGCAAGATCGCCGAACCGGACCTCGCCTACCTGCAGAAGGTCCTCCTGGAAATGCTCGCCATTCCCAGCCCCACCGGTTTCACCGACACCATCGTGCGCTATGTCGCCGAGCGCCTGGAAGAACTGGGCATTCCCTTCGAATTGACCCGGCGCGGCACCATCCGCGCCACCCTCAAGGGCCAGAAGAACAGCCCCGACCGGGCCGTCTCGGCGCACCTGGACACCATCGGCGCCAGCGTCCGCGCGGTGAAGGACAACGGCCGCCTGACCCTGGCGCCGGTGGGCTGCTGGTCCAGCCGCTTCGCCGAGGGCAGCCGGGTCAGCCTGTTCACCGACAACGGCGTGCTGCGCGGCAGCGTGCTGCCGTTGATGGCCTCCGGGCACGCCTTCAACACCGCGGTGGACGAGTTGCCCATCAGTTGGGACCACATCGAGCTGCGCCTGGACGCCTACTGCACCACCCGCGCCGACTGCGAATCCCTGGGCATCGGCGTGGGGGACTTCGTCGCGTTCGACCCCCTGCCGGAGTTCACCGAAAGCGGCCACATCAGCGCCCGGCACCTGGATGACAAGGCCGGGGTCGCGGCCCTGCTGGCCGCCCTCAAGGCCATCGTCGACAGCGGCGAACCCTTGTCGATCGACTGCCACCCACTGTTCACCATCACCGAGGAAACCGGTAGCGGTGCCGCCGCAGCCCTGCCCTGGGACGTCAGTGAATTCGTCGGCATCGACATCGCCCCGGTCGCTCCGGGCCAGCACTCCAGCGAGCATGCGGTCAGCGTCGCCATGCAGGACTCCGCCGGCCCCTACGACTACCACCTGTCCCGGCACCTGCTGCGCCTGGCCGGGGAGCACGAGTTGCCGGTACGGCGCGACCTGTTTCGCTATTATTTCAGCGACGCCCATTCGGCGGTCACTGCCGGCCACGATATCCGCACTGCGCTGCTGGCCTTCGGTTGCGACGCCACCCATGGCTACGAACGGACCCATATCGACAGCCTGGCTGCACTGGCCCGGCTGCTGAGCGCCTACATCCTCAGCCCGCCGGTGTTCGCCAGCGACGCCCTACCGGCCCAGGGTTCCCTGGATCGCTTCAGCCACCAACTGGAGCACGATGCGCAAATGGAGAGCGAGACCCGGGTGCCCTCGGTGGACAGCCTGGTGGGCAACCGCTCCTGAGAACCAGCCGGGGGTTTGTGCACGCGGTGGCTGGCGGCGCGCACCTGGCCCCGGTAGCATCCGGGATTGTTTGCCGGAGCCCCCCTTATGCTGATTCCCCACGAGCTGCTTGAAGTCGACACCCTGACCCGCCTGATCGAGGACTTCGTCACCCGCGAAGGTACCGACAACGGCGATGAAACACCGCTGGAAACCCGAGTCCTGCGGGTTCGCCAGGCCCTGGGCAAGGGGCAGGCGGTAATCGTCTTCGACCCCGACAGCGAGCAGTGCCAGTTGATGCTCAAGCACGACGTGCCCAAGGAACTGTTCGACTGAAACACCGCTGGGTCGGGGCTCAAGGGGTCGTGAATCGCGGGCCGAACAGGATGATGCTGGCCCCGATCACGCATAGCCCCAGCCCCAGCCAATCCGAGCCCAGGGGCCGGACCCGCTCCACCACTGCCAGCCAGCCAATCGACGCCACGATATAGATGCCCCCGTAGGCGGCATAGGCGCGCCCGGCGTAGGCGGCCTCGACCTTGGTCAGCAGCAGGGCGAACAGGGTCAGGCTGACCAACGCGGGGATGACCCACAGGGCGCTCTTGCCCTGGCGCAACCACATCCAGAAGGCATAGCAGCCGAAGATTTCGAACAGCGCGGCGAGGAAGAACCACAGGTAGTTGAGCATGCAAAGTCTCGTCAGGATTGCCAGATGCCGGCAACCCTAACCAGACCCGGACCCGCGGGCAAGTTCAGCTGGCGCCCTGTCTGGCCTTGGCCCGCATCTTGTCGGCCATCAGCGTCATCTCGTCGTACAGCACCTGGGGGTTCTTCTGCTTCAAGGCCCAAGCCATGCGCCCCTGTTCATGGGGCAGGATCATGAATTGGCCAGCCTCGACCTGGGCATGGATGTAGTCGGCGATCTGGGTCGCGGAAATGGGCGAGCTTTCCAGCAGCTTGCCCACCTGGGCCTTCATGGCCGGGGTCGGGCCACGGAAGGAGTCCAGCAGGTTGGTCTGGAAGAACGACGGGCACACCACGTGAACGGCGATTTCCTGCTGCGCCAGCTCGACCAGCAGGCTCTCGGAGAGCGCCACCACACCAGCCTTGGCCACGTTGTAGTTGCTCATCGCCGGCCCCTGCATCAGTGCCGCCATGGAGGCGATGTTGATGATCTTGCCCTTGCTCTGCTCCAGCAGCGGCAGGAAGGCCTTGCAGCCCTTGACCACGCCCATCAGGTTGATCGCGATCTGCCAGTCCCAATCCTCCAGGGACAGCTCGCTGAAGAAGCCACCGGAAGCCACGCCGGCGTTGTTGACGATGATATCGATGCCACCGAACTTGAGCTCGCAAGCCTGGGCGAACGCGGTCAGTTGGCTGTAGTCACGCACATCGCAGCGCTGCACGAAGCCATCGCCACCCGCCTCGCGCACCAGCTTCAGGGTTTCCTGCAAACCGGTTTCGTTGACATCGGACAAGGCCAGCCGCCAACCCTCACGCGCCCAGCGCAAAGCGATTTCGCGCCCCAGACCGGAGCCCGCGCCAGTGATCATCATGCGGTTTTGCATAAGAGTTGCCTTGTTGTTCCGGGAAAGATGAGCGCCAGTGTAGCGAAGGCCCCGACCTCACCCATGCACCATCAGGGTGCTGAATGGCGCGGGCAAACCCGTGCCTCGGTCCCAGGCCTGTCCTGGCCACTCTCCGTGCCTGGAACTGGCAACCGGCAGGCAATGAACTTGAATCTTCCCTGCCCTACCCAGGTCGGAATCAGTAGGAGCGTCGCTGCTGCAGGACCGACAGTCCTGCAGCAGCCGGCCATCGAACAACACACCAGGCAAGGACATCGATATGGGCACTCTTTTGATCATCCTCCTGATTCTGCTGCTGATTGGCGGCCTGCCGGTATTTCCCCATTCAAGAAGCTGGGGCTACGGTCCCTCGGGGCTCATTGGCACGGTGCTGGTGGTGCTGCTGGTCTTGCTGTTGCTTGGCAGGATCTAGCCCGTCGCCTCGCCCACGACCAGCCACCTAGCGTTATTCCCGGTTTCCCCCAGGCAAAAAAACACCCCTACAGGAGGGGTGTTCAGTCAGTCAGCTAACAGGCCGGGAATCAGTCGGGCTTGCCATTGACCACGCCTGCGGTGTTATCCATCAGGCTCTTGGTAGCGGTCTGCAGGAACGACTCCAGCTTCTGCTTGAGTTGGGCCTCATCGGCGGCCTCGGGGATCTGCTCGCCAGTAGGGTTGCTGCCCAGCTCATACTTGTACAGCCGCGGCGGCATGTCCTTGGGCAGTACCAGCACGCGATCGGCCGTCAGCAGGGCTACGGTCTGGTCGCTGCCGGACGGCTTGATCACACCAAAGCCCTTGTCACCTTCCGGCAGGTTGAGCAAGTCACGTCCCCAGCACTGATGCAGCACATCACCACCCAGGCGGCCCATGATGGTCGGCACGATGTCGATCTGGGTCCCCACAGTGTGGTCACGCTGGCCGAACTTCTCCTGGATGCCCGGAGCGATCATCAGCATCGGCACGTTGAAACGCCCCAGGTCCATTTCGGTGATCTGCTGCTCGTTGCCAAAACCATGGTCACCGACCACGACAAACAGCGTCTCCTTGAAGTAGGGCTCCTTGCTCGCCTTCTCGAAGAACTGGCCCAGGGCCCAGTCGGAGTAACGCATGGCGGTCAAGTGTTCGTTGAGGCTGCCACGATCGGTCACCTTCTCCACCGGCAACGGTGTCGGCAACGCGTACGGCGTGTGGTTGGACAGGGTTTGCAGCAGGGCGTAGAACGGCCCCTTGCCTTCCCGGGCCTTCAGCTCTTCCAAGCCACGATTGAACATATCCTGGTCGGACACGCCCCAAGTCGGATCGGAGAACACCGGGTTGACGAAGTCGTTACGGCCGATGAAGTTGGTCATGCCCTGGTTGCTGAAGAACCCCGACTGGTTGTCCCAGGCGAAGTCGCCATTGTAGACATACACATCATCGAACTTGCGCGCGCTGAGCAGTTGCGGCAGGCCGGAAAGCTTGTGGCTGCCTTCCGGGGTCTGCATCAGGTATTCGAAACCTGGCAGGTTGGGGAAGCAGGCCATGGTGGCGAACATGCCCTGGTGGGTATGAGTGCCGTTGGAGAAGAAGCGATCGAACAGCAGGCCCTGCTTGGACAGCTTGTCGAAATACGGAGTGATTTCCCCAGGACGTCCCAAGGCCCCCACAGAATGTCCAGCAAAGCTTTCCATGAGGATGACGACGACATTCTTGATCGGCAGGGTCTTGTCGGCATCCGGCGTGTAGTTACGGCGTACAGCTGCAATGTCGGCATCCACCAGCTTGTCGCTCGGGACCAGCAGCATGTCGCGTACGGTCTGCTGTGCCTCAGGCTGGGGCAGGGTCGCCCTCCAGATATTGGTCCGGTCCTCGGACATGCGGTCCTTGGCAGCGGCGAGCAATTGCAGCGTGCCGTTAAGGCCCAGCTGGTTGGCGAAGTTCGACTCAGTGGTGTAGACATCGCCCCAGCGCATGGGCGGGCCTTGGCGCAGGGTGCCACGGGCAGCGACCACGCAGATCACCAGGCACACCACGAATACCGCCAGCCGGGTATACCAGGGAGCGACCTGGCGGGTCCCGATGTTGCCACCGCTGAATGGGCCACGAGGGCGGGTGGCACGGTCGGCCCCCTTGAACGCCAGGCTCAGCAGCCAGGTTCCCACGGCCCAGGCCAACAGATAGCGAACCACTGGGAAGCCATACCAGAGCATGCTCATCACGGTCTTCGGATCTTCCTTCACGTATTGGAAGACCAGGCCGTTGAGGCGCTGGTGGAATTCGCGATAGAAGTCCATCTCCATCAGGCCGAGGAACAACGCGATGCTGGACGTCACGGTCAGCCAGAAGCGCAGCACGCCACGGGCAGCCATGGCTCGGGCGCTGAACAGCGCCAGGACCAGGGGCACGCTGATATAGACCACCAGGCGCAGGTCGAAACGCAGCCCGTTGGCGAACGCCTCGAGGAAGGTCGAGGCCGGCGTGTCGAGAATCATCTCGCGGTTGTAGAGCAACAGCGCAACGCGCAACAGGGAGAGCATCACCATCATGACCAGCGCACAAAGGAGCGTGTAGGCCAGGTGGGATTTAACGGTCGGTTGCAGCAGGCGATTCGAGGATCGCTGCTGGCTCAGGGCATCCGAGTTTGCCATGTCGTTTTAGGACCCATTGGAAGTTAAATTGCAAAAAGCTAGCGGCGTTCTGCCCTCTTGTTTGCCACCAGGGCGCCGGGGGAATACGCGGTGCGCGAATGTTGCACGATCACTCAAGGCATTGCCATTGATTCGTGGAAGACCGCGTCACCCACGTTACCAATGGCTCTGGCACAAGAGATTGCAGGGGGTTATACCGAGGAATAAGCGCCGGGGAATTGTCTTAAAGCGTTTGTGAAAATTTCGTTCAACGCATGTTTAGTCACAAAAAAGGGCCTTGCGGCCCTTTTTCATGTAACCACTTGCGGCACCGTCCACCTTGGGATTCAGAGACGGACATCACCTCGTGGGCCGGCAATGGCCCAGATGATCAACCCAAGCACCGGCAGGAAAATGATCAGCAGTACCCAGAGGATCTTCATCCCGGTCTCGGCACCGCTTTTCAGGACGTTGATGATGGCCCAGATATCCAGGGCCAGGATGATCAGGCCGACCAGGCCGTTGAAGGTGGAACCCATGGTGTCGCTCCCGAATGATGGCGTGTTTCTTCTAGGATAGCCGGGGCGTGGCAGGGTTCCGTTTTATTCCGGTGCCGCGGACAACTCAAACGTGCAGCGCAACCTTCAATGCTTCCAGGGCTGGGGCTGCGCTGATCCCGACTTCGGCACACAGTTCCAGGACCCGTGGCACATCGTTGCCGTAGACCAGCACCATCTGCAATTCGTCGTCGAGCAACTGGCTGAAATTCATCAGCACATAACCGCCGTTCTCCGGATTCATGCTACCCATCTGGATCTGGATACGGTTCAGGGCAGTCAACGCCTCGGTCTTGGCCAACTGCTTGGGCTTGATATTGAAAGACACATCCTGACCGAACGAGGCCACGATCCCGGAGAACAGCTCCACATAGGTGTCCGCCTGGAACAGCACGGTATCAGGCAGGCTGCCGACCACCACCCACTCCCCCAGGGGAATGGGAAAGCTGTCGTCGTAGTTGATATCGGGATTGGCCGCCAGGAACGCCTCGGGGTCGGCATACGCCTGGGCCGCTTCGTCCGCGATGCGCTGGATCTCGGCATCGCCCATGCACCCGGAGCTGATTTTGCTGATGAGTTCGATAAGGGCGGTTTTCATGGGCATATCCTGCAGGCAAGGGAATTTCGAGGGCGCGAAGGATAGCCTAAAGTGCAGCGTTGCTCCTATTGCCGTCACGAGGGCACCCTGCCCTCGTACGGCCCACAGCGTCAACCCAGGATTTTTTCCAGTTGCGCCGTGGTATCGGCAGCCCCCATGGTCCTGGCTGCCTCAAGGGCATTGACGCCATTGGCATCACGAGCCTTGGGATCAGCCCCCTGGCCGATCAGGTAGGTCACGATCTCGGTACGGTTGAACATCGCTGCCATCATCAAGGCAGTGCGCCCATCGAAGGAGGCCCCCTCCACCTGCGCTCCACCCTCTACCAGCGCCTGGACCACCGCCAGGTCACCCTTGAAAGCGGCACCGGCAATCGGGCTCTGGCCGTTGTCATTACGGATCTCAGGGTCGGCCTTGTGCTTGAGCAGTACCTTTACCGCATCCACATGCCCGTAGTAGGCAGTGAGCATCAGCAAGGTGTCACCCTTGTGATTGCGCAGGTTGACCGGCAGGCCACCAGCGGCCAGCCGGTCGAGCATCTGGGCATCGCCCTGGCGAGCGACGTTGAATACCTGCTCGACAAACTGGGCAGCCTCGTCTTCGGTCATCTGGCGGCTTTTGTCGGTCATCGGAAACTCCAGGTTCGGCAAATCGGAAAGCCGCTAGTTTCCCCAAGCCAACCGCGGCCTGTCATCCCCTTTTTCCCAAGAGCGGCCATAGACAGAATCAATAGCGCAGGCGACCGCCCTGGATATCGGCCAGAAGCTGCGGGGTCAGCCGCACATAGGTGTCCGTGCCCGGCAACCAGGCATAGACCGGATCGTCGCCAGTGTGCTCAAGATCGAAGGCCTGCTCCTTGAGGCGGCTCTTCTGGTACTTGAAAGTACCGGTGGTATCCATCTTCACCTTGATCCGCAAGAACAGCGGTACCGCGTAGGACGGCAGTTGCTGCCTGGCAAACTGCAGCAAGGCATTGAAGTCCAGGGTCGCCAGGGACTCCGCCGGCGTAATCGCCACCATCCCGGCCCGCCCGTTGGTGTTGTGGATTTCAACCCCATAGGCCACCACCTCGGCAATCTGCGGGTGCCCCAGGAGAATGTTCTCCACTTCGGTGGTCGACACGTTTTCGCCCTTCCAGCGATAGGTGTCGCCTAGGCGATCGACGAACTGCACATGGCCGAAGCCTATGTCGCGTAGCAAGTCGCCGGTATTGAAGTAGCTATCGCCCTTCTCGAACACATCCTTGAGGATCACCTTGAGGTTCTTCTCCGGGTCGGTGTATCCGTCCAGGGGCGCCTTGTCATCGATCTTCGCCAGCAGCAGGCCCTGCCCCCCCTTGGCAACCTTCTGCATGAAGCCCTGGCTATTGCGCAAGGGCGCGCCGGTGTCGTGGGCGTACTCCACCAGGGCCCAGGGGATCAGGGAAAAACCCACGGTATTGTCGAAGTTGAGAATATTGCTGAAGCCGATATTGCCGTCGCTGGCGGCATACAGCTCGCAGATATGATTCACGCCAAAGCGCTGCTTGAACTCGCTCCAGACACCTGGTCGCAAGCCGTTGCCGATCATCTTGAAGACACCATGGTCGTTATCGCGCTCAGAGCCCGGCTGGTCGATCAGGTAACGGCACAATTCACCGACATAACCGATGGTGGTCGCCTTGAAGCGCCGGGCATCGTCCCAGAACTGGCTGGCGCTGAACTTGCGGCGGATGGCGAAACCCGAGGCACCGGTGATGGCCGAGCCCCAGCACACGCACAGGCCCGTGGCGTGGTAGAGCGGCAAGGTGCAATACACCACATCCCCAGGCTGCATATCCAGGGCGATGGTGCCGAAGCCGGCACTGGTGCGCATCCAGCGCCCATGCTTGAAGATCCCGGCCTTGGGCAGGCCCGTGGTGCCAGAGGTGTAGATATAGAAGCAGGGGTCGTCGAGAAAGACCTGCTGGGTCTGGGGCAGGTTGTCCGCCGGGTATCCAGCACTCTCGGCCATCAAATTGACCAGCCCCTCGGGAGTCGGGCCAGGATCGGCCAGGGTGTCTTGATCGGCCACGTACCAGGTGCGTCGCGAGTCGATTCCGACCTGGTCGCGCACCGCCGAATAGGCGCCCAGCAACTCGGCACCGACCACGATTGCCACCGGCTTCACCAACGCCAGGCTGTGTACCAGCACACCCTGGGTCTGCGCAGTATTGACCATGGCACAAATGCCACCCAGCTTGGCCACCGCCAGCACGGTGACCAGCAACTCGGGGCGATTCTCGATGAAGATCGCCAGCACATCGCCCTTGACGATGCCCTGCCCCTGCAAGTAGGCCGCGATGCGGTTGGCCCATTGATTGACCTGGGAATAACTCAGCACCCGGTCGCCACACAGCAAGGCCGGACCATCGGGATTGCGTCTGCTTGCTTGCTCGAAGCTCCAGCCCAGGCCACAGGGCTGGTCGGGTTTCTCGATGTTCCCTGCCTTCATGCCGCGCACCACCCGTGGCAGTGCCCTGGCAATGGACGGCACCTTACGCAGCATCATGCCCCAGGTGATCATGTCGCTCTTGTGCTTGTTCATGGTTGCTCCGATTCGACGACGAAGGTCTGTCCCGGCAAGCTGCCGGGCATTGGCAACAGATCGCACCAGGCTCAGCCCGGGATGGCGATCCGACAGGCCGCCAGGCCACGATCACGGGCCACGTCACGGAGGGAAAAAAGGCAGGGTTGGCGCCAGGCCCCGAAAAGAGCCGGCGGTACGGTGCAGAGATATTTCATGGAGGCGTCCTATGTTCTTATTATCCGTCGGGCGGGATCGCAAGATCGCGCCACTACACATTCCATGTCGCTGGAACCCACCCTCAAGCACCTGCGCAAGGAGCCTACTGCCAGGGGGTAACGAGCTGAAAAATACGTCAGCGATCTCGAGCCTGTACACGAGGTTTTTGCAAACTTTTGTATCTCTGCAGCGACCTCGACGGCCCTGTTCCACCCATTGAAATTTATCCTCTGGGCAGCGCTCGCATTCCATGCCTTAAGGCCCTGCCTGACCTTGCGACAACCTGCAAAATGCAGGGTGCACGATGCCCGTTCATGCATTTTGCACGAACTGATTTTCTTGCCACAAATATAACTAATTGATTTATAAAGACTTTTTAAAAAGACAATACTGGCACAATCACTGCACCTATCACTTCACGTTGCCCTTCAAGCACTCACGGAGCTGATAGACATGAGCCTGATCCAAGAAAAGTTTTCTTCCCTGTTCTCCAACTTCGAAGTGACCACCCTGGCCCGCCCCGATGGCGGCATCCTGCTGACCCTGCGCAATAGCGAGGGCAAGGAATTCAAGCGCTCGATCTCCTATGCGCAGCTACATGCCTCGGACCAGTTGTCCTGGGTCATCAGTGCCATTCGCCGTGACTTGGCCGAACAGGCCAGCGAATTGCCCCAGATCTCGATGCTGCAAAGCCAGAACCGCTTCGCCCTGCCGACTTACCACTCCCTGTAAGCCGCGCTGGATTCACGTGCTCGGGCCGACCCCACCTTGCGTGGCGTCGGCCCGAGTGCATTGGGGGACAGGTTTGTTACTAGTCTTCCAGGCGCGGGAAACGGCTGGCGATATCATCGCCAGTGGCCTTCGCAGCCTGCGCTGCATCTTTGCCGGACAAACGGATGGCCAGCAGATTCGGGCGCTCCCCCATATCGAACCAATGAGCGATACCCGCTGGCAGCGACACCAGGTCATGCCTTTCGCACACCAGGCCATAGACGTAGTCATCGATGTGCAGGTAGAGCAGGCCACGTCCGGCGACGAACCAGTGTGCCTGGGCGGCATCCAGCCGCTGCTCCTCGGGAAGATTGGCATCGATATCCGCGAAACTGCCCTTGCGGCTGAGCACGACGAACGAGCCATGGCCACGTTCGACCGACAACTGATCGAGCGCCTCCCGGCAGGCTGCCAGTACCTCCTGCTCGGCGGTTCCCGGCTCGACCCGAACGCTGGCCGGCCAGCGCTCGAAACCAACGCCCCGCTCGACCAGGGTCGCGGCGATATCTTCGAAGTGGGTCAACACCTTGTTCGGCAGGTCCGGGCTGGATACGTGATAGACGGACAGGCTGCTCATCATGCAATTCCTCGGTTTCGGTAACACCCCAAGGGCCGCCTGGGGCTACACATCAGCTGGCAGCTTCTTCAACTAAAGAAAGCCAGGGCAGTTAGGGTGACTTGAAGGCATGCACCCCAGGACAGGTTCAAGACCTCTCCTCGGGCATGCGGATGGCAATGATAACGGCTGCAGCCAGGGCCGCGACGCTCGCCATACTAAAGGTCAATGTCGCCCCCAGGGCATTCCAGCTATAGCCTGAATACAAGGCCCCCAGGGCGCCCCCGGTACCCGCCAGGGCTGCGTAAAGCGCCTGGCCCTGGCCTTGCTGGCGTGCGCCGAAGCTGCGTTGGACGAAATGAATGGCCGCCGCATGGAAGCTGCCGAAAGTCGCGGCGTGCAGCACCTGGGCCAGCAACAGCACCCAGAGGAACTCCGCCAGGCTGCCCAGGAGCAACCAGCGCAGGGCTGCCAGCAGGAAACTGGCCAGCAGCACCCGGCGCACGGAAAACCGCGCCAGGATCCGGCTCATGGCCAGGAACATCAGCACTTCGGCCACCACCCCCAGAGCCCAGAGCATGCCGATCAGGCCACGACTGTAGCCCAGTCGCTCCAGGTGCAGGGTCAGGAAGGTGTAGTAAGGCCCATGGCTCATCTGCATCAGTGCCACGCACAGATAGAAAGCCAGCACGCCAGGCTTGAGAAGCTGCTGGACAAAACCCTCGCCTGCCGGGCGCTGCCCATGGGCCTGGGGTTGGGCGTTGGGCACCCACAAGCTGCTGAGCACGATACCGCCCATGATCACCACCAGCGTGACCGGGTAGATATCCAGGCTCAACCACTCGAACAGTCGCCCCAGGGCCACCACCGTGAGAATGAAACCGATGGACCCCCAAAGGCGAATCTGGCTGTAGCGCGAGGCCTGGCCCTGCAAATGGGCCAGGGTGATGACCTCGAACTGCGGCAGGACCGCATGCCAGAAGAATGCATGCAGGGCCATGACCATCGCCAGCCAGGCGTAGCTCTTGTCGACGAAGATCAGAGAGAAGCTGGCCAGCGTGCAAACGGCGCCAAAGCGCACGATAGCCAGGCGCCGGCCGGTGTAGTCGCCAAGCCAGCCCCAGAGGTTCGGCGCCACGCACCGCATGAGCATGGGGATGGCCACCAGCTCGCCGATCCGCGCGCTGGAAAACCCCAGGTGGTCGAAATACAGCGCCAGGAATGGCGCGGTCGAACCCAGCAGCGCGAAATAGAACAGGTAGAAACTGGAAAGCCGCCAGTACGGCAATGCCGCCACGGTCATCAGACCGCGGCGACTGGCAGAGCCACCATTACAGCTGGCCCAGCACTGGGGTACCGACCCGTACGTCGGCGTTCTGGCCGCGATGACGCAGCAAGTGATCCATCAGCACGATGGCCATCATCGCCTCGGCGATCGGTGTGGCGCGGATGCCGACGCATGGGTCGTGACGGCCCTTGGTGATCACGTCCACCGGGTTACCGTCGACATCGATGGAGCGGCCCGGGGTAGTGATGCTGGAAGTCGGCTTGAGGGCCAGGTGGGCAACGATCGGCTGGCCCGAGGAGATGCCACCGAGGATGCCGCCGGCGTTGTTGCTGAGGAAACCTTCCGGCGTCAGCTCGTCCCGGTGTTCCGTGCCACGCTGGGCCACCGAAGCGAAACCGGCACCGATTTCCACGCCCTTGACCGCGTTGATGCTCATCAGCGCATGGGCCAGCTCGGCGTCCAGGCGATCGAAGATCGGCTCGCCCAACCCAGGCATCACGCCCTCGGCAACGACGGTGATCTTCGCGCCCACGGAATCCTGGTCACGGCGCAGCTGGTCCATGTAGGCCTCCAGCTCCGGCACCTTGTCCGGATCAGGGCTGAAGAAGGCGTTGTCCTCCACGCTGTCCCAGGTCTTGAAGGGGATTTCGATCGGGCCCAGCTGGCTCATGTAGCCACGCACCACGATGCCCTGGCTGGCCAGGTACTTCTTGGCAATGGCACCGGCTGCCACGCGCATGGCGGTTTCCCGCGCCGAGCTGCGACCGCCGCCACGATAGTCGCGGATCCCGTACTTGTGGTGATAGGTGTAGTCAGCGTGGGCTGGGCGAAACAGATCCTTGATCGCCGAGTAGTCCTTGGATTTCTGGTCAGTGTTGCGGATCAGCAGGCCAATGGAGCAGCCGGTGGTCTTGCCTTCGAAGACCCCGGAGAGGATCTCGACCTCGTCGGGCTCCTGGCGCTGGGTGGTATGGCGGCTGGTGCCGGGCTTGCGTCGATCGAGGTCACGCTGCAGGTCCTGCAGGGACAGCTCCAGGCCCGGCGGACAGCCGTCGACAATGGCGACCAACGCCGGCCCATGACTTTCGCCTGCGGTGGTGACAGTGAACAGCTTGCCGTAGGTATTGCCGGACATGCGGGATGCTCCATGAAATCAGCTGGAATGACTCAATCTGGACCAGGGCCTGTTACGGCTTGTCGATCATCCATCGACCTACGGCAACAGCTCCCAGCAGCGCGCCAGTATACGCAGGCAACCCAACTAGTTCATCCTCGAACCTTCTGTTCCCTGCCGAGTCCAACCGGCACCTTATCCATGATGGCGTGATGATGCTGCGAGCCCTTCTGCTGAGTCTTCTACTGTTCACCGGCCTGGCCCAGGCCACCATCCTGCAGCGCCCCATCAGCCTCGACACCGGGCACGGCGAGCTGTACGGCTCGCTATTGCTGCCCAAGTCAGAGCAACCGGTGCCAGTGGTCTTGATCATTTCCGGTTCCGGGCCGACCGACCGCGACGGCAACAATCCCGACGGTGGCCGCACCGACAGCCTCAAGCGCCTGGCCTGGGTCCTGGCCCGGCACAACATCGCCAGCGTGCGCTACGACAAGCGTGGCGTGGCCGCCAGCCTCGCGGCCACCCCGGATGAGCGCAACCTGACCCTGGATGCCTACGTGGCCGATGCCGTGGCCTGGGGCAACAAGCTCAAGGCCGATCCACGCCTGGGACGCCTGATCGTACTGGGACACAGCGAAGGCGCATTGATCGCCAGCCTCGCCGCCCCGCAACTGGACGCTGCCGGGGTGATCTCCATCGCCGGCACCGCCCGCCCGGTGGACCAGGTCCTGCGCCAGCAACTGAGCTATCGCCTCCCCCCGGCATTGATGGTGCGGGCCAACGAACTGCTCGACAGCATCAAGTCCGGCAAGGTCGATAGCGACGTGCCAGCGGCGCTGCAGGTCATCTTCCGCCCCAGCGTGCAGCCCTACCTGATCACGCTGTTTCGTGAAGATCCGGCCGCCGCCTTTGCCCGCTTGAAAATGCCGGCACTGATCGTCCAGGGCAGCAACGACATCCAGGTCAGCGTCGACGATGCCAAGGTGCTCAAGGCCGCCAAGCCGGATGCCCGACTGACGTTGATCGAGGGCATGAACCATGTGATGCGCATCGTGCCCAACGATCTTCGGCGCCAGCTGGACTCCTACAAGGACCCGCAACTTCCGCTGGCGGCACAGTTGGGCAGCACCGTCATCGATTTTATTGACGGACTTCACACCCGTTAGCAGGTGTTAACCCTCCAGTCCTGGAAAAAACGGCCGATAAGCCTTTGCCGGCCGTTCGATTGCTGTCGGCGCACAGCGATTGGACAGGACTTTGCGTTATGACTGATACCCAGAATTCACCTGCTGCCGAGCAGGAAGAGGCCGCCCCGGAGCGGGCTCCACTGCCTTGGGCGGATGTCCAGGTCGAACATCGCAAGATGCTACGCCTGGCGCCCTTGCAAACCGATCGTGCTACGGGTGCACGCCCCCTGCGCTTTATCGAGTTTGGCTATGCCGAACGCAGTAACAAGGACTACAGCCTGCTACGCATGGTTGTCAGCCTGCCTGGCCAACGGGTCCGCAAGGAACAGAATCACCTGGACGTGTGGGTCGAGCACGAAACCCGCCGGGTATTCTTCGAGCCCGAAAGCGGCTTGCAGATCGAACCGCTGAATCGTGGTATCGGTCGCTTCCTACTGGCGCAGGCCACGCAATGGGCGCAAAAGAAGTGGTCGCACTACCGGGTCGATGGTTTCGAGCTGGCCAACAAGGATGCGCTGAACGAAGACACCCGACTGCGCCGCGACCATGTGTTGCGCACCTTGGGCCTGGATGTGGTGTATGCCGATGCCCAGCATCTCAAGGGCAGCGTCAAGGATATCCAGGTCGGTGAGTTGCAGAGCCAGTGGAACACCGAGAAGCTGCAGTTCGTGGAAATCCTCGAAGCCGCACAGATGCTCCAGCAGGCCGAGCAGAACCTGGAAGAGCTGGAAGGCAAGCTGCGCAAGCAGGAAGAGAAAGTCACCAAGTACAAGCGCGAAGACACCGGCTTGCGTTTCACCATCACCTGCCTGGTGGCCTTCGCGGTGTTCCAGGCCGGACTGCTGATCTGGATCGCGACTCACCGCTGAGTCGCGACCACGTTGCCCATGGCCCGTATTGCACGGGCCGGCGAATCCCTCAGAGACGCGAAGCGAACAACGCCTGGTGCTGACGGCATTGTTCGGCGGTCAGCATGAACACTCCATGGCCACCGCGCTGGAAATCCAGCCAGGCGAAATCGACCTCTGGATACAGCGCCTCGACGTGCACCTGGCTATTGCCCACCTCGACGATCATCAATCCCTTCTCGGTCAGGTGATCGGCGGCTTCGGCCAGCATGCGCCGCACCAGGTTCAAGCCATCGTCACCACAGGCCAGGCCCAGTTCCGGCTCATGCTGGTACTCCTCGGGCATGTCGGCAAAATCCTCGGCATCGACGTAAGGCGGATTGGAGACGATCAGGTCGAAACGCTGCCCCGGCAGGCCAGCAAAGCCGTCGCCCTGCACAGTGAAGACTCGCTCATCGACGCCGTGGCGCTCGATGTTCTGGTTGGCGACTTCCAGGGCCTCGAAGGACAGGTCGGCCAGCACCACCTCGGCCTCGCGGAACTCGTAGGCACAGGCGATGCCGATGCAGCCGGAGCCGGTGCACAGGTCGAGGATTCGCGCCGGCTCATTGGCGAGCCACGGCTCGAAGCGCTTCTCGATCAGTTCACCGATGGGCGAACGGGGAATCAGCACGCGTTCGTCGACCACGAACGGCAAGCCACAGAACCAGGCTTCCCCTAGCAGGTAGGCCACGGGCACGCGGTCTTCGATACGGCGCTTGAGCAAATGCTGCAGATGGACCAGCTCGTTGTCTTCCAACGCGCAGTCCAGGTAGCTATCGGCAATTTCCCACGGCAGGTGCAAGGCACCCAGCACCAGCTGGCGAGCTTCGTCCCAGGCATTATCGGTGCCATGGCCGAAGAACAGATTCTCCCCATGAAAACGGCTGACGGCCCAGCGGATATGGTCACGCAAGGTGCGAAGACGGGAAGTGATCACGGAACAGACTCCTGACAAAACGACCGGCGATTCTAACAGCCAAAACCGTTGCCGACTAAGCGTGAAAACCATCGCGGCACAATCGACCTGTCACTACCCGGCCCTTCCCCAAACAGCGCTCGACGATGGCCCTTGACATGGCTGTAAGCCAGCAACGACGCCCCTTACGTTAGTAGCGATTCACAGAAGCGCTCCGCCAGAGGACAATGTCGCAAAAGCCCCACTCACAGGAGCCCCAGAATGTCCGTTCCAAAGACGATGTTTCAACTCAGCGGTCGTGGTTATGCGGCGGCCAACTTGAGCCACGCGACCCTTGTGATCATCGACGCCCAGAAAGAGTACCTCAGCGGCCCCCTGGCCCTGTCCGGCATGGATGCTGCGGTAGCCAACATCCGCCAACTGCTGGCAGCGGCCCGTGCCGCCGGTCGGCCCATCGTGCATGTGCGCCATCTCGGTACCGTCGGCGGCCTGTTCGACCCCCAGGGCGAACGCGGCGAGTTCATCCCAGGCCTTGAACCCCAGGGTGACGAAACCATCATCGGCAAGCTGCTGCCCAGCGCGTTCCATGGCACCGAACTGGAAAAACGCCTGCAGGATCTCGGCTCGCTGGACCTGATCGTGGCCGGTTTCATGAGCCATTCCAGCGTCAGCACCACCGTGCGCGCGGCAAAGAACCTGGGCTTTCGCTGCACCCTGGTGGAAGATGCCTGCGCCACCCGCGACCTGCCCCACAAAGGCGGCATCCTCAGTGCCGAACACGTCCAGCAGACCGAAATGGCGATCATGGCCGACAACTTCGCTACCCTCGCCCTGACGGCCAGCCTGATCTGATCGTCCCTGATGAGCGGCTGATCGCCGCTCATCCATGAATGCCTCGCATTTGCAGCAATTACCCGAGCCTCAGGAACCACCCGAGCAACTTCCGGTCGAAGGGCCGATACCCACTGAGGAAGGTCGGAATGAAGATATCCGATGGTTTTGACGCACGTCGGCTGCGGCCCAAGAGCCCGCGGAACTGGCGCCTGCGCTTGGGAGCGGCATTCTCCGCGTTGCTGGCGACCTGCGGCATCCTGCTGGCGATGGCCGGCGTCGCGAGCCTGCTCGGACGCATCCCCGCGCTGGGCGAGGTCAACGCCCGCCCTCTGGGCTCGACGATCATCCTCCTGCTCGGCCTGGTGGTGCTGTATATCGGCATCCGCCTATGGCGCCGCTGCCGCCGCCGCATGCGCCAGCCACTCGCGCTGAACATGGCTCCACACCTGATGAAAAAACACGACTGACACTTCCAAGGCGCAATTTACGCGCCTTGCTGCGTGCCGACTTGGGTAAACTAGCCGCCCTTCGCGGAGGCTGACATGCAAGACGACGACTTTTCCCTGTTCAAGAACGAGATGCGCGGCATCAAGCCGATCAAGCATGATCGTGCCGAAACAGGCAAACCCAAGACCGATCAGGCGCAGATCGCCAAGCTGCGCCAGGCCGCCACCATTCGTAGCGAAACCACCACGGTGGACGGACTGTCCGACCAGTTCGTGATCGATGTGGGTCCTGAAGATGAGCTGATGTGGGCCCGTGACGGCGTCCAGGACAGCCAGATGCGCAAGCTGAAATTGGCCCAGATTCCCTTTGAAGGTAGCCTCGACCTACACGGAATGACCGTGGAAAAGGCTCGAGAAACCCTCTGGGCGTTTCTTGCCGAAGCCACCAAGCTGGAGGTTCGCTGCGTACGGGTCACCCACGGCAAGGCCGTGCGCCTGGATGGCAAGCGCCCCATGATCAAGAGCCATGTCAACACCTGGCTGCGCCAGCATCCACAGGTACTGGGCTTTGCCTCGTGCCAGGCCAAGCACGGCGGTACCGGAGCGCTGTACGTGATGCTCAAACGCACCATGATGGAAGGCCGCGACGAATAAAGGCGCTGCGTCACGCTTGCAGCGCCGTGCCCGCCACCGTACCCTTGCCCTTTGCGTAAATCCCACAGGTAGTTTCATGTCCCTGGAACAGAATTACACCGCGATCCTCGGCCAACTGGGCGAGGACGTCTCCCGCGAGGGCCTGCTCGATACGCCCAAGCGCGCCGCCAAAGCCATGCAGTATCTTTGCCGCGGTTATGCACAAACCCTGGAAGAAGTCACCAACGGTGCCTTGTTCAGCTCCGACAACAGCGAAATGGTGCTGGTCAAGGACATCGAGCTCTACTCGCTGTGCGAACACCACCTGCTGCCTTTCATCGGCAAGGCCCATGTGGCCTACATCCCTAGCGGCAAGGTCCTGGGGCTGTCGAAGGTCGCGCGCATCGTCGACATGTACGCTCGTCGCCTGCAGATCCAGGAAAACCTCAGCCGGCAGATCGCCGACGCCGTCCAGCAAGTGACCGGCGCCCTGGGCGTGGCCGTGGTGATCGAAGCCAAGCACATGTGCATGATGATGCGCGGTGTGGAGAAGCAGAACTCGTCGATGATCACCTCGGTGATGCTCGGCGAATTCCGCGAGAATGCCGCGACCCGTAGCGAGTTCCTCAGCCTGATCAAGTGACGGGCGGAGAGTGAAAAGACCGGCGTTGATCGCCGGTTTTTTTTCGCCTGGCAAAAATCAGGTAAGCTGCCGCCCCTTCATTCATGGGCAAGAGGCAACACCGTGATCGTCAAAGCGCTGCGAGTCGGCCTGGGCCAACTCATCATTTTCATCGACTTCATCACCCGCCCGCGCAAGCAAAAGCGCAGCGCCGCCGCCCAGGCCCAGGTCGAACAGGCCGCCAAGGGCCTGAGCCTGTACCAGTTCCACGCCTGCCCCTTCTGCGTGAAAACCCGCCGTACCTTGCACCGCCTGAACGTGCCGGTGGCACTGCATGACGCCAAGAACAACCCGCAGGACCGCCAGGCCTTGCTGGAGCAAGGCGGCAAGATCAAGGTGCCGTGCCTGCGCATCGAGGAAAACGGCCAGACCACCTGGATGTATGAATCCAAGGTGATCATCGACTACCTGAACCAGCGTTTTTCCGCCGCCTGAATCCTCCGGCGGACGAGCCCGGCACCTGCCTGATGCCGGGCCACGCTCAGTCGAGCATCGCCACGTGCCGCGGATGGCTCGCCACCCGTTGCATCCAGGCCTGGATGCCAGGGTAGCGAGCCAGGTCGAAACCGCCTTCATGGGCCACGTGGGTATAGGCATACAAGGCAATGTCGGCGATGGAATAGTGTTCGCCCACCAGGTATGGCGTACGGCTCAACTGCTTCTCCATCACATCCAGCGCCTTGTAGCCACGCTTGTGCAGCTTCAGGTATTCCTCCTCGCGCTCCTGGGGCAGTCCTTCGTAGAGCTTGATGAAACGCGCCACGGCGATGTAGGGCTCATGGCTGTACTGCTCGAAGAACTGCCATTGCAGGACCTGGGTACGTAGCCGCGGCTCGCTGGGCAGGAACCGGCTGCCATCGGCGAGAAAGTTGAGGATTGCATTGGACTCCCACAAGCAGGTGCCATCCTCGAGTTCCAGGACCGGGATCTTGCCATTGGGGTTCTTCGCCAGGAATGCCTCGGTCTGGGTATCCCCACCCAGAATATCCACGGCCTGCCATTCATAGGGCAACCCCAGCAGATTGAGCATCAGTTTGATCTTGTAGCAGTTGCCCGAACGATAATCGCCATAAACCTTGTACATGGCCCTCCCCTTGGGCTGCCTATGCAGCCTGTGCTTGACGTATCACGGTGGCCAGCCGCTTGAGGCCTTCATCCAGCCGTGCTGGATCGATATGGCTGAAATTCAACCGCAGATGCCCGTGATTCTGCTCCGGATCGGAAAAGAACGGCTCACCGGGCATGAATGCGACGTCGCGCTCCAGCGCCGCCCCAAGCAAAGTGCGGGTGTCCAGCGGCTGTTTCAAGCTCAACCAGAAAAACAATCCACCCTGGGGCACCTGCCAATCGGCCAGGTCGGCGAAATGAACCTGCAAAGCTGCCTGGAACGCATCACGGCGCTGACGATAGAAACCGCGCAATGCCTCCAGGTGCAACTGGAACTTGGTGCTGCCGATCCATTGCATGGCCTGCCATTGACCGAAGCGGTTGGTGTGCAGGTCGGCCGACTGTTTCAGACGCAACAAGTGTGGGAACAGGTCCGCACTGGCGATCAGATAACCCACCCGCAGCCCAGGCAGCAGGGTCTTGGACACCGTCCCGCTGTAGATCCAACTGGCCTTTTTCAAGCGGCTGGCAATCGGCGTGGCACTGCCACCGTCGAAGGTCAGTTCACGATAGGGCTCATCCTCGATCAGGGTGACCTCGAACTCATCCAGCAAGGCCGCCACGGCATCGCGCTTGGCTTCGCTGTAGCGCACCGCCGACGGATTCTGGAAGGTCGGGATCAAATACACGAATGCCGGACGATGCTGCTCCAGGCAAGCCCGCATCCGCGCCAGGTCGGGGCCATCGGCCTGTAGCGGCACGGTCAGGCACTGGGCGCCGAACAGCTGGAAGATTTGCAGGGCCGCAAGGTAAGTCGGGGCCTCCAGCATGATCTCGGTGCCCTTGTCGATGTACAGCTTGGCCGCCAGGTCGAGGGCCTGCTGGGAACCACTGACTACCAAAACCTGGCTGGCCGTACAGGGCAGGCCGAGTTGGCGCGCCTGTTCCGCCAGGGCCTCGCGCAATTGCGGCTCGCCCTCGCTCATGCCGTACTGGCCAATCGTGTGGGGCGCATCCTGCCACTGCACATGGGGCAGCATCGCCTCGGCCGGCAACCCACCGGCAAACGACATCACCTCCGGACGCTGGGCCGCGGCAAGAATTTCACGGATCAAGGAGCTTTTGAGGCGCGACACACGTTCGGAGAAAGCCATAAAGATCACCGCTAGCGAAGGTTGGAGGGAATACGTCAAACTGGTTGACCAAAATTACGCCGGCTTTTGCAGATACGTCAATATGATTGACCTTACCCAGCCAACCTCGCAGCAAACCGCCATGGAAGCCTTCTTCTTCGGTTAC
Organism: Pseudomonas sessilinigenes; assembly: GCF_003850565.1. Lineage (NCBI taxonomy): Bacteria > Pseudomonadati > Pseudomonadota > Gammaproteobacteria > Pseudomonadales > Pseudomonadaceae > Pseudomonas > Pseudomonas sessilinigenes. The sequence continues at coordinate 6,823,609 of NZ_CP027706.1, forward strand.
CAGGCCTTTACCGCCAAAGCCGACGAAATGCTCGAACGCCGTGGCTTGAATCGCGTGCACCAGCGCATCGTGTTCTTCATCGCTCGCTATCCAGGGCTGAGCGTGAAAGAACTGCTGGCCTTGCTGGGGGTCAGCAAGCAGGCCTTGAACACCCCCTTGCGCCAACTGATGGAAATGCACCTGGTCGATAGCGCCGCGCCCGCCTCTGACAAACGCAAACGCCTGCTGGAACTGACCGACGAGGGTGCGCGTTTCGAACAATCCTTGCGCCGCGAGCAAGTCAAGCTGCTGCAACGGGCCTTCAGCTTAGCCGGGGAAGATGCCGTCAATGGCTGGTTGGCGGTGAACCAGGCGCTAGCCGGCAAAACGGCCGACGACTGACCTGCCCAGGGGCGGTCGCTGCCATCTACGCACGCCCCTCCTGATATAGCAGCGTCTTGGGTTTTCTTGCAGACAACTCAAAAAACATTATTTGCATTCTTTGTATACAAAAGCATAATCGCCACGTGTGAGTTCTTGACCCGCAGGTCAATAAACCCCACAAGCCCTGCCTGCCTCAAAGAACCGTTGCCCAACCCCGCGCATCCGGTTCCGAAAAAACAATAAAACTCTTGAGGAGTACTCGCTGTGGAAAGCCGCAAATCCGAAGCCTCGCCGCTCGACCTCTCGCCATCGCCGAACAGCGGCTGGCTGGAGCGCATCTTCAAACTCAGGTTGCATGGCACCACGGTGAAGACCGAGTTGATTGCCGGGGTGACGACGTTCATCACCATGGCCTACATCATCTTCGTCAATCCGAACATCATGGCCGACGCCGGTATCGATCATGGCGCAGCGTTCGTCGCCACCTGTATCTCCGCGGCCCTGGGTTGCCTGCTGATGGGGCTCTATGCCAACTGGCCGGTAGGCCTGGCACCGGGAATGGGACTCAACGCCTTCTTCACCTACACCGTGGTCGGCACCATGGGCTACCACTGGGAAACCGCCCTTGGTGCGGTATTCATCTCCGGCGTGCTGTTCATGATCCTGACCCTGTCGCGGATCCGCGAATGGCTGCTCAACAGCATTCCCGCCAGCCTGCGCTTCGCCATGGGCGCCGGAGTCGGGCTGTTCCTCGGCCTGATCGGCCTCAAGACCTCCGGGATCATCGTCGACAGCCCGGCGACCCTGATCAAGCTCGGTTCCCTACGCGAGCCCGGGCCGCTGCTGGCCGCGGTGTGCTTCCTGATGATCGCCGTGCTCAGCTACCGTCGGGTGTTCGGCGCGATCCTGATCAGCATCATTGCCGTGACCCTGGCCGGCTGGGGCCTGGACCTGGTGCACTACAACGGCATCCTCTCCCCGCCGCCAAGCCTGGCGCCGACCTGGATGGCCATGGATGTCGCCGGAGTGTTCAACGTCAGCATGATCAGCGTGGTCCTGGCGTTCCTGTTCGTGCACATGTTCGATACCGCCGGGACCTTGATGGGCGTGGCCCAGCGCGCCGGACTGGTGAACCCCGATGGCCGGATCGAAAACCTGTCCCGGGCCCTCAAGGCCGACAGCGCCTCCAGCGTATTTGGCGCAGTGGTCGGCGTGCCGCCCGTCACCAGCTATGTGGAAAGTGCCGCGGGCGTAGCCGCCGGTGGCCGTACCGGCCTGACCGCCATCACCGTGGGCGTGCTGTTCGTGGCGGCGATGTTCTTCGCCCCGCTGGCGGGGATGATCCCCGCCTATGCCACCGCCGGCGCGCTGATCTATGTGGCGATGCTGATGATGGGCGGCATGGCCCATATCGATTGGGAAGAAGCCACCGACAGCATTCCGGCGATCGTCACCGCGATCATGATGCCCCTGACCTTTTCCGTCGCCGACGGGATCGCCCTGGGTTTCATCACCTACGTAGTGCTCAAGGCCGGCACCGGCAAGCACAAGGAAATCTCCATCAGCCTGTACGTGCTGTGCGCAATCTTCGTCGCCAAGTTCGTATTCCTGTAGTCCCAGGCCCCGGCCGCCAAGCCCCGTCCCGTTGGATGGGGCTTTTTTCATGGAGCACCAGCCACACGACGGCAAGCCCTGGCTGCAGGCAAAAAAAAGCCCGCAGTGTGGGGCGGGCAAGGACCAAAGAAAGCTATTTGCGCAGGATTCTTGGGGGAAAGTCCTAGCTTCCTCGATAGGTCGAATAGCTGTAGGGCGAAATCAGCAGCGGCACGTGGTAGTGATCCTGCTCGGCGCTGATGCCGAAGCGCAGCACCACCACATCGAGGAATGCCGGCTCCGGCAACTGCACACCGCGGGCGCGGTAGTAATCACCAGCATGGAAGTGCAACTGGTAGACGCCGCTGCGGTAGTCATCGCCCTGCAGCAACGGTGCATCGCAGCGACCGTCGCTGTTGGTGACGGCGGTGGCGACCGGCTCCAGCTGAGCCCCTTCGACCCGATACAGCTCGATCTTGATGGCGCTGCCAGGGCAGCCAAGTGCGGCATCCAAAACGTGTGTAGTCAAACGTCCCATTGATTCTGCGTGCCTGTCGCGCCGTGCGCTTCAGGGCTCGCGCCTCCCGAAGTCAGTGAGTGAAGGGAAGCCACAGCATCGACAGCGAGAAAGACTGTGGCAGGTGCACAATTAAGACATTTTCAATAAAAATTGTACACAATAATAATCACAAATATTCGCCTCGCCGCACAGGCTTTCGATAGCCTGCGGATCTTCTGCAAAACCACAGCAACAGACGACTTGCCATTCATTACCTGACTGCTTGGGCAAGTTTCTTGCAGAGCATTCCAGTACCGATAAAAGCGGAAAAATGCAAAAAAACGGGCTTACAAACTGAATATAAAGTTGTATACAATCAAGCCATCGCAGTGACGCCCACCTGGCTTCCCCCGACTTCAGGTCCCGCCACGCCACCGTTATCACGAACAAGAAGGAAGACTGCAGTGAGCGCTGACTACCCTCGCGACCTGATCGGTTACGGCTCCAACCCTCCTCACCCTCACTGGCCAGGCAATGCCCGGGTCGCCCTGTCCTTCGTACTCAATTACGAAGAAGGCGGCGAGCGCAACATCCTTCATGGCGACAAGGAGTCGGAAGCCTTCCTGTCTGAAATGGTCGCCGCGCAGCCCCTGCAAGGCGAGCGCAACATGAGCATGGAGTCGCTGTACGAGTACGGCAGCCGTGCCGGCGTCTGGCGCATCCTCAAGCTGTTCAAGGCATTCGACATCCCGCTGACCATCTTCGCCGTCGCCATGGCTGCCCAGCGCCATCCCGATGTGATCCGCGCCATGGTCGAGGCTGGCCACGAAATCTGCAGCCACGGCTACCGCTGGATCGACTACCAGTACATGGACGAGGCCCAGGAGCGCGAGCACATGCTCGAAGCGATCCGCATCCTCACCGAGATCACCGGTGAACGCCCCCTGGGCTGGTACACCGGCCGCACCGGCCCGAACACCCGACGCCTGGTGATGGAGGAAGGTGGTTTCCTCTACGACAGCGACACCTACGACGACGACCTGCCCTACTGGGAAGCCAACAACCCCACAGGCAAGCCGCACCTGGTGATCCCCTACACCCTGGATACCAACGACATGCGCTTCACCCAGGTCCAGGGCTTCAACAAGGGCGATGACTTCTTCCACTACCTCAAGGATGCCTTCGACGTGCTGTATGCCGAAGGTGCAGAGGCACCGAAGATGCTCTCCATCGGCCTGCATTGCCGCCTGGTGGGGCGCCCCGCGCGCCTGGCCGCCCTCAAGCGTTTCCTCGAGTACGTCAAGGGCCACGAGCAGGTCTGGTTCAGCCGCCGGGTCGATATCGCCCGCCACTGGCACCAGGTCCATCCTTACCAGGGGGCCGCGAAATGACCGCTTTCCAGACCCTCAAGCCCTCGACCCTGGACCGCGCAGGCTTCGTCGAGGCCTTCGCCGACATCTACGAGCATTCCCCATGGGTGGCCGAAAAGGCCCATGACCTGGGCCTGGATGCCTCCATCGACCAGATCGAGGGCCTGCACCAGCGCATGAGCGACATTCTGCTCAGTGCCGATCACGCCCGCCAACTGGCGCTGATCAACGCTCACCCGGACCTCGCCGGCAAGGCCGCGATCCAGGGCGAGCTGACCGAGGCCAGCACCAACGAACAGGCTGGCGCCGGCATCCATCAGTGCACCGCCGAGGAGTTCCAGCGCTTTACCGAGTTGAACGACGCCTACAAGGCCAAGTTCAAGTTCCCCTTCATCATGGCGGTGAAGGGCAGCAACCGGCACCAGATCCTCGCCGCGTTCGAAACCCGCATCCACAACTCGGTGGACACCGAGTTCAAGTGCGCCCTGGAGCAGATCAACAAGATCGCCCTGTTTCGCTTGCAAGCCCTGTAGTCCTCCAAGGTGCCAGTCCCGATGACTCCCAGGGGCCTTCAGGGACTGGCATGACAAACAGACAAGAACGATGCAGGACCACCTACGCCAGCAACGCACCGACCTGACGGCCGAGCGTGGTCAGCAGTGACTTCATTAGAGAACGAAGAAGAACAGCATGCGCACACTGACGATTGAACCCCTGACCAAAGAAGCCTTTGCCCCTTTCGGTGACGTGATCGAAACCGAGGGCAGCGACCACTTCATGATCAACAATGGTTCGACCATGCGCTTCCACCGCCTGGCGACGGTCCAGACCGCCCAGCCGGAGGACCAGGCCATCATCAGCATCTTCCGTGCCGATGCGCTGGACATGCCGCTGACCATCCGCATGCTGGAACGCCATCCGCAGGGCAGCCAGGCTTTCATCCCGCTGCTCGGCAACCCCTTTCTGATCGTGGTCGCGCCGCTTGGCGATGCACCTGTATCAGGTCTGGTCCGCGCCTTCGTCAGCAATGGCAGGCAGGGCATCAATTACCATCGCGGCGTCTGGCACCACCCGGTGCTGACGATCGAAAAGCGGGATGACTTCCTGGTGGTTGATCGCAGTGGTTCGGGTAACAACTGCGATGAGCATTTCTTCAAAGAGGATGAGCGTTTGATCCTCGCCCCCCACCAATAAGAGAAGGCCCGATCACCCGACAACAAGGGTGATGGGTATGAGGTAGAGACTGTGGAAGCACATCTGTTGGAATGGCTCAATCTGAGCGTGCGCTGGATACACATGATCACCGGTGTGGCCTGGATCGGCGCATCGTTCTATTTCGTCTGGCTGGAGAACAACCTCAATCGCGCCAACCCCAGGGACGGCTTGTCCGGCGACCTCTGGGCGATCCACGGCGGCGGCATCTACCACCTGGAGAAGTACAAGCTGGCACCGCCCTCGATGCCGGAGAACCTGCACTGGTTCAAGTGGGAGGCCTACTTCACCTGGATGTCGGGGATTGCCCTGTTGTGCCTGGTGTTCTACTGGAACCCGACCCTCTACCTGCTCGCCCCTGGCAGCACCCTGAGCGGTGGTGAAGGTATCGCCATCGGCGTCGGCTCGCTGATCGCCGGCTGGTTCATCTACGACTTCCTGTGCGACTCGCCGCTGGGCAAGCACCCCGCCCTGCTGGGCCTGGTGCTGTTCGTACTGGTCATCGCCGCCTGCTTCGGCTTCTGCCAGGTGTTCAGCGGTCGCGGCGCCTACCTGCACACCGGGGCGATCATCGGCACCATCATGGTGGGCAACGTGTTCCGCATCATCATGCCGGCCCAGCGCCAGCTGGTAGCGGCCATCGAGGCCAACCAGACCCCGGACCCGGTCCTGCCGGCAAAGGGCCTGCTGCGTTCGCGGCACAACAACTACTTCACCCTGCCGGTGCTGTTCATCATGATCAGCAACCACTTTCCCAGCACCTACGGCAGCCAGTACAACTGGTTGATCCTGGCCGGCATCGCCGTGGCGGCCGTGTTGGTTCGTCACTACTTCAATACCCGCCATGACAGCCACAAGTTCGCCTGGACCTTGCCAGTCGCAGCACTGGGCATGATCTGCCTGGCCTATGTGACGGGCCCAACGCCGATGAGCAGCGCTCCTGAAGTGGCCAAGGCACCCGCCAAGATCGATTACCAACCCCTGCCGGAAACCGCTCTCGGGGGCGGCGCCAAACCGGCCACCGAGGCACCGGCCCAGGCTCCAGCGACGACCACTACGGCACCGGCCCAAGCCAGTAACGGCCCGAGCTTCGAGAAGGTCCACAGCGTGATCCAGGAGCGTTGCGCGGTCTGCCATTCGGCCAAGCCCACCAGCTCGCTGTTCAGCACCGCACCGGCTGGCGTGATGTTCGACACCCCGGAGCAGATCCGCCTGCAGGCAGCACGTATCCAGGCCCAGGCCGTGGCCAGCCAGATCATGCCCCTGGGCAACATCACCCAGATGACCCAACAGGAGCGTGAGCTGATCGGTGCCTGGATTGCCCAGGGGGCCCAGACCAACTGATCCGCGCCTGGCGCCAGGCTGCTCTGCGGGCAAGCTCGCCTCTACAGAACCTGCACTCTCTGTAGAAGCGAGCTTGCTTGTCATCAGCCGATCATGATTTGCCCGTTGCACACCGCTGTGCACCAAGACACAGCGGCTAAATCACAAGAATAAGAACATCCGAGGTGTTGCATGTCCGATTCATCCGAACAGTGCGTCCCCGATGCGCCCGCCATTCAGCGCTTGCCCTTCTTGCAACTGATCCTGGTCGGTTTGCAGCACGTTCTGCTGATGTATGGCGGTGCAATCGCGGTACCGCTGATCATCGGACAGGCCGCTGGCCTGAGTCGTGAAGAAATCGCCTTCCTGATCAATGCCGACCTGCTGGTGGCCGGCATTGCCACCATCGTCCAATCGTTCGGCATCGGCCCCATGGGTATCCGCATGCCGGTGATGATGGGCGCCAGCTTCGCCGCCGTCGGCAGCATGGTGGCCATGGCCGGCATGCCCGGCATCGGCTTGCAGGGCATCTTCGGCGCCACCATCGCGGCCGGCTTCTTCGGCATGCTGATTGCGCCCTTCATGTCCAAGGTGGTGCGTTTCTTCCCGCCTTTGGTCACCGGCACGGTGATCACCTCGATCGGACTGTCGTTGTTTCCCGTGGCGGTGAACTGGGCTGGCGGGGGCACTTCCGCGCAATTCGGCTCTCCCATCTACCTGATCGTCGCCGGGCTGGTACTGGGCACGATCCTGCTGATCCACCGCTTCATGCGCGGCTTTTGGGTGAACATCTCCGTGCTGATCGGCATGGCCCTGGGCTACGCACTGTGTGGCCTGATCGGCATGGTCGACCTCGGCGGACTGGCCCAGGCCCCCTGGCTGCAAGTGGTGACGCCGCTACACTTCGGCATGCCGCAGTTCCACCTGGCCCCCATCCTGTCCATGTGCCTGGTGGTGGTGATCATTTTCGTCGAGTCCACCGGCATGTTCCTCGCGCTGGGCAAGATCACCGGTCATGAAGTCACGCCGCGCATGCTGCGCCGGGGCCTGTTGTGCGATGCCGGGGCCTCGTTCTTCGCTGGCTTCTTCAATACCTTCACCCACTCCTCCTTCGCCCAGAACATCGGCCTGGTGCAGATGACCGGGGTCCGCTGCCGCTCCGTGACCATGGTCGCCGGTGGCCTGCTGATCGTCCTCAGCCTGCTGCCCAAGGCCGCCTTCCTGGTGGCTTCGATTCCCCCGGCGGTACTGGGCGGTGCGGCCATCGCGATGTTCGGCATGGTCGCCGCCACCGGAATCAAGATTCTCCAGGAGGCTGATATCGCCGATCGCCGCAACCAACTGCTGGTGGCGGTGAGCATCGGCATGGGCCTGATCCCGGTGGTGCGTCCGGAGTTCTTCTCCCACCTGCCCCTGTGGATGAGCCCCATTACCCACAGCGGCATCGCCATGGCGACCCTGAGTGCCCTGCTGCTGAACCTTTTGTTCAACATTCTCGGCGGTGCCGAGCGGGCCTCTGCCCAGCAAGTGCACCAACACTAGCTCGTGAGCCGGACGTCATTGCGACGCCCGGACTTTGACTCACCCATGACCTGATACCTGTCACAGCGGCGATCCCAGCAAGGAACGACCGCTACCTGCAATCGCTGCGCCTTGACAATAAGAACAACCAGGGAGCAACCACCATGCAGACCGACCGGACGGGCCTGTCGGCGTTTCGCCGCCAGCCGTCGACACGTCTCCAGCCCATGGCTGGCGCCAGCCATCTTCCCGGCATCGCCCCTCATCGCCAGCCGGTTCCGCAAATGACCGGCCTGCCCATCCGTCAATGGCTGCAAGTGCGTCACCGTGCTGCACTTGAGCCCTGCCGTGGGAGCCAGTATTCTCCGCGGCCGCGCGAATCCGGTCTAAAAAAAAGCCCGGATGAAAAACCTGACCCAAGAGCCAATTTATCCCGGCCAAGGCAGGTAGCCAGGCACACGAAAACAGTGCAGGGAAAAAACTCTCGCTCGACTGTATCGCTACAGCCGGACGGGAGTTTTTTTGCTTTTTTCGGACCTGGCCCAGCAGACGCTAAAAGCGTCGACGCTGATCGAACGCAGAGTTGTAACGCAAGGAAAAGGCGCCAAACCAGAGCGCTATGCCAAGAAAACATGGAACCACTACTTTTGGAGCAACCGAATGAACCCGATGAGCAAGAACCTGCTGCTCGCCACCGGCCTGCTGGCCGGGAGCCAGGCCATGGCTGGCGATCTGCTGCAGTGGCAGAACAACAGCCTGACCTACCTGTATGGCAAGAACTTCCAGGTCAATCCACAGATTCAACAGACCGTGACGTTCGAACACGCCGACGCCTGGAAATATGGGGATAACTTCTTTTTCCTCGACCGCATCTTCTACAACGGCAAGGAGGACGGCAACGTCGGCCCGGACACCTATTACGGTGAGTTCACCCCGCGCCTGTCGTTCGGCAAGATCTTCGACCAGAAGCTGGAATTCGGCCCGATCAAGGACGTGCTCCTGGCCTTTACCTACGAGTTCGGCGAAGGCGACAACGAGTCCTACCTGGTCGGTCCCGGGTTCGATCTAGCAGTGCCCGGTTTCGACTACTTCCAGCTGAACTTCTACCAGCGCCACACCGAAGGCAGCCGCCCAGGCGATAACGTCTGGCAGATCACCCCAGTGTGGTCCTACACCATTCCCGTGGGCGGTTCGGACATCCTGATCGACGGCTACATGGACTGGGTCGTGGACAATGACCGCAACGCCAAGGGCACCTACCACGCCAACCTGCACTTCAACCCACAGGTCAAGTACGACCTGGGCAAGGCCATGAACTGGGGCGCCAAGCAGCTGTACGTCGGTTTCGAGTACGACTACTGGAAGAACAAGTACGGCATCCAGGATTCCCGTGGCTTCGAAACCAACCAGGACACCGCCAGCCTGCTGATCAAGTACCACTTCTGATCAGAGCTTGCGGACGCTGCCTCCACCCGGTTGGAGGCAGCGCACAATACATCTACAAATTCGATAAAACCTTCGCACATTTCGCAACCATCGATCGATGAAGCAGGCATAACATGCCGCCATTCCCACATTGATCAGGAGTTGCCCATGACCCAGCTGCGCAAGGTACTCAGCATCCATAGCGGCCAGCCCGCCTCTGACGGTGCCGGGGTGAAACTGACCCGGGTCTTCGGTGGCCAGGGTGTCGAACGCTTCGATCCGTTCCTGATGCTCGACGAATTCGGTTCACAGAACCCGGACGACTACATCGCCGGATTTCCACCTCATCCACATCGTGGTTTCGAGACCGTGACCTACATGCTCGAAGGGCGCATGCGCCACGAGGACCACCTGGGTAATGTCGGCCTGTTGCACAGTGGCGGCGTGCAGTGGATGACCGCAGCCAAAGGCATTATCCACAGTGAGATGCCAGAGCAGGAAGAAGGCGTGATGCGCGGCTTCCAGCTGTGGCTGAACCTGCCGGGCCGGCACAAGCTCGACCCCGCCGCCTACCGGGACATCCAGCCCCAGGACATCCCCCGGCTGACCACCACCGGAGGAGTCGAGGTGGTCGTGATTGCCGGACGCTTCGACGATGGCCAACACCAGCAGGCAGGAGCCGTGGAGCGCCCCCATACCGAGCCACAGTACTTCGACCTGCGATTGCCCGCCGGCGCCTCAGTCAGTCCACGCCTGCCAGCAGGGCATCGGGCGTTGCTGTACGTCTACGAAGGCGCGCTCGAGCTTCCCGGCCATCCACAGAGCGTGGCCAGCGGCAAGCTGGTGCGCCTGTCCGATGACGGTGAGTTGCAATTAAGCAGCTTGCACGGTGCCCGAGTGCTTCTGATCGCCGGCAAGCCCTTGGCTGAACCTGTGGTGCAGTACGGACCTTTCGTGATGAATACCCGGGAGGAAATCGAGCAGGCCCTGCGAGACTTTCGCGACGATCGCCTGACGGACTGAAGCCCAGGGCCAGGGCTCAGGCCGGCGCCAGGGTCTTGCGCAAGCCGAGGAATCGCGCCAGTTCCTGGGCCTTGGCCAGTGCGTCGCTGCGCCCCAGCTCGATCAGTTCGCTGCAATAGGCCGCCTCGAACAGCAGGTAGCTCAACACCCCAGCACCACTGGTTCGAGTCGCCCCCGGCCCCCGCAGGAACAAGCGAAGGGCTGCCGGCAACTCCTGCCGGTGGCGCGCGGCGATCTCATCGATCGGCTGGCTTGGGGCAATCACCAGTACCTCGACCGGGGCAATGCCCAGGCCGTGCTCGGTGGCACCGCCTGGCACCAGGCGGGTGAAATGATTGAGGCGCTCCAGCAGTTCGATATCGCTCTCCAGGCTGTCGATGAAGGTACTGTTGAGCATGTGGCCACCAATCTGCGCCAACGTCGGCTCCTGCCCGGTGTAGCTGCGTGGCGTGGCGTTCTCCGGATCGTTGCCCCGCGGGTTGCCACTGACCCCCACCACCAGCACCCGACTGGCTCCCAGGTGCAACGCCGGGCTGATGGGTGCCGACTGGCGTACCGCACCATCGCCGAAGTACTCCTGGTCGAGCTTCACTGGGGCGAACAACAGTGGGATCGCCGAACTCGCCAGCAGGTGGTCCACGGTCAAGCGGGTCGGCAACCCGATCCGCCGATGTCGCAACCAAGGGTCGATCACCCCTCCCCCTTGATAGAAGGTCACGGCCTGGCCGGACTCGTAACCGAAGGCGGTGACCGCCACTGCATGCAACTGCCCCTGGGAAATGGCATCGCCGATCCCCGAAAGGTGCATGTGCTGGTTGAGTAAATCCCGCAGGGGCGAACTGTTGATCAGCGCCACCGGCACCTGGGCGCCCAATCCCAACAGGCTGTGGCCGACGAACCGGCTGGCCTGGCGAATCACCCCCGGCCAGTCGCTGCGCATCACCTGGTCACTGCGAAAGCTGCGCCAGAACTCTGTGAGGCGCTTGATCGCCGCCGAGAAATCAGTGGCGCCACTGGCCAGGCTGACGGCGTTGATGGCCCCGGCGGAGGTGCCAACGATCACTGGAAAGGGGTTGCGTGCCCCCGGCCCAAGCAGTTCGGCAATCGCCGACAAGACCCCGACCTGATAAGCCGCCCGGGCTCCACCGCCGGAAAGAATCAAACCGGTGACAGGTTCTGCCGCACTCATCAACTCATTCCCTCCATGGCGCCCGGGGGCCGTTCTGTCATTGCCTGGGGATCACCCGCGCTTCTTGTAGAGGCGCGGCTCACCCGGCGGCCGGCTCTTGAAGCGTCGATGTGCCCAGAGATATTGCTCGGGACAAGCACGCAACGCACCCTCGACCCACTGGTTGATCCGCAGGCAATCCTCTTCTTCGGTGGCGCCGGGAAAGTCTTCCAGCGGAGCATGAATCACCAGGCGATACCCGCGGCCATCGGCCAGACGCTCCTGGGTGAAAGGCACCACCTGCGCCTTGCCCAGGCGGGCGAACTTGCTGGTAGCCGTGACCGTGGCAGCCTGAATGCCGAACAGGGGCACGAACAGGCTCTGCTTGGCGCCGTAGTCCTGGTCCGGCGCATACCAGATCGCACGGCCGGAACGCAGTAGCTTGAGCATGCCGCGCACGTCCTCGCGCTCCACGGCCAGGGAATCGAGATTGTGCCGCTCGCGGCCGCGGCGCTGAATGAAATCGAATACCGGATTCTTGTGCTGGCGATACATGCCGTCGATGGTGTGCTGCTGGCCCAGCAGCGCAGCACCGATTTCCAGGGTGGTGAAATGCAGGGCCATCAGGATCACCCCCTGCCCCTCTCGCTGGGCCTGCTTGAGGTACTCCAGCCCCTCGACGTGGGCCAAGCGTGCCAGGCGCGGCTTGGACCACCACCAGCTCATGGCCATTTCGAAGAATGCGATCCCGGTCGAGGCGAAGTTCTCCTTGAGCAAGCGCTTGCGCTCTGCCACGGACTTTTCCGGGAAGCACAATTCCAGATTGCGCCAGGCAATACGCCGACGCTCGCCCGCTACCCGATACATCAGCGCCCCCAGGGCACGACCGATTTGCAGCAGGACGGGATAGGGCAGTTGGACGACCAGCCATAACAAGCCAAGCCCCAGCCACAGCGGCCAGAAACGTGGAGACAAGAATGCAGCTTGAAAACGCGGGCGATCCATTAAAGATTCCGGACAGACAACAGGGTCGCGCATTCTACAACGGTTCGACCTGGCTTGCGGGCCGAGGGCGTTCTCGTTATAAGTCTCGGCACTTTTAGTGACAAGCCGCCTTCTGCAGACCATGAGCCAAACCGAATCGCTAGACCAAGACCCCGTCTTCCAGTTGAAAGGCAGCATGCTCGCCATCACCGTACTGGAACTGGCCCGCAACGACCTTGAGGGCCTGGATCGGCAACTGGCCGCGAAGGTCGCCCAGGCACCGAACTTCTTCAGCAACGCCCCCCTGGTCCTGGCCCTGGACAAACTGCCCGCCACCGAAGGCTCGGTGGACCTGCCCGCACTGATGCGCGTGTGCCGCCAACATGGCCTGCGTACCCTGGCCATTCGCGCCAGCCGAATAGAGGACATTGCCGCGGCGATTGCCGTCGACCTGCCGGTTCTGCCACCGTCCGGAGCCAGGGAACGACCGCTGGACCCACCTGAAAGCGAAGTCCGCAAGGTTCCGGAAAAGCCCCCCGAGCCTACCGTCAAGCCAACCCGCATCATCACTTCGCCAGTACGCGGTGGGCAGCAGATCTATGCCCAGGGCGGCGACCTGGTGGTGGTGTCCTCGGTCAGCCCCGGCGCGGAACTTCTCGCCGACGGCAATATCCATGTATACGGCCCAATGCGTGGCCGGGCGCTGGCTGGCGTCAAGGGTGACACCAAGGCGCGGATTTTTTGTCAGCAGTTGAGCGCCGAACTGATCTCCATCGCCGGCCAGTACAAGGTCTCCGAAGACCTGCGACGCGACCCTTTGTGGGGCTCGGGAGTCCAGGTCAGCCTGTCGGGAGACGTGTTGAACATCACTCGTCTTTAACGGATACTGCCGCATTTTCCAAACATCTCTAAAACGTAGCGAAAACGGCTCAAACGAAGTGGGAAATTGGCGACCCGCAGCGTCTACCGACGGTAGATCCTGCCACTGGCCGAGCTCCAGCCACGGCTGTCCGACTGCAGTAGTTTTCAAGAGATGTTTTTCAGGGACCCAAAGTCCTTTTTCCTTAGGGGTGAAACACCTTGGCCAAGATTCTCGTTGTTACATCCGGCAAGGGTGGTGTGGGTAAAACCACCACCAGCGCCGCTATCGGTACCGGCCTCGCTCTGCGTGGCCACAAGACTGTCATCGTCGACTTCGACGTCGGCCTGCGTAACCTCGACCTGATCATGGGCTGCGAGCGTCGCGTGGTGTATGACTTCGTCAACGTGGTGAATGGCGAGGCCAACCTGCAGCAGGCGCTGATCAAAGACAAGCGCCTGGAAAACCTCTATGTACTGGCCGCCAGCCAGACCCGCGACAAAGACGCGCTGACCCAGGAAGGCGTGGAAAAAGTCCTGATGGAGCTCAAGGAGACCTTCGATTTCGTGGTCTGCGACTCTCCGGCCGGCATCGAGAAAGGCGCTCACCTGGCGATGTACTTCGCCGACGAAGCGATTGTCGTGACCAACCCCGAAGTGTCTTCGGTTCGCGACTCCGACCGCATGCTGGGCCTGCTGGCCAGCAAGTCCCGTCGGGCCGAGAAAGGCGAAGATCCGATCCAGGAACACCTGCTGATCACCCGCTATCACCCGGAGCGAGTCGAAAAAGGCGAGATGCTTGGCGTCGAAGACGTCAAGGAAATCCTCGCCGTTCGCCTGCTGGGCGTGATCCCGGAGTCCCAGGCAGTGCTCAAGGCTTCCAACCAGGGTATCCCTGTCATCCTCGACGACCAGAGCGATGCCGGCCAGGCCTACAGCGACACCGTCGATCGCTTGCTGGGCAAGGAAAAAGAACACCGGTTCCTGAATGTCGAGAAGAAGGGATTCTTCGAGCGCCTGTTTGGAGGTAGATAATGAATCTTTTTGACTTCTTTCGTGCCAGCAAAAAGGTCACTACCGCGTCGGTAGCGAAAGAGCGTCTACAGATCATCGTGGCGCACGAACGCGGCCAGCGCAGCACCCCGGATTACTTGCCTGCCCTGCAGAAGGAACTGGTGGAAGTGATCCGCAAGTACGTCAATATCGGGTCCGACGACGTGCATGTCGCCCTGGAAAACCAGGGCAGTTGCTCGATCCTGGAACTCAATATCACCCTGCCTGATCGCTGATCGACCAGGCTGGAGCCACGGCGGCTCGCGGGCCTCATGCATACATGGGGCTGGCGTGCCGCCGTTGGCGTTTGTTACGAGACTGTTTTAATGCCGCTGTCCAACATCCACATCCTGCATCAGGATGCCGCCCTCCTGGTGGTCAACAAACCGACCCTGCTGCTTTCGGTTCCCGGTCGCGCCGACGACAACAAGGATTGCCTGATCACCCGCTTGCAGGAGAACGGTTATCCCGAGGCCCGCATCGTCCATCGACTGGACTGGGAAACTTCAGGGATCATCCTGCTGGCTCGCGATCCGGATACCCATCGCGAGCTGTCCCGGCAGTTCCATGACCGCGAGACCGAAAAGGCCTATACCGCCCTGTGCTGGGGTCAGCCGGAACTGGACAGCGGCAGCATCGACCTGCCCCTGCGCTATGACCCACCGACCAAACCGCGACACGTGGTGGACCACGAACAGGGCAAGCACGCCCTGACCTTCTGGCGCGTACTGGAGCGCTGTGGCGACTGGTGCCGGGTCGAGCTGACGCCCATCACCGGCCGCTCCCACCAATTGCGCGTGCATATGCTGTCGATCGGCCACCCACTGCTGGGCGATGGCCTCTACGCGCATCCACAAGCCCTGGCCGCCTGGCCGCGCCTGTGCCTGCACGCCAGCATGCTCGCTTTCACCCATCCGCAGACCGGCGAACGCTTGCGCTTCGAATGCGCCGCGCCGTTCTGAAGCCTTTGTAGCAGGAGACCCCAGCGGCTCCTGCTGACGCCTCCAAGAGCCCACGCCGCCACTTTTCCGATCAATACGTTAAACTCGCGCCACTGCTGTCTGGAGCTACTTATGCGCGAAGAGTTGAACCAAGGCCTGATCGACTTCCTCAAGGCCTCCCCTACCCCTTTCCATGCCACTGCCAGCCTTGTTCAACGCCTGGAAGCAGCGGGCTACCAGCGTCTCGATGAGCGCGAACCGTGGACCACCGAAGCCAACGGCCGCTACTACGTCACGCGCAACGATTCCTCCATCGTCGCCGTCAAGCTGGGTCGGCACTCCCCTCTGCACGGTGGCATTCGCATGGTCGGCGCCCATACCGACAGCCCGTGCCTGCGGGTCAAGCCTCAACCCGAGCTGCAACGCCAGGGTTTCTGGCAACTGGGCGTGGAAGTCTATGGCGGGGCGCTGCTGGCCCCCTGGTTCGATCGCGACCTGTCCCTGGCAGGCCGGGTGACCTTCCGCCGCGACGGCAAGGTGGAAAGCCAGTTGATCGACTTCAAGGCGCCGATCGCGATCATTCCCAACCTGGCCATCCACCTCAACCGTGAAGCCAACCAGGGCTGGGCGATCAATCCACAGAACGAGCTGCCCCCGATCCTGGCCCAGTTCGCCGGTGACGAGCGCGTGGACTTTCGTGCCGTGTTGACCGACCAACTGGCCCGCGAACACGGCCTGAACGCCGACGTGGTGCTGGATTACGAATTGAGTTTCTACGACACCCAGAGCGCTGCGGTGATCGGCCTGCACGGCGACTTCATCGCCGGCGCGCGCCTGGACAACCTGCTGTCCTGCTACGCCGGGCTGCAAGCCCTGCTCAATGCCGACAGCGACGAAACCTGCGTGCTGGTGTGCAACGACCATGAAGAGGTCGGCTCCTGCTCGGCCTGTGGCGCCGATGGCCCGATGCTCGAGCAGACCCTGCGCCGCCTGCTGCCCGAAGGTGACGAGTTCGTGCGTACCATTCAGAAATCGCTGCTGATTTCTGCCGACAACGCCCACGGCGTACACCCCAACTACGCCGACAAGCACGACGCCAATCACGGCCCCAAGCTCAATGCCGGCCCAGTGATCAAGGTCAACAGCAACCAACGCTACGCCACCAACAGCGAGACTGCCGGTTTCTTCCGTCACCTGTGCATGGCCGAAGAGGTGCCGGTGCAGAGCTTCGTGGTCCGTAGCGACATGGGCTGCGGCTCCACCATCGGCCCGATCACCGCCAGCCACCTGGGGGTACGGACCGTGGACATCGGCCTGCCGACCTTCGCCATGCACTCGATCCGCGAGCTGTGCGGCAGTCATGACCTGGTCCACCTGGTCAAGGTGCTGAGCGCCTTCTACGCCAGCCAAGAGCTGCCGTAGGCCGCCAACCGAGCCCGCACGGGGACGTCACCTGTGCCGGCTCGGCCCCAGGAACCGGTGGCAGAGCGGCCGGTTGCTGATGCACATCACCACGGATCGCGACAAAACGACCTAGACTTATAAGAATTCCTTCTGAGGAGGCCACGGCCATGATCTCGATGTCTTCATTCCATTCCATGCTCGTGCCGATCCTCGCTGGCATGATCCTGCTGGCCATCGGCTTCAATTTCCGCGACAAGAACCTCGGCGTGTTCAGCATGTGGACTGGCATGCTGCTGATCCTTGGCACCGTGGTCTACAAGATCCTGGCCAAGCTCGCGGAATAAATGCGGCACTCGCCCTCGCATTGAATTTGGCGGCCTCGTACACTCGGTCGATCCTGCATTCCTCCGAGGTTGACCGCCCAGTGTTCGCTCGTCTTTTTGCCCTGCCCTGCTATGTGCTCGTCTGCCTGCTGACCTTCCTGCCCCTGAACAGCGCCCAGGCCGTGGGGTTGCCTGGGTTGCTGGGCAACCAGGGCAAGGCACAGCCACAAGCCGAGGAGCCCTTGGGGCAATCCCTGGACGAGGTGATCAAGTCCCTTGAGAACGACCAGCAACGAGCCAAGCTGCTGGCAGACCTGAAGCGCTTGCGAGACACCACGAAAAAAGCCCAGCCCACCCCGGAGGAGGGTGTGCTCGGGCTGATCGGCGGTACCCTGTCGACCCTGGAGAAACAGTTCTCCGGGGCCGACAGCCCCCTGACTCGCTGGACCGACGAGTTCGAACAGGCCCAGCAGGAACTGGCCTCGCTGATGCTGCCGGCCAGCCAATGGTTGCCGATCATCTTCGCCTTCGCCCTGATCCTCATGGTCTGGAGCCTGCTCGCCGCGGCGCTGATCTGGCTCAGTCACCGGGTACGCCTGCGCTTCGGCCTCACCGAGGACCTGCCCCAGCACCCCAAGACCTGGGACCTTTTGCGCTTCGCCTTGCGCAAGCTCGGCCCCTGGATGATCGCGTTGCTGATCACCGTGTACATGACCTATTCCCTGCCCTCGTCCCTGGGCAAGGACCTGGCCATGGTCCTGGCTTATGCCCTGGTGGTCGGCACCTGTTTCTCGGCCATCTGTGTGGTGGCGTTCTCGGTGCTCGACGGCCCCCACCGCCATCGCGCCCTGTACATCCTGCGGCGCCAGGCGTTTCGCCCGCTATGGTGGATCGGCAGCTTCGCCGCCTTCGGCGAGGCCCTGGGCGACCCGCGCATGGTGGCCAGCCTCGGCCAGCACCTGGCCCATACTGCCGCGACCTTCGCCAATGTCATGGCCGCCCTGTCCACCGGGGTATTCATCCTGCGCTTCCGGCGGCCGATCGCCCATCTGATCCGCAACCAGCCCCTGGCCCGACGCCTGACCCGGCGCGCCTTGAGCGATACCATCGAGATCATCGGTACGTTCTGGTACCTCCCTGCCCTGGTACTGGTGGGCATCTCGCTGTTCGCCACCTTCGTCTCCGCCGGCGACACCAACACCGCCCTGCGCCAGTCGCTGCTGTGTACCGTGCTGCTGGTGCTGTGCATGGTGATCAATGGCCTGGTACGTCGCCATGCCCAACGCCCCCATCGCGGCCACAAGCGCCATGCGCTGTATTCCGAGCGCCTGAAGGGCTTCTGCTACACCCTGGCCCACCTGGCCGTTTGGCTGGCCTTCATCGAGCTGGGCCTGCGGGTCTGGGGCATGTCGCTGATCCGCTTCACTGAAGGCGACGGCCATGAGGTCAGCGTCAAGCTGTTCAGCCTTGGCGGCACCCTGATTTTCGCCTGGCTGATCTGGATCCTCAGCGACACCGCGGTGCACCACGCCCTGACGCGTTCGCGCAAGGGCCTGGCCAATGCCCGCGCCCAGACCATGATGCCGCTGATCCGCAACGTGCTGTTCGTGGCGATCTTCATCATCGCCACCATCGTCGCCCTGGCCAACATGGGCATGAACGTCACGCCACTGCTGGCCGGTGCCGGTGTAATCGGCCTGGCCATCGGCTTCGGCGCCCAGTCGCTGGTGGCGGACCTGATTACCGGCCTGTTCATCATCATCGAGGACTCCCTGGCCATCGACGACTACGTGGATGTCGGCGGCCACCTGGGCACCGTCGAAGGCTTGACCATCCGCACCGTGCGCCTGCGGGACATCGACGGTATCGTCCACACCATCCCGTTCAGCGAGATCAAGAGCATCAAGAACTACTCCCGGGAGTTCGGCTACGCCATCTTCCGCGTGGCGATCCCGTACAACATGGAGATCGACAATGCGATCAAGCTGATGCGCGATGTCGGCCAGAAGATGCGCACCGACCCGCTGCAGCGCCGCAATATCTGGTCGCCCCTGGAGATCCAGGGGGTGGAGAGCTTCGAATCCGGCAGCGCCATCCTCCGCGCCCGCTTCAAGACCGCACCGATCAAGCAGTGGGAAGTGTCTCGGGCCTTCAACCTGTCGCTCAAGCGCCACCTCGACGAGGCCGGACTGGACCTGGCGACCCCGCGCATGAGCATCCAGGTGGTCACCGCCGGTGGCGGCTCCCAGGCCGAGGCGTAAGGCGAGCGGCACGCCTGGGCACGGATACGGCTGCGCGCTCCATGTCAGGGCGGTCCATGACAGGACGGCACGGCCAAGGGGCCTGGCAGCCCCGTACTACAACAACAATCAAGGAGAGAGTCCCCATGCAGCTATCCGCCATCGCCAGCGCTTGCCTGGCCAGTGTCCTGGCCTTGTCCGGCCACTACGCCCATGCCGCCGACGACAGCGCCATGGACCAGGCCCGCAGGCACATCGCCGAGCAGGCCAAGGCCCTGGAGCCGGCACTGCTGGCAACCCGTCGCGATATCCATGCCCACCCTGAACTGGGCAACACCGAACACCGCACTGCCGAGTTGGTAGCCACGCAGTTGCGCGCCCTGGGCCTGGAAGTGCGCACGGGCGTCGCCCGCACCGGCGTGGTGGCGGTGCTCAAGGGCGGCCTGCCCGGCCCCACCGTGGCCTTGCGCGCCGACATGGACGCACTGCCGGTCAAGGAGATCGCGGACCTGCCATTCGCCTCCAAGGCCAAGGGGCGCTACCTGGACAAGGAAGTGGACGTCATGCACGCCTGCGGCCACGACGCCCACACGGCAATCTTGCTGAGCACGGCGAAAGTCCTCAGCGACATGCGCGAGCGCCTGCCAGGCACCGTGGTGTTCTATTTCCAGCCCGCCGAAGAAGGCCCGAGCGATTTCATTCCCGACGGCAAGAACGTCTGGGGCGCGAAGATGATGGTGCAGGAAGGCGTGATGCAATCGCCCAAGCCGGACGCGGTGTTCGGCCTGCATGTCTGGGCCGGGATTCCCGCCGGGCGCATCGCCTATCGCCCGGGCCCGACCCTGGCCAGCTCCGACGACCTGCGCATCCGCATCCTCGGCAAGCAGACCCACGCCGGCCGCCCCTGGGACGGCATCGACCCGATCACCGTCGGCGCCCAGGCCATTGTCGGGCTGCAGAGCGTGGTCAGTCGCCGAACCGATATTTCGTCGTACCCGTCGGTGGTCAGCATCGGCACCATCAACGGCGGCACGCGCTACAACATCATTCCCGAATCCGTGGACATGACCGGCACCATCCGCTCCTACGACTATGGCATTCGCCAGAAACTGCACGGCGACGTACGCCAGACCGTGGAGAAGATCGCCGAAAGCGGCGGCGCCAAGGCCGAGGTGAGCATCATCGAGAAGTACGACCCGACCATCAACGACCCGGCCCTGACCCAGAAGATGCTGCCGAGCCTGCGCTGGGCAGCCAAGGAGGATGTGGTGCAAGGCCCGCTGGTGAGTGGCGCCGAAGACTTTTCCTTCTATGCCAAGCAGGCGCCGGGGCTGTTCGTGTTCCTCGGCGTGACGCCCCGGGACCAGGACATGGCCAAGGCCGCGCCGAACCACAACCCGGGATTCTTTGTCGATGAGTCGGCACTGGTGGTGGGCGTGCGGACCCTGGCGTCCTTGACCACCGACTATCTGTTCGCCGGGGCCAAGCCCTAAGCTCCCGAACCAGCCCGCTGGCGCGAGTGCAGCGGGCTCAGGCCACATCCACGCCGACGTGGATCGCATCGTGGCGCCAGAACTCCAGGTCGCAATCGATCAGCCGCTGGTGCTGGTCGTAGTTGACCCGGGCGATGCGCAGTCCCGGGCTGCCCACCGAGACCTTGAGCGCCGCGGCCGCTTCCAACTGCAGGGAAGTGGGCACGATCTCGAAACGCACCCGCCCGTAATGCAGGTCGTAGTGCCGGGCATACAGCTCGGTGATCGACTGGTTCAGGTCCAGGTCGAGGATCTTCGGGAAGTACTGCGGATTCAGGTAATGCTCCACATACAGCACCAGACGCTCGTCGATCCGTCGCGCCCGGCAGATCTGGATCACGCTGGACAAGGCCGGAAGTTGCAGCCAGGCGCAGACCGCTGCCGACGCCGGTTGCAAGCGCGCAGAAATCACCTCGGTGGACGGCACCCGGCCCTGGGCGCTGACCATGGCGTGGAAGTGGCTGCGCTGCATCAGGTTGTAGGCCAGGCGCGGCGGCGAAACGAACCAGCCCCGGCGCTCCTCTCGGTAGATCTGCCCCTGGGCCTCCAGTTGCAGCAAAGCCTCACGCACGGTGATCCGGGTAGTGGCGAACAATTCGCTGAGCTTGCGCTCGGCCGGCAGCTTGCTCCCCGGCGCCAGCAAGCCATGGGCAATCTGTTCTTGCAGCACCTGGCCGATGGCTGTCACCGCCTTGGTTGCCTCTATACGCATCAACGTTACCTATCTGGACTAGACCAGCACTGTTCCAGTGCCTGGCAGCGACCCGGGCGGCCTCCTGCTCCTGAGTGCAAAGCCTAGGCAACGCAGATGACTGATATGTGACAAAGCTGCCGAACGGCCTGGTGCCGGGGCTGCAATTTCCCCGCCAGGGCCTTTGAAAACGGGAGTTTTGCCATGGTCTACGCTTAGTTCGCAGTGTCGAGCCTGCGCCTGGTTCCAGGCGTTCGCAGCAGGCATCGACATAAAAGTGTCATCCAACAGGCTTAGATTGGCTCAGGTATTGCTGACCTAGACCAACCCACCGCAAGACTGTCGATCACAACGCAGCGTGGAACACGCCCAAAGGAGCTTCGGATGAAACAGCTTTTCCTGGCATCACTGTTAGGTTCGACCATCGCCATGTGCACCGCCGCCATGGCCGCTGACAACGATTTGAAAACCCTGGAAGCCGCTGCAAAGGCGGAAGGCGCCGTCAACAGCGTCGGCATGCCCGATGACTGGGCCAACTGGAAAGGCACCTGGGAAGACCTGGCCAAGACCTACGGCCTCAAGCACATCGACACCGACATGAGCTCAGCCCAGGAAATCGCCAAGTTCGCCGCCGAGAAAGACAATGCCAGCGCCGATATCGGCGACGTTGGCGCCGCGTTCGGCCCGATCGCCGTCAAGCAGGGCGTGGTCCAGCCCTACAAGCCAAGCACCTGGGCGCAGGTCCCGGACTGGGCCAAGGACAAGGACGGCAACTGGGCCCTGGCCTACACCGGCACCATCGCCTTCATCATCAACAAGAAGCTGCTGCACGGTTCCGAAGCACCCAAGAGCTGGGCCGACCTGGAAAAGGGCAAGTACAAGGTGTCCATCGGTGACGTGAGCACCGCCGCCCAGGCTGCCAACGGCGTCCTGGCCGCCGCCATCGCCAAGGGGGGCGACGAGAAGAACATCCAGCCGGCGCTGCTGATGTTCGCCGAGATCGCCAAGCAGGGGCGCCTGTCCCTGGCCAACCCGACCATCGCTACCATGGAGAAGGGTGAAGTGGAAGTCGGCGTGGTCTGGGACTTCAACGGCCTGAGCTACCGCAACAAGATGGTCAACAAGGACGACTACGAAGTGCTGATCCCGTCCGACGGCTCGGTGATCTCCGGCTACACCACCATCATCAACAAGTACGCCAAGCACCCGAATGCGGCCAAGCTGACCCGCGAGTACATCTTCAGCGACGCCGGGCAGGTCAACCTGGCTCGGGGCAATGCCCGCCCGATCCGCGCCGAACACGTCAACCTGCCGGCGGACGTCAAGGCCAACCTGCTGCCCAACGAGCAGTACAAGCACGTGACGCCGATCAAGGATGCCGAAGCCTGGGAGAAGACCTCCAAGGCCCTGCCGCAGAAGTGGCAGGAAGAAGTGATCATCAACATGCAGTAATGCTGCATCCGTAGGGGCGAGGCTTGCCCGCGATCCAGACGCTGCGGTCTATCTTGAAATCGCAGCGACACCATCGCGGGCAAGCTGCGCTCCTACGAGATTGTTCGGTCTTGCGGAGCCCTTGCCCCATGTCACACAACGTCATCCTTGTCGTGCTCGACGGCCTCAATCACCAGGTCGCCCGTCACGCCATGGGACATCTTCAAGCCTACGTCGGCGCAGGACGCGCAGCGCTGTACCAACTGGAATGCGAGCTTCCGGCACTGTCCCGCCCGCTGTACGAATGCATCCTCACCGGCGTGCCGCCGATCGACAGCGGCATCGTGCACAACCAGGTCTCGCGCCTGTCCACCCAGCGCAGCCTGTTCCATTACGCTCGCGCTGCCGGCCTGGGCACCGCCGCTGCCGCCTACCACTGGATCAGCGAGCTGTACAACCGTACGCCATTCAATGCGGCCCGGGACCGGCACACCGCCGACCCTGAGTTGCCGATCCAGTACGGCCACTTCTACTGGAACGACCACTACCCCGACTCCCACCTGTTCGCCGATGCCGAGGACCTGCGCCTGCGCCACGCTCCCAATCTGTTGCTGGTGCACCCGATGAACATCGACGACGCCGGCCACAAGCACGGCCTGGACAGCCCCCAGTACCGCAACAGTGCGCGTTCGGCCGACATCATCCTGGCCGACTACCTGCAAGGCTGGCTCGACGCCGGCTACCAGGTGCTGGTGACCGCCGACCACGGCATGAACGCCGATCGTTCGCACAATGGCCTGCTGCCGGAGGAACGGGAGGTGCCGCTGTTCGTCATCGGCGAGGCCTTCAGCCTCGATCCCGGGGCCACACCGAAGCAGACCGAACTGTGCGGCACCCTTTGCCAACTGCTCGGCGTACCCCACGACAAACCCTTCTGCCGGGAGCTGTTGAAGTGAATTCAGTGACCCGTGGCAAATGGCTGGCGGCCTTGTGCCTGATGCCTTTCGCCCTGTTCTTCATCGTGTTCCAACTAGCCCCGCTGGCGTGGGTGCTGATCAACAGCCTGCAGTCCGAGGAGTTCGGCTGGGGCCTGGCCAACTTCAACAAGATCTTCAGCTCGAAGTTCTACCTGCAGGCGATCCAGTACAGCCTGGAGATCAGCTTCTGGTCCAGCGTGTTCGGCATCATCATCGCCGTGCTGGGTAGCTACTCGCTGCGCCGGGTCGACTCCAGGCTGCGCAACTTCGTCAATGCCTTCGCCAACATGACCAGCAACTTCGCCGGCGTGCCCCTGGCCTTCGCCTTCATCATCCTGCTGGGCTTCAACGGCGCCATCACCATCATGCTCAAGCAGTCGGGGATCATCCAGGACTTCAACCTGTACTCCAAGACCGGCTTGATCATCCTCTACACCTACTTCCAGATACCCCTGGGGGTGCTGTTGCTGTACCCGGCTTTCGACGCCCTGCGTGAAGACTGGCGCGAATCCGCCGCCCTGTTGGGCGCCAGCGGCTGGCAATTCTGGCGGCATATCGGCCTGCCGGTGCTGACCCCGGCGTTGCTGGGTACCTTCGTGATCCTGCTGGCCAATGCCCTGGGCGCCTATGCCACGGTCTACGCCCTGACCACCGGCAACTTCAACGTCCTGCCGATCCGCATCGCGGCCATGGTCTCCGGGGACATCTCCCTGGATCCGAACATGGCCAGCGCCCTGGCGGTGGTGCTGGTGGCGCTGATGACCCTGGTGACCATCGTCCATCAGCTGCTGCTGAAGAGGAGCTACCATGTCTCGCGCTGAATCCGGCTCCGCCGCCCTCTACCACCGGTTCGTGGTCTGGCTACTGTTCGCCATCCTGCTGTTGCCGCTGCTGGGGACCTTCGTCTACTCCATCGCCAGCAGCTGGTCGGCGACCATCCTGCCCAGCGGCTTCACCTTCAAGTGGTACCTGCAGTTGTGGAGCGACCCGCGCTTTCTCGCGGCCTTCGGCCAGTCGCTGCTGGTCTGCGTTGGCGCTCTGGTTTTGTCGGTGGTGCTGATCCTGCCGCTGCTGTTCGTGGTGCACTACCACTTTCCCAAGCTCGATGCGCTGATGAACATCCTGATCCTGCTGCCCTTCGCAGTACCGCCGGTGGTGTCCTCGGTGGGCCTGTTGCAGCTGTACGGCTCAGGCCCCCTGGCCATGGTCGGCACGCCGTGGATCCTGATCGGCTGTTACTTCACCGTGGCCCTGCCGTTCATGTACCGGGCCATCACCAACAACCTGCAGGCGATCAACCTGCGGGACCTGATGGACGCCGCCCAACTCCTGGGCGCCAGCACCTGGCAGGCGGCCCTGCTGGTGGTCCTGCCGAACCTGCGCAAGGGCCTGATGGTGGCGCTGCTGCTGTCCTTCTCGTTCCTGTTCGGCGAGTTCGTGTTCGCCAACATCCTGGTGGGCACCCGCTACGAAACCCTGCAGGTGTACCTGAACAACATGCGCAACAGCAGCGGCCACTTCACCAGTGCCCTGGTGATCTCCTACTTCTTCTTCGTGCTGGTCCTGACCTGGGCCGCCAACATCCTGAACAGGGACAAGAGCCAATGAGCTTCGTCGACGTGCAACACCTGCAAAAGCATTACGCGGGCACCACGGTGTTCAGCGATATCAACTGCCAGATCCACAAGGGCGAGTTCGTCACCCTGCTGGGCCCCTCCGGCTGCGGCAAGTCCACCCTGCTGCGCTGCATCGCCGGCCTGACCCCGGTCGACAGCGGCAAGATCCTGGTCGACGGCCAGGACATCGTGCCCCTGAGCCCGCAGAAACGCGGGATCGGCATGGTGTTCCAGAGCTATGCACTGTTTCCCAACATGACCGTGGAACAGAACGTCGCCTTCGGCCTGCGCATGCAGAAGGTCAACGCCGACGACAGCCACAAGCGGGTCAGCGAAGCCTTGCAACTGGTGGAGCTCAAGGACTTCGCCAGCCGTTACCCGCACCAGCTGTCCGGCGGCCAATGCCAGCGCGTAGCCCTGGCTCGTTCCCTGGTAACCCGGCCACGCCTGCTGTTGCTGGACGAGCCGTTGTCGGCCCTGGACGCGCGGATCCGCAAGCACCTGCGCGAACAGATCCGCAATATCCAGCGGGAACTGGGCCTGACCACCATCTTCGTCACCCATGACCAGGAAGAAGCGCTGACCCTGTCGGACCGGATCTTCCTGATGAACCAGGGCCAGATCGTCCAGAGCGGCGACGCCGAGACGCTCTATACCGCTCCAGTGGACGAATTTGCCGCCGGCTTCATCGGCAACTACAACCTGCTGGACGCCGAGAGCGCCAGCAAGCTCCTGCAACGCCCCATCAGCGGTCGCATCGCCATCCGCCCCGAGGCCATCGAGCTGCGCAAGGATGGCCAGCCGGACGCGCTGATCCGTGGTCATAGCCTGCTGGGCAACGTCATCCGCTATCGGGTCGAGGCCCGTGGCGTGGAACTGGTGGTGGATGTGCTCAACCGTTCGGCCGCCGACTTGCACGCCGATGGCCAGCGCCTGGCGTTATCCATCGATCCGAGCGCCCTGTGTGAGGTAGCTTGACGGCAGCGACAAGCTTCAAGCTGCGAGCTTCAAGTTATAGATAGATCGCTAAGCACCTAAATCCAATTCTTGCAGCTTGAAGCTTATAGCTTGAAGCTGTTCTCGGAGAGAACTGCACTGATGGCCCTGGCAATTTTTGATCTGGACGAAACCCTGATCCACGGCGACTGCGCCACCCTCTGGAGCGAGCAGATGGGGCGCCTGGGTTGGGTCGACAGCGAGTCGTTCATGCGACGCAACAACGAACTGATGGACGCCTACAGCCACGGCAAGCTGGCCATGGAAGAGTTCATGGCCTTCAGCCTCGAACCCATGGCCGGACGCAGCCCGGAGGAAGTGGCGCATCTGGTGGAGCCCTGGGTCGAGGACGTGATCGAGCCGATCATCTTCAGCGATGCCTGCAAGACCCTGGCCGCCCATCGCCAGGCGGGTGACCGGATCCTGGTGATCTCGGCCTCGGGCACCCACCTGGTGAAACCCATAGCCCAGCGCCTGGGCATCGACGAAGTACTGGGGATAGAGCTGGAGGTACGTAACGGCGTCTATACCGGCAACACCGTGGGCACCCTGACCTATCGCGAAGGCAAGATCACTCGCCTGCTGCAATGGCTGGAGGCCGAGAAAGAGAGCCTGGAAGGTGCGAGCTTCTATTCGGACTCACGCAACGACCTGCCTTTGCTGCTGCGGGTAGCGCATCCCCAGGTGGTCAATCCAGACCCGGTGCTGCGCGAACATGCACAGCAGGCCGGCTGGCCGATCCACCATTGGAAATGACCGGACTGCCAGGGGAACAGGCCACGGCCCGCTCCCCTGGTGGCTAGGCCAACGCGGGGTCGATCACCAGTACCAGCTTGCCTGATACCTGGTTGGTGGCCAGTTCGGCGAAGGCCAGTTCGGCATCCTGGATCGGGAAGGTCATGGCCAGTTGCGGACTCAGTCGCCCATCACTGAACAGGGGCCAGACGTTCTGCCCCAGGTCGCTCAGCAGGTCGGCCTTGAACTGATCGCTGCGGCTGCGCAGGGTAGAGCCCAGCAGCTGGATGCGCTTGGCCAGCACCTTGGCCAGGTCCAATTGGGCCTCGCGGCCGCCCATCAGGCCGATCAGGACCCAGCGCCCATCGAGGGCCAGGAGCTTGAGATTATTGGCCGCATAGCTGGCCCCCACTGGGTCGAGGATCACATCGAACGGCCCGAAATCGCGCAGCGCCTCTACACCTTCGGTGCGCACCACGCCACCCTGGGCCCCCAGGTCCTCGCAATAGGCCAGGCGCTCGGCCGAGCCGACACTGACCCAGCACGGGCTGCCGAACGCCTTGCATAGCTGGATCGCCGCCGAACCGACACCGCTGGCCCCGGCGTGCAGCAGCACCTTCTCACCGGGCTTGAGCGCGGCCAACTGGAACAGGTTCAACCAGGCCGTGGCGTAGACTTCCGGCAAGGCCGCAGCCTCGACCAGCGACAACCCTTCGGGCACCGGCAGCACATGGCGCGCATCGACCACCACTTCCTCGGCCATGCCACCGCCGGCCAGGAGCGCACAGACCCGATCACCGACTTTCCAGGACGAACCCGGGCCAACTTCACTGATCACCCCTGAGCACTCCAGGCCCAATACATGACTGGCGCCCGGCGGCGGCGGATAGAGCCCCGCACGCTGCAACAGGTCGGCCCGATTCAGGCCCGCAGCCGCCACACGAATGCGAACCTGCCCTACATCACAGGCTGGACTTGGCTCTTCAACCCACTCCACATGACCTTCAACGCCTTGCAATGCTTTCACAGTGCCTCCATAGTGAGTCTGGACTGAGCCCGGAGCTTCTCGCGCCGGGCTTTTTGCATTATGCGACCGGCCTTAATGGAACCGGCGACTTCAAAGACGGCCTAATATGCGTGATCAATTGCCCCCACGTCGAATCAGCATGAAGCATCTGTTCCCCAGCACCGCCCTCGCTCTCTTCATTGGTTTCGGCCTGCTGCCGATGTCGGCCACTACGTTCGCAGCCAACAGCTGGGACAATCTTCAGCCCGATCGCGATGAGGTAATTGCCAGCCTCAACGTCGTAGAACTGCTCAAGCGCCATCACTACAGCAAGCCGCCGCTGGACGATGCTCGCTCGGTGATCATCTACGACAGCTACCTGAAATTGCTGGACCCCTCGCGCAGCTACTTCCTGGCCAGCGATATCGCGGAATTCGACAAGTGGAAGACCCAGTTCGATGACTTCCTCAAGAGCGGCGACCTGAACGCCGGGTTCACCATCTACAAACGCTACCTGGACCGGGTCAAGTCCCGCCTGGACTTTGCCCTGGCAGAGCTCAACAAGGGCGTGGACAAGATCGACTTCACCACCAAGGAAACCTTGCTGATCGATCGCAAGGACGCACCTTGGCTCAAGACCACCGCCGAACTCGATGACCTGTGGCGCAAGCGCGTCAAGGATGAAGTGCTGCGGATGAAGATCGCCGGCAAGGAGCCCAAGCAGATCCAGGAAACCCTGACCAAGCGCTACAAGAACCAGCTGGCGCGCCTGGACCAGACCCGGGCCGAGGATATCTTCCAGGCCTACATCAACACCTTCGCCATGTCCTACGACCCGCATACCAACTATCTGTCACCGGATAATGCGGAGAACTTCGACATCAATATGAGCCTGTCGCTGGAAGGCATCGGCGCGGTACTGCAGAGCGACAACGACCAGGTCAAGGTCGTGCGCCTGGTACCGGCCGGCCCAGCGGACAAGACCAAGCAGGTAGCTCCTGCGGACAAGATCATCGGCGTCGCCCAGGGCAACAAGGAAATGGTCGACGTGGTGGGCTGGCGCCTGGACGAAGTGGTCAAGCTGATCCGCGGTCCCAAGGGCACCCTGGTGCGCCTCGAGGTGATCCCGGCCAGCAATGCACCGAACGACCAGACCAGCAAGATCGTGCCCATCGTGCGCGAAGCGGTGAAACTCGAAGACCAGGCGGTGAAGAAGTCGGTCCTCAACCTCAAGCAGGACGGCAAGGACTACAAGCTCGGGGTGATCGAGATCCCGGCCTTCTACCTCGACTTCAAGGCCTTCCGCGCTGGCGATCCGGACTACAAGAGCACCACCCGCGATGTGAAGAAGCTGCTGACCGAACTGCAGAAGGAAAAGGTCGACGGCGTGGTCATCGACCTGCGCAACAACGGCGGTGGCTCCCTGCAGGAAGCCACCGAGCTGACCAGCCTGTTCATCGACAAGGGCCCCACCGTACTGGTGCGCAACGCCGACGGCCGGGTAGACGTGCTGGAAGACGAGAACCCAGGTGCCTTCTACAAAGGCCCGATGGCCCTGCTGGTCAACCGCCTCTCGGCCTCGGCCTCGGAGATCTTCGCTGGCGCCATGCAGGACTACCATCGTGCGTTGATCATCGGCGGCCAGACCTTCGGCAAAGGCACGGTCCAGACGATCCAACCGCTCAATCATGGCGAGTTGAAGCTGACCCTGGCCAAGTTCTACCGGGTTTCCGGCCAGAGCACCCAGCATCAGGGCGTGCTTCCAGACATTGGCTACCCATCGATCATCGATACCAAGGAAATCGGCGAAAGCGCCCTGCCTGAAGCGATGCCGTGGGACACCATCCGTCCAGCCATCAAGCCGGCGATGGACCCGTTCAAGCCGTTCCTGGCCCAGCTCAAGGCCGAGCATGAAACCCGCTCGGCGAAAGATCCGGAGTTCGTGTTCATCCGCGACAAACTGGCCCTGGCCCAGAAGCTGATGGCGGAAAAAACCGTGAGCCTCAACGAAGCCGACCGTCGTGCACAACATGCCGATATCGAAGCCAAGCAACTGGCCCTGGAAAATACCCGCCGCAAGGCCAAGGGCGAGGAGCCGCTCAAGGAGCTGAAGAAAGAGGACGAGGACGCCGTGGCAGCCGCCGAGCCGGACAAGACCAAGCCGGAAGACGATGCCTACTTGAGCGAGACCGGGCGTATCCTGCTGGACTACCTGAAGCTCAACACCTCGGTGGCCAAGCACTGAGGATGATGGCAATTTAATTCGAACGCTCCTCGGAACGTCATTAAACAGTCATCATTCTGTCGTGAAATAAAGGACCGGGAGCCGCGTGCGCCCGGTCCTTTTTTTATCGACAGAGATCGCCATGACCACGACCGAACAGCTCAGTGCATTGAGTTCAATCCTGGCTCAAAGCGGTTTGCACAGCCTGTTCCAACCGATCATTTCCCTTTCGGAACGCCGTATCCTCGGCTACGAGGCCTTGAGCCGTGGCCCCTCCAACAGCCCTTTGCACTCCCCCGTCGCCCTGTTCGCCGTGGCCCGCCAGGCCGGGCGCCTGAGCGAACTGGAGATCGCCTGTCGACAAAGCGCCTGCAAACGCTTCAGCGAACAGGTGCTCCCGGGCAAGCTGTTCCTCAACGTTTCCCCCGAATCCCTGCTGGAGGCGGCTCATCAGCCCGGACGCACCCTGCAACTGCTGCAAGACTTCGGTATTCCACCCAGCCAGGTGGTGATCGAGCTCACTGAGCAGACCCCCATCGACGATTTCCAACTGCTGCAAAATGCTCTGCATCACTATCGTGACATGGGTTTTTCCATTGCCCTGGATGACCTGGGTGCCGGCTACTCCAGCTTGCGCCTGTGGTCGGAGTTGCGGCCGGATTACGTCAAGATCGACCGGCACTTCATCGACGGAATCCACCAGGACGCACTCAAGCGCGAGTTCGTCGGCTCGATCCTGCAGATAGCCAAGGCCTCCCGAGCCAAAGTGATCGCCGAAGGTATCGAACTGGTCGAGGAACTTGCGGTACTGACTGAAATGGGCGTCGACCTGGTCCAGGGCTACCTGCTCTGCCGCCCCCAGGAGCAACCGCTACGCGATGCCCGGGCAATGATGCCCAAGCACGACAGCACCAGCGTGACCCTGAGCGATGAAGGCAGCGACCTCAGCGCCCTGCTCAACGAGCAACCTGCGGTGGCACGCGATACCCCTACGGCCCATGTGCTGGAGGCCTTCCGCCGGCAAGCCAACCTCAACTCCCTGGCGGTTCTCGACGAACACGGCCAGCCCTGCGGGATCGTCCATCGACATTCGCTTTCCGATGCGCTGCTCAAGCCCTTCGCTACCGACCTGTTCGCCCGCAAGCCCATCAGCCGGCTGATGAACGACGACTTTCTCGCCGTTGAACTGACTCAATCCCTGCAACAAGTCAGTCGCCTGATCACCAGTCGCGCCCGGCAGCGTATCGAGGAGGACTTCATCATCACCCTCAATGGCCACTACCTGGGGCTGGGACGAGTGATCGATGTGCTCAAGCTGATCACCGAGTTGAAGATCCAGCAGGCACGCTACGCCAACCCGCTGACGCTGCTACCGGGCAACGTACCGATCCAGCAGTGCCTGACCCGCTTGCTGCAGCAGGGACGGGAGTCGGTGATCTGTTATGTGGACATCGACAGCTTCAAGCCCTTCAACGATATCTATGGCTATGGTCGTGGCGACGAGGTGTTGCTATGCCTGGCCCAGTGCCTGAATGACCGGGTGGACCCCAGCCGCGATTTCGTCGGGCATATCGGTGGGGATGACTTTCTGCTGGTACTGGGACCGGAAGACTGGCGCAAGCGACTCAACCAGCTACTGGACGATTTCCATAGCCAATGTCGGCGCTTCTATCGCAGCGAGCATCTGGAGGCCGGTTGCTTCGTGGCGCCCAATCGCCAGGGAGTCCGCCAGGAGTTTCCCTTGCTATCACTGTCCATCGGCGTGGTCCACTTGTACCCGCAGGCCTGTGGCCAGCTGGACTCCAGCCAGCTGGCCGAATTGGCCTCACAGGCCAAGCACCATGCCAAGAACGTACAAGGCTATAGCGTGCATGTGATCGACAGCCTGGAAGCATTGGCTGGCCCGAGAAGCACAATCCTCAATGCGGCAGATTCAGTTGCTCAAGCTTGAGGCTTGCCAGAGGATGCCCTGCCTGGGCCGAAAGCTTCCACCAACGGGCCGCCTCGGCGGCATCGGGGGCCTTGCTGGCCGAGCCGGCAAGACTGATGACGCCCAGCTGATAGGCTGACTTGCCATCACCGGACAGTGCCGCCAGACGTAGCAGGCGGATGCCTTCCTCGCGCGCACCAAGCCCTTGCCCCCGGAAGGTCAGGATGTGCCCATAGAAACTTTGCGCACCCACATCGCCAAGATTGGCCATGCGTGCATACTGCCCTTCCATCCAGCGCCAGCTGCGCGGCTGACGGATAAACCAGGGCCAACGGAACAGTCGACGCGCGAGCCAGTAGCCAAGTCGCGCCTTGAGTCGCAAGAACATTCAGGCCTCCGCAGATTCGGGATACTCGTACTCGAACACTCGCACCACCTCCGAGGCATGCCAGGACGCCGCGGCAACGCCGTCGGAAGGCCCGGAAAAACGCCCCAGGCGCTCCACGCACTCGAAGAAACCCGTGCGCGGCAAGCGGCTGGCCCCCTGACTGATGACCAGGGAGCTGCGCAACGGCTGCTCGGCCCGCGCATCCAACGCGGCCAGGTGCTCCAGCGCGGCCGTCAGTGTCTGCATGGCCGGGCTGGGCAATTGCAAGCGCTCCAGTAACGCGCGATAGGTTAAGAGATGCCGCTGACGCCGGGCTTGATCCAACTCACCCAACAGCCCATCCCAGTGCTGACGACTGATCCTTACACTCACGGTTGATCCCTCCACCCCGGCACCGTCAACTCCCAGGCCAGGCTGCGGCGGATCGCAGCGTCGGGTTGACGCTCGCCGCTTTCAATCAGGGCCAGGTAAGACGGGCTGATGCCTACTTTGCGAGCCAACGCCTCAATGGCGATGCCCTTCCCTTCGCGAAGATTACGTAGCTGATCCAGACCCGGAAGGCTCCGGGTCGATGCTGCTGCCTGAGCAACGTCGGCAGTCTGTGGCGCTTGTTCGGTGAGACCTGCGGCTGCCAGTAAAGCTTGATACTGAGCCCACGGCAGAACCGCATATTCGGGTTCGCCATCGCGTTCAATAATCTGGATATCCATTACTACCCCGTAGGACAACGACACTTAACGAGTCGGACTTTTCCTTTTAAGTGTAATCCTATCAGCGGCAGCGGTCGCGGGGAGCATGATTGTCATCAGGCAATGGTTCAAATGCCTGGATTTTTTCCTGGCCCCTCCAGTTGCAATTGCTCCGGGGTGTCCGGCAGCCTTTCGAGCACCACCAATCGCTCCGGTGCCTGGCGGTTGCGCCAGGCACGAAAGGCGTCGAGCTCATCACCCAGGGTCTTCATCAGCCAAGCCAGTACGGCAATATCATCGAGCATGCCGAACAACGGCAGGAAATCGGGAATGGCATCCAGCGGACTGAGGAAATACATCAGCCCCGCCACTACCGACAACAATGCTTTCGGGCTGATCGCGCGGTACTCGCCTCGCCAGTAGGCCAGGCACAACGCTTGCAGCAGGCGCAGGTCGTCCTTGACCTTGCCCAGGCGCTGGCCCTGGAAGGCCCCCTTGCTCGCCACAGCGAAGAGCAGGGTCGGTAGGCGACCACGACTCAAGAGTCGAGCGGCCAAAGGCAGGAAGCGGGCAAAGTTCCAGGGCGTCTTCATGTTCACTCCCAGTGAAATGTTATCCACACAAATTGTGGATAACCTTGTGAACAGAGCCATATTTAGAGGCTGAAAGCCCCGTTTCACAAGGGTTTGACTCAGATCGGGCGTTTTTTACTCACATAAAAAAACCCATAATTTCATTGACTTGGCAGCCTTCAACGACTAGCTACCCCAGCTCCCTGATCAGACTGCGGCCAATGCCGCCAGTTCGAGCTTTTTTACCAGTACCACCCCACAGAAACGACAACGCCCCGTAGGAACGGGGCGTTGCTTCAGGCGCTGAAACAGGTTACTTGGCGGCGTCCTGCTTGTCCTGCTTGGCTGGATCCTTGATACCCAGCAGCTCCAGCTCGAAAACCAGTACCGAGTTGGCTGGAATCGACGGGCTTGGGCTCTGGGCGCCATAGGCCAGGTCGCTTGGGATGTACAGCTTGTACTTCTCACCCACGTGCATCAGTTGCAGGCCTTCGACCCAACCTGGAATCACTCCGCTGACCGGCAGGTCGATCGGGCTGCCACGATCTACGGAGCTGTCGAAGACGGTGCCGTTGGTCAGGGTGCCGGTGTAGTGCACGGTCACCACATCAGTTGGCTTGGGCTGTGGGCCGTCGGCCTTCTTCAGGACTTCATACTGCAGGCCGGAAGCGGTGGTGGTCACACCTGCCTTCTTACCGTTTTCCTCGAGGAATTTCTTGCCAGCAGCGGCCGACTCTTCGCTGATCTTGGCCATACGCTCTTCAGCACGCTTTTGCAGCGCGGCGAAGGCTTCGATCAGGTCTTCGTCCTTCAGCTTCTGTTCTTTCTTGCCGATGGCATCTTCAATGCCCTGGGCTACCGCTTTGGAATCCAGGTCATCCATGCCTTCCTGGGCCAAGCTCTTGCCCATGTTCAGGCCGATGCCGTAGGAAGCTTTCTGCGCCGGGGTTTTCAGCTCTACGCTGGTCTGCGAATCACAACCGGCAAGTACCAGGCTAACCAGGGCCACCGCCGCCGCCAACCGATGCTGTTTCATGCTATTTCCTTGTTCATGCGCCTAAAGGGCAATCGAATAAAGCCGCGAGCTTATCAGGCCGCCACGACC
This sequence comes from Pseudomonas sessilinigenes, assembly GCF_003850565.1. NCBI lineage: Bacteria > Pseudomonadati > Pseudomonadota > Gammaproteobacteria > Pseudomonadales > Pseudomonadaceae > Pseudomonas > Pseudomonas sessilinigenes. The sequence goes on from NZ_CP027706.1 coordinate 6,858,801, forward strand.
AATGGCTACCGGCATAGGAGCAGCAAATAGCTGATAAGTTCACGTCTGCAAACGCATTTCATGGTCTGGGTTACACCTCGCTCGGTCCAATCACGAGGTACTCAAAAAAGCGCGAATAACCATAGCGCAAGTAATGGCTACTTGCCGCACAAGATTCACTCAGGCATAAGGAAACGAAATTCGACAAGGACGTACATCTTGCGCCTCATCTACCGTGCATTACTGCTGATTATCCTGCTGATCGGCATCACCCTGGCTGTAGTGCTGTACTACACCGCCAACCCGAAACTTCCCGACTACGTTCCCGCCGAACAGGTGCACTACCTGGACCAGTGGGATGACAAGGATCGCCAAACCTACTATTTCACCCCCCAAGGCACCCAGGTCAAAGGCCTGCGCTATGACTGGTTCGTCGCCCTGGAGCTGCCGTTCTCCGAGCACGCCTTCGCCACCCCTGAATACCTGGCCCGCTTCGGCTTCCTGGTGGAGCCGGGACAAAAAGCCACGGCGCAAAACCCAGGCAACCTGCCAGTGGGCTTCGCCCGGCACCAGAACCCGGGCAGCCAGGAACAGTACCTCGATATCACCTGCTCGGCCTGCCATACCGGCGAGCTGCGCTTCAATCACCAGGCCTTGCGGATCGATGGCGGCTCGGCGCAGCACGTGCTGCCCTCCAGCGTACCGACCTTGCGCGGCGGCAGTTTTGGCCAGGCGCTTGTTGCCAGCCTGGCCGCGACTTACTACAACCCCTGGAAATTCGAGCGCTTCGCCCGCAAGGTCCTGGGTACAGGCTATGACCTGCACCATGAACAGCTGCGCAAGGACTTCAAGGAATCCCTGGACACGTTCCTGCGGGTCGCCTGGAACGACACCCATCGCGGCCTGTATCCCACGGAAGAAGGCCCCGGTCGCACCGACGCTTTTGGCCGCATCGCCAACGCCAGCTTCGGCGACGCGATCTCACCTACCAATTACCGAGTGGCCAACGCCCCGGTGGACTACCCCCAATTGTGGGATATCTGGACCTTCGACTGGGTCCAGTGGAACGGCTCGGCACAGCAACCCATGGCCCGCAATATCGGCGAGGCCCTGGGCGTGGGGGCGACCCTGAACCTGTTCGATGCCGCCGGCCAGCCGCTGACCGGCGAGGCTCGCTATCCTTCCAGCGTGCGAGTACGCGACCTCAACCATATCGAAGAGACCCTGCAACGCCTCAAGCCCCCCACCTGGCCGGAAGCCCTGCTGGGCAACATCGACAAGCCGCTGGCCGCCAAGGGCCGCACCTTGTTCGCCACCCATTGCAGCGGCTGCCATGTTCCTGCGGTCAGCGAGAGCAACGGCCGCCCGGTCCAGCAATTGAAGATGCTCCCGGTTGCGGTGATCGGCACCGACCCGAACTCGGCCAGCAACATCGCCGACCTGCGCTATGACTTGAGCGCCCTGCAATGGGATACCGCCGAGCTGGCCAAGTCCAACGTCGAACTGCATCCGGCACCGAGCGAACCGCTGGACCTGCGGCAAATGTCGGCCGCCAAAGGATTGGCCTATATCACCGCATTCGTCGAGGAGCGCGCCTACCGCGACGCCAAAGTCACGCCCGAAGAGCGTTCGCGACTGGATGGCTACGGCCTGCCGATCGGCGTACGTGAGTTGCGCGCCTACAAGGCACGCCCGCTGGCCGGGGTCTGGGCGACCCCGCCCTACCTGCATAACGGTTCGGTGCCCAACCTCTATCAACTGCTATCGCCGCAATCGGAACGCTCTACCACCTTTTATCGCGGTACCTTCGAGTACGACCCCAAGCACCTGGGCTATCGCCTGGAAGCCTTCAAGAACGGCTTTGAGTTCGACACCCGCACCAGCGGCAACCATAACAGTGGCCACGAATTCCGCGCCGGCCAGCGTGGCAACGGTGTCATCGGCCCCTTGTTGCAACCCGAAGAGCGCTGGGCACTGCTGGAGTACCTGAAAGTACTGGGCGGGCCACTGGAGTCCCAACTGCCATGAAACTCGATCTCGCCAGAAAACGACCGTCCCTGCTGGGCAGGCTGTGGCTGCGCCTGGGCGCTTTGCTGGGCAAGGGGCTATTGCTGCTGGTCGGCATCGGATTACTGGGCTGGGCCCTGGCGACGGCCTGGTTCGCCTGGCAACATCGCGGGCCGGTCTCGGTACAGGAGCAGGTTCCCGCCGATGAGGCAGCCCGCACCCAGGACATCATTCAAACGGCGGTGCGTATCGTCGACCAGCATCGTGCGGGGACTCGCTACCTGCGCGACGCCCATGCCAAGGCTCACGGTTGTGTAAAGGCCGAAGTCCAGGTTCTGCGTGAGTTGAGTCCGGAGCTGCGCCAAGGGGTGTTCGCCAATCCAGGGCAAACCTGGCAGGCCATCGTGCGCCTGTCCAACGGCAACGCCTACCCACAGTTCGACAGCATTCGTGATGCTCGCGGCATGGCGATCAAGCTGCTGGAAGTTCCCGGCCAGCAACTGATGCCCGCGGAATCGGACAGGCGTGAACAGGACTTCGTGATGTTCAATCATCCGAACTTCTTCGTCAGCGATGTGGCCGAGTACCAACAGAACTTCACCGCTCAGGCCGACGGCAAGAAAGTCGGGGCATTCTTCCCTCACTGGGACCCGCGCAGCTGGCAAGTCCGCCACCTGTTTATTGCCCTGGCGACCCTGTCACCGGCGCCAAGCAGCCCGACCCAGACTACCTACTTTTCGGTTTCGCCCTACAAGTTCGGCAAGGCCAATGCCAAGTTCCGGGTCATGCCGGACCCTGGTAGCTGCCCGGCCTACAACCTGCCACTGCAGAACCAGGATCTGCCCAACTTCCTGCGCAGCGCACTGGTCCAGCAACTATCCAGCGATCGAGTCCCGGCTTGCTTTGTCCTGCAGATCCAGCGCCAGGACCCCAAGCGCTTCATGCCGATCGAAGACACCAGCATCGAATGGAAGGAAAGCGACGCGCCCTTTGAAACCGTGGCCCGGGTAACGATTCCGCCTCAGGATTTCGACACCCCGGCACAGAACCTGGCCTGTGATAACCAGTCGTTCAATCCCTGGTTCGGCCTTGAAGCTCATCGCCCCATCGGCGGCATCAATCGCCTGCGCAAGTCGGTGTACGAAGCCGTCAGTGACTACCGGCGCAGCCGGAACGCCGAGTAACGGCTCAAAATGAAAAAAGCGGCCTCAGGGCCGCTTTTTTTCATCAATGAGTGCCTGACTAAAATGCAGGCAATAAAAAAGCCCGCATTAAGCGGGCTTTTCGTGGTGACCTGGCGTTCAGTGTTCCAGGTTACCGAATATGGCGCAGCGGACGGGACTCGAACCCGCGACCCCCGGCGTGACAGGCCGGTATTCTAACCGACTGAACTACCGCTGCGCGTAGCGTTGAAAGTAAGTGGTGGGTGATGACGGGATCGAACCGCCGACATTCTGCTTGTAAGGCAGACGCTCTCCCAGCTGAGCTAATCACCCTTTACCTTCGTTGCGGGGCGCATTATGCCACAGAAATTCTTAAAGTGTTGATTTAATTGATATTTTTATCAAAAAAATCTGAATTTCCATGATTTGCCGCACAACCCGCAAAACCTCTTACAGCAAAAAGCCCGCGCTAGCGGGCTTTTTGTGGTGACCTGGCGTTCAGTGTTCCAGGTTACCGAATATGGCGCAGCGGACGGGACTCGAACCCGCGACCCCCGGCGTGACAGGCCGGTATTCTAACCGACTGAACTACCGCTGCGCGTAACACAATCAAACGAATGGTGGGTGATGACGGGATCGAACCGCCGACATTCTGCTTGTAAGGCAGACGCTCTCCCGGCTGAGCTAATCACCCTTCTCGTTCGGTGTGGCGCGCATTCTACGGAGCAGTCCCCACTCTGGCAAGCACTTTTTATAATAATTTTTTCAGCCCTTCCAAAGGCTTAGCGAAGGGTTGGCCTGAGCAGCAGCGAAGAGAATAATGCCCTCCTTTGTATAAAGGAGAGATTCACCCCATGTGGTTCAAAAACCTGCTGATCTATCGCCTGACCCAAGATCTGCCTTTTGATGCTGAGGCGCTGGAAACTGCACTGGCGACCAAACTGGCGCGCCCCTGTGCAAGCCAGGAGTTGACCACTTATGGTTTCGTCGCGCCTTTTGGCAAAGGAGAAGATGCCCCGCTGGTACACGTCAGCCAGGACTTCATGCTGGTAGCCGCGCGCAAGGAGGAACGCATCCTGCCAGGCAGCGTCGTGCGTGATGCGGTCAAGGAAAAGGTCGAAGAGATCGAGGCCGAGCAGATGCGCAAGGTCTATAAGAAGGAACGCGACCAGATCAAGGATGAAATCATCCAGGCCTTCCTGCCTCGTGCCTTTATTCGTCGCTCCTCGACCTTCGCCGCCATCGCGCCGAAACAAGGCCTGATCCTGGTGAACTCGGCCAGCCCCAAGCGCGCCGAAGACCTGCTCTCCACCCTGCGCGAAGTGCTGGGCACCCTGCCAGTGCGTCCGCTGAGCGTGAAGACCGCCCCGACCGCGATCATGACCGATTGGGTCAAGACCCAGCAGGCCGCCGACGACTTCTTCGTTCTCGATGAATGTGAACTGCGCGACACCCATGAAGATGGCGGCATCGTGCGCTGCAAGCGCCAGGACCTGACCAGCGAGGAAATCCAGCTGCACCTGAGCACTGGCAAGGTGGTCACCCAATTGTCCCTGGCCTGGCAGGACAAGCTGTCCTTCGTGCTGGACGACAAGATGGTGGTCAAGCGCCTGAAGTTCGAGGACCTGCTGCAGACCCAGGCCGAGGAAGACGGTGGCGACGAGGCCCTGGGCCAGCTCGATGCCAGCTTCACCCTGATGATGCTGACCTTTGGCGACTTCCTGCCCGCACTGCTCGAAGCCCTGGGCGGCGAAGAGATCCCGCAGGGCATCTGACGCCCCGAGCGGATAGCCCACTGCACCAGACGCCACCCACCCGGTGGCGTTTTCACATAATAAGGAACAGGCCATGCGCGCACTGGCTGCACTGAGTCGCTTCGTCGGCAACACCTTCGCCTATTGGGTACTGATCTTCGCGGTGCTGGCGTTCTTCCAGCCAACCTGGTTCATCGGCCTCAAGGGCGCCATCGTGCCCCTGCTGGGACTGGTGATGTTCGGCATGGGCCTGACCCTGAAGCTCGAAGACTTCGCCGAAGTCGCCCGCCACCCCTGGCGCGTGGCCCTGGGTGTGGTGGCGCACTTCGTGATCATGCCTGGCGTGGCCTGGGCACTCTGCCAGGGATTTCACCTGCCGCCCGAGATTGCCGTAGGCGTGATCCTGGTCGGCTGTTGCCCAAGTGGCACCGCCTCCAACGTCATGACCTGGCTAGCCCGCGGTGATCTGGCGTTGTCGGTCGCCATCGCTGCCGTGACCACCCTGCTCGCACCATTGCTGACGCCAGCCTTGATCTGGCTGCTGGCTTCGGCCTGGCTGCCGGTGTCCTTCATGGAGCTGTTCTGGTCGATCCTGCAAGTGGTGCTGCTGCCGATCGTGCTTGGCGTGCTAGCCCAACGCCTGCTGGGCCAACGGGTTAGACATGCCGTTGACGTACTGCCGCTGGTGTCGGTGCTGAGCATCGTCATCATCGTCGCCGCGGTGGTGGCTGCCAGCCAGGCGAAGATTGCCGAATCCGGCCTGCTGATCATGGCCGTGGTAATGCTGCACAACAGCTTCGGCTTCCTGCTGGGCTATGTCACCGGTCGCGTGTTCAAACTGCCACTGGCCCAGCGCAAGTCCCTGGCCCTGGAGGTTGGCATGCAGAACTCGGGGCTGGGCGCAGCCCTGGCCAGCGCCCACTTCTCCCCCCTGGCGGCGGTTCCCAGCGCCCTGTTCAGCGTCTGGCACAACATTTCCGGGGCATTGCTCGCGACCTGTTTTCGCCGGATGGCCGAGCCTGCCCCTGAGAAGCCCGAGAAGTAAGGCTGCCTCCTGAAAAAACCGATCGCCCCACTCGGCACGGGCCGTATACTGCCCAACGCGAGGACGACCTCGCGGCTCGTGTCGAGTCATGAATTCCTGGGGACGACCCCATCCATCCATGAGGTCAATATGTCCTGGATCATCCTGTTTTTCGCCGGCCTGTTCGAAGTAGGCTGGGCAGTGGGCTTGAAGTACACCGATGGCTTCAGCCGCCCGCTCCCCACCGCCCTGACCATCATCGCCATGGCTATCAGCCTGGGCTTGCTGGGCCTGGCCATGAAGGAGCTGCCACTGGGCACCGCCTATGCCATCTGGACCGGAGTCGGTGCCGTCGGCACGGTGATCGCCGGCATCATCCTGTTTGGCGAGTCCATGGCCCTGGTCCGCCTGGCCAGCGTGGCGCTGATCATCGCAGGCCTGGTGGGCTTGAAAGTCAGCGCCGCCTGACAGCCCGGCAAGCAGGAATGAAAACGCCCGCATCATTGCGGGCGTTCTTGTATCCGTCCCCTGGCTAGCGGCGCGTACCGCGCAATGCCCCTACCATGACCTGCAATTGTGCAGGCTCGGCAGCTTCCACAGCCACCGAAGGCCCCGCCACCAGGGTGACCCGCGACCAGAACCGATGGAAGAAACCCTTGTTCGGATCGCGGCTGAAAAAACTGCCCCACAAGCCTTGCAAGGCCAGCGGAATCACCGGTACCGGGGTTTCCTCGAGAATCCGTGTCAGGCCGCCCTTGAACTCGTTGATCTCACCATCGGCGGTCAGCTTGCCCTCAGGGAAGATGCACACCAGCTCGCCATCGCGTAGGTAATCGGCAATCTTCTTGAACGCCTTTTCATAGATCTCCATATCTTCATGGCGACCTGCAATGGGAATAGTCCCGGCGGTACGGAAAATGAAGTTCAATACCGGCAGGTTGTAGATCTTGTAGTACATCACGAAGCGAATCGGCCGACGTACCGCGCCGCCAATCAACAAGGCATCGACGAAGGACACATGGTTGCAGACCAGCAATGCCGCCCCTTCATCGGGAATCTGCTCCAGGTTGCGATGCTCCACACGGTACATGGAATGGCTGAGCAGCCAGATCATGAAACGCATGCTGAACTCGGGAACCACTTTGAAGATGTAGACGTTGACCGCGATATTGAGCAGCGACACCACCAGGAACAGGTGCGGAATGCTCAGCTTGGCCATGCTCAGCAGCACGATGGAGACAATCGCCGAGACCACCATGAACAGCGCATTGAGAATGTTGTTGGCTGCGATGACCCGGGCCCGCTCGTGCTCCGGGGTCCGCGACTGGATCAGGGCATACAGCGGCACGATGTAGAAACCACCGAAAATCCCCAGGCCCAACACATCCAGCAACACCCACCAGGCATGGGAGAAGCCCAGCACTTCGACCCAGCCGTGACCGGTAGCACTCTCAGGAATACCGCCGGAGTGCCACCACAGAAGCAAGCCGAATATCGTGAGCCCCAGCGAACCGAAGGGCACCAGACCGATCTCCACCTTGCGTCCCGAAAGCTTCTCGCACAGCATCGAACCCACGGCGATGCCCACCGAGAACACGGTAAGAATCAGTGTCACAACCGTTTCGTCGCCGTGCATCCACTCCTTGGCGTAAGCCGGGATCTGCGTCAGGTAGATCGCCCCGACGAACCAGAACCAGGAGTTGCCGACAATCGAGCGCGAAACGGCCGGAGTCTGCCCCAAGCCCAGGCGCAGGGTGGCCCATGACTGGCTGAAAATGTTCCAGTTCAGGCGCATTTGCGGAGCGGCCGCAGCTGCCCGGGGAATTGCCCGGCTGGCCAGATAACCCAGCACCGCGACCCCGATGATGGCACCCGAGACAATCGGGGCGTAATGCGTGGAGGACATCATGATCCCCGCGCCGATGGTGCCCGCAAGGATCGCCAGGAAGGTGCCCATTTCCACCAGGCCGTTCCCGCCTACCAGCTCTTCCTCATGCAACGCCTGGGGCAGGATCGAGTACTTCACCGGGCCGAACAGCGCCGAATGAGTGCCCATGGCAAACAGCGCCAGTAGCATCAGCGACAAGTGATCGAAGACAAAACCCACCGCCCCCACCGCCATGATCACGATTTCCCCCAGCTTGATCAGGCGGATCAGCGCATCCTTGGCGAACTTCTCGCCGAACTGCCCGGCCAGAGCCGAGAACAGAAAGAACGGCAGGATGAACAGCAAGGCACAGAGGTTGACCCAGATCGATCGGTCCCCCTCGATGCTCAGCTTGTAGAGAATGGCCAGGATCAACGACTGCTTGAAGATGTTGTCGTTGAAGGCGCCAAGGGACTGCGTGATGAAAAACGGCAGGAACCGCCGCTTGCGAAGCAAGGTGAACTGCGAGGGGTGACTCATCTTCCGTGTTCCTGAGTGGCGAGGATACTGTTATTGGAATGCCGAACATCGATCCAGGCCACACCTTACCTGTCTTTACCGATTATTTGTGCAAGCCGGCAATGCACGGCGAAACAAACAGCTCTCCTTTATAGGCGCCCTGCACCGTGCGCTTGGCCACGATCAGCCACATCACGGCCAGGGCCGCCACCAACACGCCGCCCATCACACTGAAGAACCCCAGGTGCAGGGTGCTACCCAACTTGAGGGTCGCCAGCGAATACACCCCCAAGGGGAATGTGAACCCCCACCAGCCAAGGTTGAAGGGGATGCCCTCACGCAGATAGCGCCGGGTGATCAGCAAGGCCATCAACATCCACCACAGACCGAAGCCCCAGAGGGTCAAGCCGGCCACCAACCCCAGGCCAGCGGCGATTTCGCCAATGCCCGCAAGGTTATTGGCGGCGAAGATCGCCGGTGCATCGCCACCCAGTACCAGCATGCCCAATGCACCGGTACCGATCGGCCCCAGGGCCAGCCAACTCGAAGCCGCCATGCTTTCATGGGGCAATTTGTGCAAGGCCATGCGCAGCAGGAGAATCGTCAGGATGCTGAACGCCACAGGCAACGAAAACGCCCACAACACGTAGCTGGTACTGAGCATCACCAACTGGGCATGGGCATCTTGCAAGTGAGGGGCCAGCAGGCCGCCGCTGGCCGCGGCCACTTCGGCAGCGACCACTGGCAACAGCCAGACAGCGGTCATCTGGTCGATGCTGTGTTCCTGGCGGGTAAACATCATGTAGGGAATCAACACACCGCAGGCCAGGGACATGGCCACATCCAGCCACCACAACACCTGCGCCGGCATCAGCACCGCCTCCCCCCAATGAGGCAAGCCAAACAGCAACAGGCCGTTGATGATAGTGGCCAGCCCCATGGGGATGGTGCCGAAGAACATCGAGACGGTGGAATGCCCAAAGATCCGTCGCGCCTCATCGAAGAACATCACCCAGCGCGCGGTGTACAGCGCGGTAAACAGCAGGAACAGAACGATGGTCAGCCACCAGAACCCTTCGGCCACCAAGCGCAGCCCAGGAACTTCGGCAGGCCATTGGGCCAACGCCAGGGCCAGGACGCCAGTCCCCATGGTGGCGGCGAACCAATTGGGCGTGAACTGGCGAATAGCTTCGCGCGGATGGGGTAGATGACTCAGGGGCCGGCGGCCGGCTTTGACGCTTTGGGTGCATGGCATGTTAGGGGTCTCCTGTCCTCTGAAGAGGTTGGAGCCCATGGTAGAACCTAATCGAATATCTATATAACGGGTAATTTCTCTACCTGTTATCTATTTTATAGATATACGCTCAAATACTGCCCTCACACTCGATGACCAGCACCCGGGCGACACCCAGGGGATGGGCCACATGCTCGGTCCCCATAGAGGCATGGAAGATATCGCCCACCTCAAGCAACACTGTCTGTTCGAGCCCGGCGTGGCGATAGTGCATTCGCACCCGACCGTTCAACACGACGAACACCTCTTCCCCCTCGTTGATGTGCCATCGATAAGGCTGGTCGGTCCAGTGCAAGCGCGTGCCAATGCCATTCATGCTGGCAATATCCAGGGCCGCCCAGGCGCGCTCGCCGACAAAGTCGGCACTGCGAATGACCTTCATGAGCGCCCCCGCGTGCAGGCGTCGGAACACTGTCCGGGGCAATGCAAAAAGGCAACGGTCCAGGCCACGGCGGGCTCCTTGAGTACGGGAAACGAAGCCCCATCCTGAGCGGCCGAGCCCTGATAAAGAAGTGGCCCGATGGCCACGCTTCGATAGAATCAGGCCAACTTTTCCAAACGCCTACGACATGAACAATCCAATCCGCATCGCGGTGATCGCCTTCGATGGCATCAGCCCATTTCACCTCTCGGTACCGCTGCTGGTGTTCGATGAACAGGACCGGGGACTCGGGCTGCCAGGTTTCCAGGTGCGCGTCTGCGCGTTTGAAAACCCGCCGCTGCGCACTTCGGCCGGTTTCGATATCACCGCCCATCATGATTTGGACGAACTGCACACGGCCGACGTGATTGTCATGCCCTCCTGGCGCGATAGCCTTGAGCGACCACCACAGGTGTTGCTCGACGCCCTGCTCCAGGCCCATCGACGAGGAGCCCGCCTGGTGGGGTTGTGCCTGGGGGCCTTCGTCCTGGCGGAGACCGGACTGCTGGACGGTCACCCGGCAACCACCCACTGGCGCTGGGCGCAGACCTTTGCTGAAAGATTCCCCCAGGTCGCCCTGGATGCCGATGTGCTGTATGCCGAAGCCGGCAACCTGCTGACGTCCGCTGGTACCGTCGCCGGCCTGGACTGCTGCCTCCACCTGCTGAAACAGCTGTGCGGCGCACAAAACACCCACAAGCTGGCCAGGCACTTGGTGATTGCCCCGCATCGCTCCGGTGGCCAGGCCCAGTTCATCGAACGCGCCATGCCCAAGGGCGGCGAGCGGGACCGCATGGGACTGTTACTGCAATGGCTGGAACGGCACTTTACCGAAGATCACTCGCTGGATGCCCTGGCAGAACGGGCTGCCATGAGCCGACGTTCGTTTACCCGGCACTTTCGCCAACTGACGGGCACCACTGTCGGCCAGTGGTTGATCAGGCAACGCCTGAATCATGCCCAGCGCCTGCTGGAAACCAGCCAGCAGAGTATCGAGGCCATCGCCCTGGCTTCGGGTTTTGCCAGCGCCCTGTCGATGCGCCAGCACTTCACCGGTGTCTTGCTGCTTTCTCCTTCGGCCTACCGGGCGCAATTCCGCCGTCCGTGAAGTGCCCGGTTCAAAGCCCCGGTTCACCAGCCACCACCGGACGCTGGCGCATCAGGGCCAGCAGGGCGCCCAGGGACAGGAGAATCAGCACTGCACCATAACCATCGGTGGTAGCCACCAGGCCGAAGTTGCGAGCCAATCCTCCAGCCAGCAATGCCGGCAGGCAGAACGCCAGGTAGCTCAGGACATAGAACGCCGACAACAGCCCGGCCCGCTCGTGGGGCAAGGCCAGGGGCACCACACTGCGCAACGCCCCCAGGAAACCGCCACCGAAACCGCTGCCCAGCACCAGGGTGCCAAAGAAAAACAGCAGCAGGCTGGCACTGTGCACCGCAGCCAGGATCAGCGCCACGCCCAGGGCCAACAATCCGGCCCCCAGGCGCAGGACCCCGTCGGGCCGCCGCTCGCGCAGGGAATAGATCATCACTGCTCCGCTGAGCGTCAGCACAGCGACCAAGCCGCCGCCGATCAGGTTCGAGGTGAAGCCAGTGGCAGCCCGTACCAGGGACGGCGCCAGGGATAGATAGAAACCACCCACTGCCCAGACCGCCACATCCACCGGCAGTGCCAGCCATAGCGCACGCCGTGCCTGCACAGGCACATGCAGGGTCGGACGCAGCGAGGCCCAGGCCCCCGGTTGCGCACTGACGCTTTCCGGCAGGCGCCAGATATACAAGGCCTGGAGCACGAACAAACCGAGCAGCAGCCAATAACTCAATTGCAGCGGCAACGGCGCGAACTCCACCAGCAAACTGGCCCCCATGGCCCCGCAGGCCATGCCCAGTAGCGGTGCGATGCTGTTGACCAGCGGCCCCTGCTCTCGATCGGTATCCAGCAGCGCGGCCCCCAGGGCACTGGTGGCCATGCCGGTCGCGAAGCCTTGGACCATGCGGGCAGCGATCAGCCAGTGCACGCTGCTTTCATTGATAAACAGCAGCATGGCCAGGATATTGAGCAACAGGCCGGTAAAAATCACCGGGCGACGTCCCAGGTAATCCGACAACGAACCGACCGTCAGCAACGCTGCCAGCAGGCACATGGCGTAGACGCCGAACACCAGCGTCAGCATCGCCGCAGAAAAATGCAGATTTTGCTGGTACAGGTGGTACAAGGGGGTCGGCACGCTGGAGGCGGCCAGGAAACCGAGCAAAGTCACAGCCAGGAACAGCAGGCTGCAACGGTTGGACACGCGAGTGTCGATAGCACCAGGCATAGGGCACGCTCCACTAAAGCTAATATTTTGCTTTTGCGGAGTGTGCTACTGTCAGGCGCTTAAAGCAAATTCTTTGTGTTAAGGTTCGACCCCATGGCTATTAAAGAAGGTTTACGCCCAGGCGGTCGCAGCGCCCGGGTCCAGGAATCCATCCATCGAGCAGTGCGCGAGCTTCTTGAAGAACAGGAACGCTCAACGCTGACCGTCCCGCTGATCGCCACTCGCGCCGGCGTCACCCCCTCGACCATCTACCGGCGCTGGGGCGACCTGGCGACCTTGCTCGCCGACGTCGCCCTGGCCCACATGCGCCCGGACAGCGAACCGGCCAACACCGGCAACCTGCGCGGCGACCTGCTGGCCTGGGCCGAACAATACCTGGACGAGATGAGCTCCGAGCCCGGGCGCAACATGATGCGTGACGTCCAATGCAGCGCCACCCCAGGTTATTGCGCGACCATCCTCAGTGGCCAGTTGCGGATCATCCTCGACCGTTATCGGAGCAGCTCCGCCCCCTTGCCGGACGTGGACCGACTGCTGAACCTGGTCGTGGCGCCCACGGTGTTTCGCATCCTGTTCGCCGCCGCCCCCCTCAAGGTCGAGGAACTCCACGAACTGGTCGACATCGCCCTGCTACCGGCGCCCGAGCCCCACTCCCGGACAAACTGAAGCGCCCCTGCGACATCAGGCCGCGCCGATACCATGGTCGACACTGACGAGGACCCGACATCGTGCCAGACTGTCTGGCCGGGATGATGTGCCCGGTGTTTTCGTTCCGGAGTTCCCATGTCGTTGTCCAGCGGGCTGATTGCCGCCGTTGCCCTGGCCTATATGGCCATCATGTTCGCCATCGCCTTCTATGGCGATCGGCGCAGTGCGCCCCTTCCACCACGCGTACGGGCCTGGGTATATAGCCTTTCACTGGCGGTCTATTGCACCAGCTGGACCTTCTTTGGCGCCGTGGGCCAGGCCACCGAGCAACTCTGGGCCTTCCTGCCGATCTACCTGGGGCCGATCCTGCTGCTGGTCTTCGCACCCTGGGTGCTGCAGAAGATGGTGATGATCAGCAAGCAGGAGAACATCACCTCGATCGCCGACTTCATCGCCGCACGCTATGGCAAATCCCAGTCCCTGGCGGTAGTTGTCGCGCTGATCTGCCTGGTGGGCGTACTGCCCTACATCGCCCTGCAGCTCAAGGGCATCGTGCTCGGGGTCAACCTGCTGATCGGCGCCGGGGCCGACACCATGGGCACGCGGGCCCAGGACACGGCGCTGATCGTGTCGCTGATCCTGGCCCTGTTCACTATCGTCTTCGGCACCCGCAACCTGGACGCCACCGAACACCACCGGGGCATGGTGCTGGCGATTGCCTTCGAGTCCCTGGTCAAGCTGTTTGCCTTCCTCGCCGTTGGGGTCTTCGTGACCTTCGGCCTGTACGACGGCTTCGACGACCTGTTCAACCAGGCCATGCTGGCGCCGCGCCTGGAGCAGTACTGGGAAGAAACCATCAACTGGCCATCGATGGTGGTGCAGACCGGGGTGGCGATGATGGCGATCATCTGCCTGCCCCGCCAGTTCCACGTCACCGTGGTGGAAAACATCGAACCCCAGGACCTGCGCCTGGCCAAGTGGGTGTTCCCGGCCTATCTGGCCCTGGCTGCGCTGTTCGTGGTGCCCATCGCCCTGGCCGGGCAGATGCTCCTGCCCAGCAGCGTGCTGCCGGACTCCTTCGTCATCAGCCTGCCCCTGGCCCAGGCCCATCCAGCCCTGGCCCTGCTGGCCTTCATCGGTGGTGCATCAGCCGCCACCGGCATGGTGATCGTCGCCAGCGTGGCGCTCTCGACCATGGTCTCCAATGACATGCTGCTGCCCTGGCTGCTGCGGCACAAGAACGCCGAACGCCCTTTCGAGGTGTTCCGCCACTGGATGCTCTCGGTGCGCCGGGTGAGCATCGTCGCCATCCTGCTGCTGGCTTATGTCAGCTATCGCTTGCTCGGCTCCACCGCCAGCCTGGCCACCATCGGCCAGATCGCCTTCGCCGCGGTGACCCAGCTGGCGCCGGCCATGGTCGGCGCGCTGTACTGGAAACAGGCCAACCGTCGCGGTGTGTTCGCCGGCCTCGCCGCGGGTACCTTCATCTGGTTCTATACCCTGGTACTGCCCATCGCCGCCCATAGCCTGGGCTGGTCCCTGAGCAGCTTCCCGGGGCTGGCCTGGCTGCACGGCAACCCCCTGAACCTGCCGATCACGCCGCTGACCCAGGGCGTGGTGCTGTCCCTGGCAGGCAACTTCACCCTGTTCGCCTGGGTTTCGGTACTGTCGCGCACCCGGGTTTCGGAGCATTGGCAGGCTGGGCGCTTCATCGGCCAGGAAATCAGCAGCCGCCTGAGCTCTCGCTCGATGCTGGCCGTCCAGATCGATGACCTGCTGAAACTGGCCGCGCGTTTTGTCGGTGAGGAGCGCGCCCGACAGAGCTTCATTCGCTTCGCCTACCGCCAAGGCAAGGGCTTCAACCCCAACCAGAATGCCGACGGTGAGTGGATCGCCCATACCGAGCGCCTGCTGGCTGGTGTATTGGGCGCTTCTTCGACCCGGGCAGTGGTCAAGGCCGCCATCGAGGGGCGGGACATGCAGCTCGAGGACGTGGTGCGTATCGCCGACGAAGCCTCCGAGGTCCTGCAGTTCAACCGCGCCCTGCTGCAAGGGGCGATCGAGAACATCACCCAGGGCATCAGCGTGGTGGACCAATCCCTGAAGCTGGTGGCCTGGAATCGTCGCTACCTCGAACTGTTCAATTATCCCGAAGGCCTGATCAGCGTCGGCCGGCCGATCGCCGACATCATTCGCCACAATGCCGAGCGAGGCCTGTGCGGGCCCGGCGAAGCGGAGGTCCATGTGGCCCGACGCCTGCACTGGATGCGCCAGGGACGGGCCCACACGTCGGAGCGACTGTTCCCCAACGGCCGGGTGATCGAACTGATCGGCAACCCAATGCCCGGTGGCGGCTTCGTCATGAGCTTCACCGACATCACCCCGTTTCGCGAAGCCGAGCAGGCCCTGACCGAAGCCAACGAAGGCCTGGAGCAAAGGGTGGCGGAGCGCACCCATGAGCTGTCGCAACTCAATGCCGCGCTGATCGAGGCCAAGGGCACCGCAGAGATGGCCAACCAGTCCAAGACACGATTCCTGGCTGCCGTCAGCCATGACCTGATGCAACCATTGAACGCCGCGCGGCTGTTTTCCGCAGCGCTTTCACATCAGGAAGACGGCTTGTCCGCCGAGGCCCAGCAACTGGTCCAGCACCTGGACAGCTCGCTACGCTCGGCCGAGGACCTGATCAGCGACCTGCTGGATATCTCGCGCCTGGAAAACGGCAAGATCACCCCGGATCGCAAGCCTTTTGTCCTCAATGAGCTGTTCGACACCCTGGGCGCAGAATTCAAGGCACTGGCCCAGGAACAAGGGCTGCAATTCCGCCTGCGCGGCAGCCACCTGCGTATCGACAGCGACAGCAAGCTGCTGCGCCGGGTCCTGCAGAACTTCCTGACCAATGCCTTCCGCTACGCCAAGGGCCCCGTGCTCCTGGGGGCCCGTCGTCGGGGCGACTCGCTGAGCCTTGAGGTATGGGATCGGGGTCCGGGAATTCCCCTGGACAAGCAGCAGGTGATCTTCGAGGAATTCAAGCGCCTGGACAGCCACCAGACCCGCGCCGAAAAAGGCCTGGGCCTGGGCCTGGCCATCGCCGATGGCTTGTGCCGGGTACTTGGCCACCCCCTGCAAGTCCGCTCATGGCCTGGCAAGGGCAGCGTATTCAGCGTCAGCGTGCCCCTGGCCCGCAGCAACGCGATCGCCCCCGGAAAGGCCACGGAGCTCAACGGACAGTCGCTCAATGGAGGACAAGTACTCTGCGTGGATAATGAAGACAGCATCCTGATCGGCATGAACAGCCTGCTCAGCCGCTGGGGATGCCAAGTCTGGACGGCACGCAATCGCGATGAATGCGCCGCGCTACTCAAGGAAGGCATCAGGCCGCAACTGGCCCTGGTGGATTACCACCTGGACAACGGCGAGACCGGCACCGATGTCATGGCGTGGCTGCGTACCCAGTTGGGTGAGCCGGTGCCCGGGGTGGTGATCAGCGCCGACGGGCGCCCGGAGATGGTCGCCCAAGTACACGCCGCCGGCTTGGACTACCTGGCCAAACCGGTGAAACCAGCCGCATTGCGCGCCTTGCTCAGCCGGCATCTACCCTTGGGGTGAGGAGCGAGCTACTCCGGCAGCTCCAGCTCCTGCCCATCGACATCGGTCATCGCCCGCTCCAGCAAGTCCGCCGGCAGGCTCTTGCTGGCACGGGCGCCTAGCAGCTTGAGCTGCTCGCTACGACTGATCAGGTTGCCGCGCCCCTCGGTCAGTTTGTTACGCGCGGCGGCATAAGCCTTGTCCAACTGCTGCAGGCGATTGCCGACTTCATCCAGGTCCTGGATAAACAGTACGAACTTGTCATACAGCCAACCTGCTCGCTCGGCGATCTCCCGGGCATTCTGGCTCTGGCGCTCCTGCTTCCACAGGCTGTCGATCACCCGCAGGGTAGCGAGCAAGGTCGTCGGACTGACGATCACGATATGCCGGTCGAAGGCTTCCTGGAACAGGTTCGGCTCGGCTTGCAAGGCCGCGGAGAATGCCGCTTCGATCGGTACGAACAGCAGGACGAAATCAAGGCTGTGCAAACCCTCTAGACGCTTGTAATCCTTGCCGGCCAAGCCTTTGACATGATTGCGCAGGGACAGCACATGCTGCTTCAAGGCAGCCTGGGCAACCTGCGGATCATCGCTACCGACAAACTGCTGGTAGGCGGTGAGGCTGACCTTGGAGTCCACTACCACCTGCTTGTCGCCCGGCAACAGGATCAGTACATCGGGTTGGAAACGCTCGCCATCCGGGCCTTTCAGGCTGACCTGGGTCTGGTATTCACGGCCCTTCTCCAGGCCTGCGTGCTCCAGCACCCGCTCGAGAATCAGCTCGCCCCAGTTACCCTGGGTTTTCTGCCCCTTGAGGGCACGAGTCAGGTTGGTGGCCTCATCGCTCAAGCGCAGGTTCAACTGCTGCAGGCGCTCCAGCTCCTTGGCCAGGGAAAAGCGCTCCCGGGCCTCGGCCTGGTAACTCTCCTCCACGCGTTTTTCAAAGGACTGGATACGCTCCTTGAGCGGATCCAGCAATTGCCCAAGTCGCTGTTGGCTGGTCTCGGCAAAACGCTGCTCGCGCTCATCGAAGATCTTGCCCGCCAATTCGGCGAATTGTGCCCGTAGTTCATCCCGGGAGCCTTGCAGGTCCATGAGCCGCTGCTGGTGGCTTTCCTGTTGCTCACGCAACTCGGCACTCAATGACGCGGCCTGGGCATCCAGGCGCCGCAACTCACTCTCCTTGGCCGCACGCTCCAGGCTCCAGGCATGGGCTGCGTCCCGGGCGTTATCACGCTCGATCTGCAACAACTCGACTTCCCGTCCCAGGGCGGCCATCTCTGCCTGCTTGAGGCCATTGGCCTGGCTCAGGTCGCTGACTTCATCACGACTGGCGTCCAGTTGCGCCAGCAGCCCTTCCTGGGCCATCTGGGCCGTCGCCAGCCGCTCCTCCAGGAGCGCCAGCTCAGCCTGGCTGAAACTGGCGCGACGCTGCAGTTGCCAGGCCAATGCCAGCAGCGGCAACGCGGCGCCCGCCAGGCCTAGCAGCATGCTGGTCAAGTCCATAGCCATAGCGACTCCTGCCATCAAGATAAGGAATGAAGGTTAACCAAGCAGTCAGGGGTTGGACAGATCAGTCTTCGATCCGAACCAGCTCTTGTTGAGCACGACGGTCACCAGCGCGAGCCGCCTGGCGCAACAGGTCGTGGCCGATACGCCGATCCCGCGCATTGCCACATTCGCTACACATCAACCGACCCAAACGGCTCTGGGCCACCACCACCCCTTCCCGGGCCGGCTGCTTGAGCAAACGTCCGGCGAAGTGCTTGACGCTCGAGCTATGCCCAAGGCGAGGACTATCCAACAACCACAGGGCGACACGCAGGGAGAAACGCTTGGGTTCGGTAACACTTGCAGGGGTAGCGGTAACAGAAGGTGATACTGAGCGAAACTTCATAAAGCACTGTGGGGCAGATCGAAAGGCGCGCCACTCTACTCCTTTTTTCGCCAGGGTAAAGTCAAAAAGAGCCAGCACGCCCGTCCTAGAGCAAGTGCTTGGGACAATCCACAGAAGCTGTGGATAACTCAGTGGACAACCCCTCCACAACCCTCGCGAAGCCCCATGAGACGGGCCTTCCAGTCAAACTGACGATTTTTTCACCAGTAAAAAAAAGCGATGTTTATCATTGACTTAAATTCTCGAGACAGGCTATAGGCCATGCTTCGAAGAAGGTGACAACAGGGTGACACGCTGCGCAACAAGTGTGCACAACCGCACCGCAATTAGCGTCGGTAACGCACCGTTTTCGTACACGCCAGAGCCAGTAGGGTTACACTTTCGCGCTAGACCTTGGGGGAATTTTCCTAATGCGCTTGCATTGTTTCCCTCAACTCAATAGAATGGCCGCCGTTAGTACCAAGCTGAAAGTCAATTCTGGTCGAACAAGTCCCCCGGTAGCGCTCCAAAACGAGCAGCAACCGAACCTCAAGGACCGACCATCTCGCTGGTTTCCAGGCAGATTCGCACCTAACCAGGCCCAGAAATAAAACCCAAGGCCAAGCGCGAAACACCTGCTCTGACCGAACCAACCTGCAAATTGATCAGGATCTCCACCCTGGGCCCAGAACCTTAGCCCTTGTTGTGCTGCCTGACCTCCTAAGTACCTACCTGCCAGCCTTAGCGCAACTGTAATCAAAGCGCTGCAAACTGGCTGCTTTGTTCCAGACAGGTTCTTCGCTCGACCCTTGGCGGT
Source organism: Pseudomonas sessilinigenes (assembly GCF_003850565.1). Classification (NCBI taxonomy): domain Bacteria; kingdom Pseudomonadati; phylum Pseudomonadota; class Gammaproteobacteria; order Pseudomonadales; family Pseudomonadaceae; genus Pseudomonas; species Pseudomonas sessilinigenes. Next base: position 6,878,078 of record NZ_CP027706.1, read on the forward strand.
CGGCGTTACTGGAACGTTTTAACGTTGCACGGTTCTATAACCGTGTCATTTGTAGGAACACCTAATAATATGTCTATTCAAATCCAGACTCAGGATGCCATTCGCACCCTAACCCACGCTTTTGCACCATTGAACTGCCTGATCATGGCAACCCGCAAAGGCGGCTTTAGTTTTACCCTGGTCAACGAACACGGCATCGCTCGCCACAGCGAACGCCTGTACCCCGACCAGTACTCCAGCGCCGAGCCACTGCAAGCAGTGATCGAACGCACCCGCCAGGCCCTGGTCGCCTGATCCGGCAGTACGCCGAAACCCAAAAGCCCCGCCCTGCTGCGGGGTTTTTTATTGCCTGTGATTTATCGGTCGGCTGCAGCGATCAAAGTACTAATCGGCATAAGGCATATAACAAGAGAACGGAAATATTTTAAAAACAGTCCTTTACAGCACAGATATGACACTACACTTCAACTCAAGCGGCCCGATCCGCTTCCGGCAAACCTGATCCCCTTCATTCGCTGCCAAGCACCTTCAGGTTTCGCCGGCCAATTCAATTCTCGAGGGCCTTATGGGTATCGCCGCCAGCGAGTTGTGCCGCTATGTCATTCGCCCAACGCTGATGTACCTGGGTAGCCATAGCAAGACCGCTGAAGCCCTGTTATTGGGCATCGCCGCCAGCCAGTCCGCGCTGGGCTCGGCCCTGCACGATCGTCGCGGCCATGGCCTGTATCGCATCACCGAACCCCGCCACCGCGCCCTCTGGGACCACTACCTGGCACTGGACCCGGAACGCGCCAGCCTGGTTCGCGGGCTGGCCAGCCAGCATGCATTTCTCAGTGGCCCTCACCTGGAACTGACCGTGAACCTGCGCTATGCCACGGCCATTGCCTGGCTGCTGGTGGAAGAACAACACACCCCGCTTCCCGCTGCCGACGACCTGCTCGGCATGGCCCGTATCTGGAGAAAGACTTTTCAACCACAAGGACGCCTCAGAGATTTCGCCTACGCCTGGCAAACCTGCATTTCGCCACTGAATCAGGTCGCCTGCTGACAACCACTTTTACAAGATCAGAGAAAAAGCCTGATTTTGGTCGGATTGTCCTACAAAACCGCTCTAAATCAACTATTGCAGCCTATAGCGCCGAGACAGAAATATTGGTAGTTTTCGCCTCGGTGATCATCAGGAGTTCTAATAATGAAAAAAGTAATGCTCAAATCCACCATTGGCCTCGCCGTTGCGGTGGCATCCAGCCAGATCTTCGCAAGCGGCTTCGCCCTTAACGAACAAAGCATCAGCGGCATGGGTACCGGCTTCGCTGGCCGCTCTTCCGCTGCCGAAGATGCAAGCACCCTCTATGGCAACCCTGCCGGCATGTCCCTGCTCAAGCGCGACCAAGTAACCGTGGGCGTAGCGGCAATCGATGCCAAGACCAATATCAAGAACGTGAAAGGTGGCCCACCTGGCGGCACCAGCGATGGCGACATGGTGCCATTCACCAGCGTTCCCATGGGCTTCTACGTCAAGCAGTTGGGCGACGGCTGGGCGGTCGGCCTGGGTGCCTACGCTCCTTTCGGCCTGGTTACCAACTACGAATCTACCTCTGCCAGCCGCTACTATGGCGACAAGAGCGTAGTCAAAGTCGTGACCCTGCAGCCGACCATCAGCTATGCCTTCAACGACATGGTATCCATCGGTTTCGGCCCAACGATCAACCGCCTGAGCGGTGAGCTGACTTCAGCTACTCCATTCCCAAATCCGGCATCCTTTGGCCGTAATGATGGCAGCGTGAAGATCAAGGGTGATGACACCGCCATTGGCTACAACATCGGCATCATCGTTCAACCCACCGACACCACTCGCCTCGGCCTGACCTACCATTCCAAGGTCAAGTACGAGCTCGACGGCCATACCAATATCGCTGGCCCAGGCTTCGGTCCTTTCAATGGCAACCGCTACAAGGCCTCCCTGGATATCACTACTCCAGAAATCGTCGACTTCTCGATCACCCAGAAGCTGGACGACCAATGGACCGTCTACGCAGGTAGCACCTGGACCCGCTGGAGCCGCCTGAAAGACATCACCGTCAACAACGAAGGTGTTCCTGCGTTGCTGGGTGGCGCTCGTGGCCCAGTCGGCACTATTACCGAGCCACAGAACTGGCATGACACCTGGGCCTCGGCCATCGGTGTCTCCTACAAGCTGAACAAAGAGTGGGTACTGCGCAGCGGCCTGTCGGTCGACCAGGCACCAACCAACAACACCGATCGCTCCGTACGCATCCCGACAGGCGATCGTAAGGCCATCAGCTTCGGTGCCGGGTACAGCCCAACCGACGACCTGACCTTCGACGTGGCCGTGTCCTACCTGAAAGAAGAAGACGTCAATGTCAACCGCACCGGTAAGGGCAACGCTTACAGCGCCACTTACCAGAACAGCGCCTGGGGCTATGGCCTGGGTGCCACCTACAAGTTCTAAACCGTTGTAGGCGCTTCCTGGTTTGACAAAAAACCCCGCAAATGCGGGGTTTTTTCATGGTCAGGCAGGACCGTCAGGACCCCGACGCCAGCACCTTCTCCACGGCCTCGATGAACTCCGGGTTATCCGGCTTGGTCAGGCTGGAGAAATTGGCAATCACCCTGCCCTGGCGGTCCACCACGTACTTGTAGAAGTTCCACTTCGGCGTACTACTCTGCTCGGCCAGCGCCTTGAACAGGTGCACCGCATCTGCGCCCCTGACCTTCTGCGGCTCGGTCATGGTGAACGTCACACCATAGTTGACATAGCAAACCTTGGCGGTCTGCGCACCATCCTTGGCTTCCTGCTTGAAGTCATTGGACGGTACTCCCAGCACTTCCAGCCCTTGGTCCTTGTATCGCTGGTACAAGGCCTCAAGGCCCTTGAACTGCGGGGCGAAGCCGCAAAAGCTTGCCGTGTTGACCACCACCAGCGGCTTGCCGGCAAAGCGCTGGCACAGCTCGATGGACTCCTTGGCGTGCAGCTTGGGCAACGAACCCTGCAGCAGTGCAGGGCAATCAGCGGCCCAGGTCGAACCGACGAGAGTCACGAGCAAAGCTGGAACAGCAAACCAGCGCATGGCCATATCCGGTGTCCTTGAGTAAGCGCAAGGCACTGAAGTTACTCGCCCCTGCACACGCCTAGCAAGCGCCCATGCCCAACTGCATCAACGCCAACCCACCGCGGTGCCAACCCCACCAGGCCAGCAACAGCAGGATGGTCCCCACTCCCAGACCGATGCCCCAAGCGAGCCAGGGCCTCATGCGGCGCTGGCCTGCAAGCGCGCCACGGGACGCTCACGCACCGGCCAATTGAGGGCAGCAGCCAACAGGCTGAGCAAGACCGCCACCTGCCAGATCAGGTCGTAGCTGCCTGTGCGGTCATACACCACGCCTCCCAGCCAGCCCCCCAGGAAAGAACCCAATTGGTGGAACAGGAACACGATACCGCCAAGCATCGACAGGTTCCTGACCCCAAACAAGGTGGCCACCGTCCCGTTGGTCAAGGGCACGGTCGATAGCCAGAGAAACCCCATGGCCATGCCGAACAGGTAGGCACTGGTCTGGGTCACCGGCAGCCACAGGAACAACACGATCACCACCGCCCGCAGCAGATAGAGGGCCGTGAGCAGACGCGGCTTGGAAATCCGCCCCCCGAGCCAACCTGCGGTATAGGTCCCGAAGATGTTGAACAGGCCGATCAAGGCCAGCACCGTAGTACCTACCGTCGCTGGCAGGTGCTGGTCCACCAGGTAGGCCGGAAGATGCACACCGATAAACACCACCTGGAAGCCGCAGACGAAAAAGCCGAACGCCAGCAACCAGAACCCGGAATGAGAGCACGCCTCGCGCAGGGCTTCTGCCAAGGTTTGCTCGTGCCCTAGCACCGGTAGCGGTTTGTCCTTGAGCATGCTCACCAAGGGCACGATCAACGCAACCAGCAAGCCCAGCACCAACAATGCACTGGACCAGCCCAGCCAGCCGATCAGGCCGAGGGTTCCGGGCAACATGGCGAACTGTCCGAAAGAGCCTGCGGCACTGGCGAGCCCCATGCCCATGCTGCGCTTCTCTGGCGGCAACGCCCGACCAACCACACCAAGAATCACCGAGAACGACGTACCGGACAGGCCGATGCCGATCAACAACCCGGCACTCAGGGACAGCGACAGGGGGGAATCCGCCAACCCCATGAACAGCAACCCAACGGCATACAGCACACCACCGATGAGCACCACCTTCGCCGCCCCGAAACGGTCGGCCAGCGCCCCGGTGAAAGGCTGGGCCAGGCCCCAGATCAGGTTCTGCAAGGCGATGGCAAACGCGAAGACCTCACGCCCCCAGCCGAATTGCGCACTCATGGGTGGCAGGAACAGGCCGAAGCCATGCCTGATACCCAGCGATAAAGCCAGAATCAGTGCACTGCCAAGAAGTACCCAACTGCTGGTACGCCACGTCGATGACATTTTTATTCTCCGTTACGGGTAGCTACCCGCTTATATTCGAACGAACCCTCATCAAGCCAGTTCGTTCAGCAAGGCCAACAGGGTTTCACGCTTCTGCGCCCCCAGGCGATCGATCAGTCGCTGCTGGGCAGCCTCCCAGGCCGGCAGGGCCGCGGCCAGCCGCTCACGCCCGGCCTCGGTGAGTTGCACCAGGCGGTTGCGTTGGTCGTCACCCTCCATCAAGCGCACCAAGCCAGCAGCCTCCAGGACCCGCACGTTGCGCCCTAGCGTACTGCGATCCAGCCCCATGGCTTCAGCCAGGCTGGAAATGCTTGGCTGGTCCAGGCGCAGCAGATTATTCAGCAAGGAATACTGGGCGACGTTGATCCCGAAGCCATCGAGGGCTCCGTCATAGAACCTGCTGACGCCACGGGCGGCGCGCCGCAGGTTGGTGCACAAACATTGAGAGGGAAGCATGATGCGTGTATATACCCGCGACTGATCCAAGGCAATAATTTTCAATAAAAATACCGCAGCGCACTGTGGTTCAAAACAGAGCCACGCTCAGCAAAACCACCATTTCCAACAGCTCCAGCAAGGCCCCGGCGGTATCTCCAGTAGTCCCCCCAAGCCGCCGCAGCATCAGATGGCGCAACCAGCAGAAGGCAGCGAAAGCCATGAGCAGGGCCCACAGCCCGCTATAACCCCCTAGCAGCAGGCAGGCCAGCACGCTCAAGCCCATCACCTGCCGCCCAGCCAAACGCGGCAAATGATCAGCCAGGGCCTGCCCCAGGCCACCGGCACGCACATAAGGCGTGCATAAGAACAGCCCAAGCAAGGCGCTACGCCCGATCAGCGGTGCCAGCAGCAGGGCAAAGCCCTGCTGCCGTTCGATCAGGACCACCAGGGCAGTGAACTTGAGCAACAGCACCAGTACCAGGGTCACTACGGCAATCGGCCCGCTGCGAGGGTCCTTCATGATGCTCAGGGTACGCTCGCGATCACCAAAACCACCCAGCCAGGCATCGGCACTGTCCGCCAACCCATCCAGATGCAAGCCACCACTGAGCAAGACCCAGGCCGCCAGGAGCAGGGCCGCCTGCAGCAATACCGGGACTCCACCGAGCAAGGCACTCAACGCCCATAGCAAGACCCCGAAGAGCAACCCCACCAGCGGATAGCACAACAGGGAGCGCCCCAGCTCCTTAGGCTGCGGCATGCCTGGCAGGCGGATCGGCAGGCTGCTGAGGAACTGCAAGGCAATCCAGAACGGCAGCATCTCAGCCCTCCTCGCTCAAGCAGCCGGCCGCCATCACCTTCAGGCTGAAAAAGGCGCCATGGCTCACTTCGACATTCAACAGCTGTTCACGAGGTAGCCCACGCGCCCTCGCCAACAGCAGGCGTATCACGCCGCCATGGCTGACCAGCAGTACACGTCGACCGGCGTGAGCCAGGTAAAGGCGGTCGATCGCCGCCAGCACCCGCTGCGAGAAACGCTCCACCGGCTCACCTTCAGGCGGGGTGAAAGCATAGGGATCGGACCAGAAGCGCCCCAGCGCCTCGGCATCGGTCTGCATCAGGGATGCCGCACTGCACCCCTCCCAGGCACCAAAATGCAGCTCTTGCAGGTCCGGTTCCAGGACCAGCGGCAATTGCAGACGCTCGGTCAATTGCTCGGCAAACCGAGCACAACGCTGCAAAGGCGAACTGACCACCAAATCCCATTCACCGCGCCCCTGGAGTCCATCGTGCATCTGCTGCCAGCCATGGCTGGTCAGCGCATCGTCCAGGCTGCCACGCAAGCCACCTCCCGACTCGGTCTCGCCGTGGCGCAACAGATCCAGGTGCAGGATCATGCCGGGCGGTCTGCCACGGCAGCCTCGGCAAAGGTCGCCATCTGCCCATGCAGGTCGCAAGCCAGGCGCAACAAAGGTACCGCCAGTGCCGCACCACTGCCCTCGCCCAGGCGCAGCCCCAGGTCCAGCAAGGGGTCGGCCTCCAGGACCTGCAACACATGGCGATGCCCCGGCTCGGCGCCCTGATGGGCGAACAGCAACCAGGGTCGGCAGGCCGGATTCAGGCGCACAGCCACCAACGCGGCAACGCTGCAGATAAAACCATCAACCAGCACCGCGATACCCTCCTGGGCACAAGCCAGATAGGCCCCCGCCAACGCCGCGATTTCAAAGCCGCCCAGGCTGAACAATGCGTACAAGGGGTCGTTGCAAGCCTGCGGATGCAGCGCCAGGGCACGCTCGATGACCTGGGCCTTATGGCTGACCCCAGCGGCGTTCAAGCCAGTACCGGGACCAGCCAGTTGCGCAGCCGGAATGCCCAGCAAGGCGCAGGCGATGGCGCTGGCGGCCGTGGTGTTGCCAATGCCCATTTCCCCACCAATGAACAACTGGGCGCCCTGTTCGCGAGCACGCAGCGCGCTGTCGCGACCAGCCTGCAGTGCCTGCTCGCCCTGGGCAGGAGTCATGGCCGGGCCCATGAGGAAGTTCGCCGTACCCGACCCCAGGTTCAGGTGACGCACCCCGGCCAGCTCCAGGCTGGGATTAATAGTCCCGAGGTCCACCACTTCCAGCTGCGCCCTCAATTGACGGGCCAGCACACTGATAGCCGCGCCGCCACTGACAAAGTTCAGCAGCATCTGCCCGGTGACTTCCTGCGGATAGGCAGAAACACCTTCAGCCACCACCCCGTGATCACCGGCGAAAATCGCAATCCACAGCTGCTCGAGGCTCGGCTTGAGCTGCCCCTGCAGCCCCGCCAGGCGCACAGCCAGTGGCTCCAGTTGGCCCAACGAGCCGGCCGGCTTGGTCAGTTGCTGCTGACGCGCCAGCGCCTGCTCGACCACTTGGGCATCGATCGCTTTGCACGGATTCTGCCACCAGGAATTACTCATAACGCGGGTCCTTTCAAAGTCAGGGGCAGGCCGGCGACAGTCAGCACCACACGCTGACAACGCTCGGCCAGAGCTTGATGCAGCCAACCGGCTTCATCCACGTAGCGGCGAGTCAACTCGCCCAGCGGCACGACACCCATCCCGGTCTCGTTGCTGACAAAAATGATGCTGCCCGGCAGTGTCGCCACACACTGCAGCAGGGCGTCGCGCTCGGCGACCAGGCGTGCCTGGTCTTCGAGCATCAGCAGGTTGGTCAGCCACAGGGTCAGGCAATCCACCAACAGGCAATGCCCTTCGGCAGCGGCCTGCTGCAGCGCCCGAGCCAACTCCAGCGGCTCCTCGATCAGCCCCCAATGTGCCGGACGCCGCTCGCGGTGATGGACGATGCGCTGATTCATCTCGCCATCCAGTGGCTGGCTGGTGGCGATGTAAGTCACCGCCAGGGCGCTGTCATCGGCCAGCTTTTCAGCCAGGCGACTCTTGCCGGAGCGGGCACCGCCGAGGATCAGTTGCAACATGCTTGGGCACCTTTGAAGAGAAAACGGAACATGGGCGTGGCTAGAGGTGACAGAGCTGGCGTAGCGCGCCGGTATCCAGGTGGCGCTCCACCAGGTCCGCCAGGCGCTCGATATCGCGCTCGCGCAAGGCGTGGTAATCCACCTCTTGCACATCCTCCAGGCCAGCCCAGCGCAGCAACGCGCCACACGCGGCCGGGACCTCGAACAGGCCATGCAGGTAAGTGCCGATAATCTGCCCGTCGTCGCTATAGGCGCCATCGCTGCGCCCGTCGTCGAGCCACACAGGCGCTTGCTCCAAGGCAGGCCCACGGCTGACTCCGGCGTGAATCTCGTAGCCGCTGACCTTCGCGTCTTCCAAGACCAGGCGACCACTGACATTACGCAACTGCTTTTCTGTTTCGAGCACGGTCTCGAAGGCCAGCAGCCCCAAGCCCGCGCTCGATCCCGCTACGCCTTCGAGCCCCAGGGGATCGTGCACCTGCTCGCCGAGCATCTGCAGGCCACCACAGATCCCCAGAAGCTTGCCGCCATAGCGCAGGTGCCGGGAGATCGCCTGCTCCCAACCATTGGCCCGCAGGTAGGCCAGGTCGCTGCGCACGCTCTTGGAACCAGGAAGAATGATCAGGTCTGCCGCGGGAATCGCCTGGCCGGGGCCAATGAACTGCAGGTCCACCTGGGGATGCAGGCGCAAGGGATCGAAGTCGGTATGGTTGCTGATGCGCGGCAACACCGGCACCACGACCTTGAGCAACTGCTCGACCTTGCTGGCCTGACGCTGGTCGATACCGTCCTCGGCCTCCAGGTGCAAGTCCATGACATAGGGCAACACGCCCAGCACCGGCTTGCCAGTGCGTTGCTGCAACCAGTCCAGGCCTGGTTGCAGCAATGCGATGTCGCCCCGAAAGCGGTTGATGATGAAGCCCTTGACCCGGGCCTGTTCGCTAGGCGAAAGCAGCTCCAGCGTACCCACCAAATGGGCGAACACACCGCCACGATTGATATCGGCGATCAGCAACACCGGGCAGTCCACCGCCTCGGCGAACCCCATATTGGCAATGTCCCCGGCCCGCAGGTTGATCTCGGCCGGGGAACCGGCACCTTCCACCATCACCACCTGGTAAGCGGCCCGCAGCCGTTCGTGGGAGGCCAGCACCGCCTGCATGGCAATCGACTTGTAGTCGTGATAGGCCACGGCATTCATGGTGGTCACCGCACGACCATGGATGATCACCTGGGAACCAGTGTCGCTATTGGGCTTGAGCAGCACCGGGTTCATGTCGGTGTGAGGCACCAAGTTAGCAGCTTGGGCCTGGACCGCCTGGGCCCGGCCGATCTCGCCGCCATCGGCGGTCACCGCACTGTTGAGGGCCATGTTCTGCGGCTTGAAGGGCACCACGCCGACACCCTGGCGCACCAGCCAGCGACACAGCGCAGTAACCAGGGTGCTCTTGCCGGCATCCGAAGTGGTGCCTTGCACCATCAGTGTTGTCATGGGTGATCCTTGCGGTAGGCCAGCAGCGCCTGCTCCAGGCGCACCCAATCGGCCTCCTCGGCAGGCAAGCCGAAACGCAGGCTGCTGTTATGGACGAACAGGCGCAGCAGAATGCCCTGTCGCGCCATGAACTGATGCAAGCGCTCGGCCTCGGCGGTGATCAGCCATTGAAACAGGGCACAACCACCCTGGGGCTTGAAACCATGGCGCTCCAGGACGTCCACCAACCGCTGGCTGGCCACTTCGCTGCGCTGGCGCTGGCGGGCATGCCCGGCGACATCTTGCAGACAGGCCTGGCCCAGCACCCGGGTTGGTCCACTGACAGCCCAGGGCCCGACCTGTTCGGCCAGTAGCTTGAGCAACCGGTGCTCGGCCAGGACAAACCCCAGCCGCACACCAGCCAGGCCGAAGAACTTGCCGAAGGAACGCAGGACGATCAACCCCACCTGGTGGGCATGACCGGCCAGGCTCAGCTCGGGGGTGTTGTCCATGAAGGCTTCGTCCACCACCAGCCAGCCACCGCGCTGGGCCAGGCGCCCGTGCCACTCCAGCAGGCGCTCCGGGGGCAGGCTCAGGCCCGTGGGATTGTTGGGATTGACCACCACCAGCACGTCGAGGCTGTCGAGAAAGAAGTCCACCTCCTGCTCCAGCACCTCGCGAACCCGGTACCCGGCGCGGCGCCAGGCTTGCGCATGCTCGGCATAACAGGGCGACAACACCCCGACCTTGCCCGTACGTCGCAAACGCGGCAGCAATTGGATCGCAGCCTGAGAGCCCGCTACCGGCAGCACCTCCCTGGCGCCGTAGTACTCGCAGGCCGCCTGCTCCAGGCCATCGTCGGTCTCTGGCAGGCGCGCCCATGCACGCAGCGGTATCTGCGGCAATGGAAACGGCCAGGGCGCCAGGCCACTGGACAGGTCAAGCCAGTCCTCTTCAGGAATACCCTGCTCCAGGGCTGCCTTGCGTAACCGCCCACCGTGCTCAAGCATAGAATTCAGCCCCCAGGCAAAGAATCAGCAACCAGAGCCAAACGCCTCGCTGCACCAGTTGCCAGCCACGATCGATGGAACCGGCACTTGCCGGCTCGCCCTCGCCCAACTGTGGGCGTTGATGCAACTGACCATGATAGATCGCCGCGCCCCCCAGCTCGACGCCCAGGGCGCCGGCGCCAGCCGCCATCACCGGGCCCGCATTGGGACTGTCCCAGGTGGGCCCTTGGCGGTACCAGCACTTGAACGCCAGGCGGGTCTTGCCCAGCAAGGCATAAGTCAGGGCCACCAGGCGCGCCGGCACATAGTTGAGCAGATCGTCGATCCGTGCGGCTGCCCAGCCGAAGCGCTCGAAGCGCTCGTTGCGATAACCCCACATTGCATCCAGGGTGTTGCTCAGTCGATAGAGCACCACTCCCGGCACACCCGCCACAGCGAACCAGAACAAGGCGGCGAACACCGCATCGCTACCGTTTTCCAGCACCGATTCGGTCGCTGCCCGAGCCACGGCGGTGGCGTCCAGCTCGCTGGTCTGGCGGCTCACCAGATACCCTACCCGGCGCCGAGCTTCGTCCAGGTCATCGCTGCGCAGCGCCTGGGCCACGGGCTCGACATGCTCGCCAAGGCTGCGCAGCCCCAGGGCGCAGTACAACGCCAGGATCTCCACTAGCCAGCCGATATAGGGCAACCAGGACAACGCCGTGGCCAATAGCGTCAGGGGCAGGACGGCCAGCACCCAGGCAGTGACACCATGACTGCGCCAGCCTCTTCCGGCAGCGTTGAAACGCTGCTCGATCCGATCCGCCAGGCGCCCGAACGCCACCAGTGGATGCCAGCGCCTGGGCTCGCCCAGCAACGCATCCAGTGCCACCCCGGCGACACTCAGCAATGCCACGCTCATTGGCTTACTCCCCAGCGGTTTTCATACAACAATTCATTCAACGGCCGCGGCTGTGCCCAGCCTTCCAGGGCCAGCATTGGCGCCGGGTAGAACTCGGTGACCGGCCCCAGGCACAACACGGCCAGGGGCTTGGCCCCCTCCGGCAAGCCCAGCAAGTCGGCTAGCGCCTGGGGCTCGAACAGCGATACCCAGCCCATTCCCAGGCCTTCGCTACGCGCCGCCAGCCACAGGTTCTGGATCGCGCAGGACAAGGACGCCAGGTCCATCTCCGGCAGGGTCCGCCGACCGAAGACATGCCGCTCGCGGCCGTCCATCAACGCGGCCACCAAAAGCTCGGCGCAATCGTTGATGCCTTCGACCTTGAGCCTCATGAACTCGTCGGAACGCTCCCCCAGGGCCTCGGCGGTGCGCACTCGCTCCTCTTCCACCAATTGCTGGATCTGCCCCCGCAGCACGCGGTCGCTGATGCGGATGAAACGCCAAGGCTGCATCAGCCCCACGCTCGGCGCCTGGTGGGCTGCCGTCAGCAAGCGCTGCAACAGCTCGGGAGCGACGCTGCCGCCGGCGAAATGGCGCATGTCGCGACGCTCGGCAATGGCCCGATAGACCGCCTCGCGCTCGAGCGAGGAAAAAGCCTGTTCAGTCACCCGTGACGCCCCCAGCTACATCAACCTCTCGCTTCGGAGCGAACAACGCGGCCACCGCCGCAGGATTGGATGGAAAGTAGAAATGCACATAGGAGGCCGTCATTCTCCCGACCCGATAGACCGCCTCGGCACCACGGCCACCGTTGGGACTGGAGCCCCGGGCGATAGGCGCAAGCTCGGTACTGGTCAGGGAATGATGGTAGGTATGGCCTCGCAGGCTACCCTCCGGCAGGTCCACCGCTTGCAAGGCCAGGGCAGCCAGACGCTTCTGCATCACCGCTTCGCCGGGGAGCAGGCCCAGCAGCTCGGCTCGCTGGCCCTGGACATCGACCAGGGAATCCAGCAAGTACAACATCCCGCCACACTCGGCGAGCAAGGGCTTGCCAGCGCCATGATGAGCACGAATAGCCGCCAGCATCGCACTGTTGCGCTCCAGCGCCTGGTGATGCAATTCGGGGTAACCGCCCGGTAGGTACAGGCTGTCGGCCTCAGGCAGCTCGCGGTCGTGGATCGGTGAAAAGAAGCTCAACTGCGCCCCCATGGCTCGCAGCAAGTCCAGGTTGGCGCCATAGGTAAAGGCAAATGCCTCATCCCGTGCCACGGCAATGCGTACACCCTCGAGCAGTGGTTCACACATTGTCGGAACGGGGGCGGCAAAGCCGACGGCAGGCGGTAGCGCTACCTGGCAACTGCTGGCCAGCGCCTCGGCGGCGGCATCCAGGCGCAAGTCCAGGTCATTGAGCTCGTTGGCTTGCACCAGCCCCAGATGGCGACTGGGCAGTTCGATATCCGTCTCCCGGGACAGCGCGCCATACCAGCGCAACCCTTCGGTGAGGCTGCCTTCGAGCAACTGCGCATGGCGCAAGGTGCCGACACGATTGGCCAGCACCCCGGCAAATGGCAGGTCCGGCTGGTAGCGCGCCAGGCCCAAGGCCAGGGCACCAAAGGTCTGGGCCATGGCGGTACCGTCGATCACCCCCAGCACCGGTACTCCAAAATGCCGTGCCAGGTCGGCGCTGGAGGGCGTGCCGTCGAACAGCCCCATGACCCCCTCGATCAGGATCAGGTCGGCCTCGCCCGCGGCTTCCCACAATAGGCGGCGGCTCTCCTGCTCACCCACCATCCACATGTCCAGCTGGTACACCGGGGCACCACTGGCACGCTCGAGAATCATCGGGTCGAGGAAATCCGGCCCGCACTTGAAGACCCGCACTTTGCGCCCCTGGTTGCGGTGCAGGCGCGCCAGGGCGGCGGTCACGGTAGTCTTGCCCTGGCCGGATGCCGGTGCGGCGATCAATACCGCCGGGCAATGACGAACATCATTCATGGGTTCACGCTCACAGCTCGATGCCTTTCTGCGCCTTGATACCGGCCTGGAAGGCATGCTTGAGCATGCCCATCTCGGTGACGGTGTCGGCCAACTCGATCATTTCCGGCTTGGCCCCGCGCCCTGTCACCACCACATGCTGCATCGGCGGACGGGCTTGCAGGTCGCTGAGCACCTGATCCAGGTCCAGGTAGCCATGCTTGAGGGCGATGTTCAGCTCATCGAGCACCACCAGGCCGATCTCTGGATCGCTCAGCAACTCCCGGGATACCGCCCAGGCGGCTTCGGCGGCGGCGATATCACGCTGGCGATCCTGGGTCTCCCAGGTGAAACCCTCACCCATTACATGAAACCGCACCTGCTCGGGGAAACGCCTGAAAAACAGTTCCTCACCGGTACTGTTGCGACCCTTGATGAACTGCACCACGCCACACCGCATGCCGTGCCCCATGGACCGTGCCAGCATGCCAAAGGCCGAACTGCTCTTACCCTTGCCGTTGCCAGTCAGCACCAGCAACAGCCCGCACTCATTGGGGGAGTTGGCGATACGCTCGTCGATCACCGCTTTTTTGCGCAGCATGCGCGCCAGGTGACGTTCGTCACGCTCGAAGGATTCACTCATGGGACAGCTCTCCGTTGGGGCTGGGGGAACTGGGGGCAGGAACAGGAATAGACGGCACAAGCCTGGCATCGCCCACCGTGATGCCGTTGGATGAGTCAGGCCGGTCTCCGGGCTCATGAGCGGCATCGCTGCCGGACTGCGCGCCTTCCCATGCCTGCTTCGACACAGTGGCACTTGCGCAATCTTGACTCACCTACCGTTGCGGGGGCAGCGCCGGAATCGTCGCCTGCTCCATGGCTGGAGAGGACCCTGACCGGCTTCCCTGTTTCACTCTATCGACCTGTGGCCACAGAGCACCTGAAACAAGTCGCGAAGGTTAGAGGGTTGAGAATGGAGCGTCAATTGAAGCGGCCCGCCACATCCTGCACAAAACTGCACTGCATCAACAAACTGACGCCAATCTTGTGCCACACTGGAGGGAGTGATATCAAATAGCCACTTTCAGGACATGACGTCCCGTCACACAACAATAAGGGGTGAGTTCGATGCAAGGCATGATCATCAGCAATCCAAGGCTGGAATTCCTGCGTCCGATGCTGGAGCGCTGGTTCGATTGCATTGACCGCTACAACGCGGTCCGCGGCGATAACGAAACCCCTTACTGGTTCGACGAACAGGCCAACCTGGGCCTGCTCTCCGCTGCGGCCTGGATGGCCGAGATGGTGACCCTCGAACACAGCCCCAGCAAGAAGCAGCTTGAAGAAGGTGCACGCAACGCTCGTACCGGCCTGTACCTGGCCACCAAGGAAGAACGCGCCTACATCCAGGCCACCCAGCGCTGGCCACGAGTCAACAGCCTGAACCTGACCCAGGCACTGCTGGATATCGCCAATGAGGCGAAGGCGATCAGCTACGCCAGCGACCTGAAGCTTGGCTGCCTGTTCGTCGCCCCTCAAAAGGCACAGCACAGTGCTACTCCCGAAGAGCTGCAGGACATGCTTGACGATCTGCAGAAGGAACACTGCTGCGCCGTGGCCTGGTATTTCCCCTATGCGTATCGCAAACTACACAACGAGGCTGGCCAGTATCACCCCGGAATAGCCGTACTGTTCAAGGAAGCCCGCTGAGTACAAGGAACCCAGGCCCGTCCATGCCTCTCTATGATTGAACGTTCGCGCATCCATAGGGACATCAACATGCTCAAGCCACGCCATACCTTGCTCATCATCGCCGCTGGCCTCGCCGCCTGCGGCGAAACCTCCAGCCTTCAGGTCGCGGATGGAACCGGCCCAACCCCCAAGCTGCCGGAACCCAATCCCACGCTGATTCCCACGCTGAACATCGCCCCGGCCGTCGGCTGGCCCCAGGGAACCAAACCCCAGGCCGCCAGCGGCACCCAGGTCAACGCCTTCGCCGAGAACCTCGACCATCCACGCTGGCTCTATGTCCTGCCTAATGGGGACGTCCTGGTGGCAGAAACCAATGCCCCGCCCAAGCCGGACGACAGCCAGGGCCTTCGCGGCTGGGTAGCCGGCAAGGTGATGGAGCGCGCCGGCGCCACCGTTCCCAGCGCCAATCGCATCACCTTGCTGCGCGATGCCGATCATGACGGTGTGGCGGAGACTCGCAGCGTATTCCTGGAAAACCTCAACTCGCCCTTCGGCATGACCCTGGTGGGCAACGACCTGTATGTGGCCGACAC
Source organism: Pseudomonas sessilinigenes (assembly GCF_003850565.1). Lineage (NCBI taxonomy): Bacteria > Pseudomonadati > Pseudomonadota > Gammaproteobacteria > Pseudomonadales > Pseudomonadaceae > Pseudomonas > Pseudomonas sessilinigenes. Next base: position 6,893,578 of record NZ_CP027706.1, read on the forward strand.
CGACAAGTTGCTGCGCTTTCCCTACCAGAACGGTGACACCAGGATCAACGCCAGCGCCATCAAAGTGCTCGACCTACCTGGCGGCACGCTGAATCACCACTGGACCAAGAACGTCATCGCCAGCAAGGACGGCAGCAAGCTGTACGTGACCACCGGCTCGAACAGCAACGTCGGCGAAAACGGCCTGGACAAGGAAGAAGGCCGGGCGGCGATCTGGGAAGTGGACCGTGCCAGTGGCCAGCACCGACTGTTCGCCACCGGCCTGCGCAACCCCAACGGCCTGGCCTGGGAACCAGTGAGCGGAGCGCTCTGGACAGCGGTGAACGAGCGGGACGAGATCGGCAGCGACCTGGTACCCGACTACATCACCTCGGTCAAGGATGGCGCTTTCTACGGCTGGCCCTTCAGCTACTACGGCCAGCACGTGGATGTGCGGGTCAAGCCCCAGGACCCGGCGCTCGTGGCCAAGGCCATCGCCCCGGACTACGCCGTAGGGCCGCATACCGCCTCGCTGGGGCTGGCCTTCGCCGAAGGCAGCAAGCTTCCCGCCCCCTTCACCGAAGGCGCCTTCATCGGCCAGCACGGTTCCTGGAACCGTAAGCCCCATAGCGGCTACAAGGTGATCTTCGTACCGTTCAGCGGCGGCAAGCCCCAAGGACAGCCGATCGACCTGCTCAGCGGCTTTCTAGATGCTGACAAGAACGCCATGGGGCGACCGGTGGGAGTGGTGATCGACCAGCAAGGGGCCCTGCTGGTCGCCGATGACGTCGGCAACAAGATCTGGCGCGTGAGCACTGCCAAGAAACCCTGAGCTCAGCGCTTGCGACATAGGGTCAGGCCATCCCCCAGGGGCAGCAACGACAGATCGATACGCGGGTCATCCTTGAGGGCACGATTGAGCGCCTGGATGGCCCGGGTATCCTCGCTGGCAGGAGCCACCTCCAACACCCGCCCACTCCACAAGGTGTTATCGAACACGACCAACCCTGCAGTACGCAGCAAGCGCAGCGCGGACTCCAGGTAAGCCGGGTAATTGGCCTTGTCGGCATCGATGAAGATCAGGTCGAAAGAATCACCCTGCCCCTGTTGCTCCAGGCTGGCCAGGGTTTCCAGGGCAGGCGCCAGGCGTAGATCGATACGCTGCTCGACTCCAGCCTCCTGCCAGTAACGGCGGGCAGTGGCGTTGTAGTCACCAGGAAGATCACAACAGACCAGCGAACCATCCTCAGGTAACGCTTGGGCCATGCACAAGGCGCTATAGCCAGTGAAGGTGCCAACTTCCAGTACCCGGCGAGCACCGATCAGCTTGATCAACAGGGCGAGGAATTGCCCCTGCTCCGGCGCAACCTGCCAGCGCGCAGTGGGCAAGACTTGGGTTTCATCCCGCAGGCGGCGCAGCAATGGCGTTTCACGCAGGGAAACGTCCAGCAGGTACTGATAGAGGGCATCGTCGAGATTGAGCGTACGGGCAGTCACGAACACCTCGACAAGAAATGATTATGGGTTGTGCGCCAGGTGTTCCGGCTGTAGCACGCGCTTGGCGCTCAGGTAGGCTTTCTGCCAGTAGGCCTTGGACAGGCTGTCGAGCTTCACTGTGCCGCCAGTGGCCGGGGCATGCACGAAACGTCCTTCGCCGACATAGATCCCCGCATGGCTGACCTGGGAGCCGCCATTGGTGGCGAAGAAGATCAGGTCACCGGTTTGCAGCGCGTTCTTGCCCACATCCGGGGCCTGCATGCCAATCATCTCGCGAGTCGAGCGCGGCAGCGAGATACCAGCGGCATCACGGTACACATAACCGATCAGCCCACTGCAATCGAAACCTGAGTCAGGGGTATTGCCGCCCCAGCGATAAGGCGTACCCACCAGGCCCAAGGCACGAAACAGCACATCTTCGGCAACCGGAGAAAAGGTTTGGGAGGAATTGAATACCGGAGCACGTACCACGGGCGCAGGAGGCGGAGTACGGCTGGCACAAGCGCTGAGCAGCGCGGCGAGGACGATGAGAGCGATACGGGCCGAGGTCGACATAAGCTGAACAATCCTGATCGGGATGCGGCTTTCTCTGCCGTGGTACTGAAAACAAAACCGCGTAAGCGAGGCTTACGCGGTTTGTTTCAACAATAGATCAGGATTCTAGCGCCTACGCACCAAACTTCAAGTAAGACTTTAACTTCGCCCTACAAATAGTCTGCTTATTTACGCGCGGTGACTACGGTCGGAGCCATGGCGAGTGCGCGCTTGGCTTCAATGAAGGTCTTGCTCCAGTAGCTGTCACCCAGGCTGTCGACCCGCACGCCACCGCTACGACGGCTGCTGGAGTGAATAAACTGATCATCCCCCAGGTAGATACCGGCATGGCTGACACGTCCGCGGCCATTGGTGCTGAAGAACAGCAGATCACCCGGCTTGAGGTTGTTGCGCGCAACCAGGGGAGCCTTGACGTTGATCATTTCGCGAGTGGAGCGAGGCAGATTCATGCCTGCCTCTTCACGAAACAGATAACCAATGAACCCACTGCAATCGAAGCCAGCTTCGGAGGTCCCGCCGAAACGGTAGCGGGTACCGATCAGGGACATGCCGCGCTCGAGAATGCTGTCAGCCAGAACTGGCAACTGATAAGGCTTGCTGTCAGCGAATTCTGCCAGTTCCTTTTCAGTTGCCAGCTCTTCCTGGTAAACAGCGGAAGACTGGTTCTTGGTAGTGACTTGAGCCTGCTGTACGACTTGTTGCTGCGACACCGGAGTATGGGAAGCGCAACCAAACAACAGGGTAACGAGTGCGAGAGGCACGAGGGGTGCGAAGCGATTTAGCATGGGCACGACCGTGGCTTGAATAAAAGAAGTAGCGACTATGCCTTCTATCGCTCTCATTTGCAAATTCAATCGATCAGAATGTGACTTATGAGTTTCTTGCGTACATCTAAGGCTTTAAGCCCATTTAAGCCGCACCCGCCCTTGGAAGCCCTTCCAAAGGCGCGTTTTCTGGCGCCTGAATTATGCCCGAACCCCACAGGATGACTGGAAAACCATCG